>DATHMA010000251.1:0-10229 GCA_035487555.1 Bradyrhizobium sp. | reverse complement strand
TAAAGGCAACATTCAGTAGTGAGCTGCGTTCCAGACTTTCAAAATATCTCGTCCCGGCCCTGAGCAACGACGGCCAGCGTCGGCGAAGTGGCCGGCTCACGGTTCGTTCCAGAGGGACGCCCGGATCCGGCGAGTTTATTTCGGCTCAGGGTTGTGTTTCACGGGTTGAGCCTGTATGCTGGCGAAGTTCGATTTGCCGCTGTGCCTTTCTGAAAGCGCCCGCGGGCCCCTTCCCAAAGACATCGACCAGTTGGATGGAAATCGTGCGATTGCCGCGCGAGATGTGCTTTGGAAAGAGAAAAATGCCGGTAGGTACCGTCAAGTGGTTCAATGGCCAAAAAGGGTTTGGTTTCATCCAGCCCGATGATGGCGGCAGCGATGTGTTTGTTCACGTGAGCGCGGTGGAACGTGCCGGTTTGCCGGGTCTTGCCGAGGGGCAGAAGGTTAACTTCGAGCTCAAGGCCGATAAGATGCGCGGCAAGACAAGCGCGGAAAATCTGTCTTTGGCTTGAGACGCGAACGTCATCATCACGGATGTACTGAGATGACGATCGCCCGCTCGATTGAGCAATCGAGCGGGCTTGTTGCGTTTCCAACTTCGGACAGCACAGATGGCAAGCAGAAAATCGGCTGAGCCAAGTCCGGCAACGAGCGCACGCGCGAACCGGCAACGTCTGGCTCAGGAAGAAGGCGCGCGAGCCATGGCGGATGTCGAGCAGAGAGCCTCTGCCGTGCGCAAGAACATGGAGCGGCTGCGCGCGCTGAGGCAAGCCAGGGAAGCGCAGGGCACGGGTGTTGAACCGGCCGTTGCGAGTACTCGCAAGAAGAAGGGCCAAAAAAGCTCGGCCAAATAGCGCCTGCTTTCAGAACGCGGCCAAAGCAAGACCCGTCAGGCGCTTGAAACCATTGGCGGTAGCGACCGTTAGCCTTCCAAGACCCGTGTCGCCTCATCGATGGCGGTCTGTGACAGCCAATACTGACAGCTCTCGCGTCAGCCGCATTTCCGAAGGGGATGACGAGTAATTGACAGCATGAGTCCGCGAGAAAGGCCACGTTGAGTTCGAGGCGACACCGCCTTCCAAGGGAGATTGAGATGTCCCAACGAGCACCTGAAAGCCGCGCCGTGCGCGAGGCCAATAGGGCATTCAAGCCTGTTCAGCCGGTCGTGACGGAATACGCCAGAATGCAAAAAGCCTTCGACGAGAATCGTGAGCGGCTCAAGCTTGAGCGACTGGCTCGAGAAAACAGCGCAGGCAAACAAACCTCTGGTCGCAAACGCTCAACCAAATCCTGAACACTTCGAGGGGCTGGTCCAGGCTGATCGGCATCTCGTGCGACCTCAACAATTTCATTCGGGTTTGCTGATACGCAAGATGGAAAAAGCAAAAGCTGCAAAACGAAAAGCCGTCAGCCCGTCCAATCCCCTGATGGGTTTTCGAGCGGACGAGATCACGCGTGCTGCTATCGTAAAATGGGCAGAGAACCAGCCCGATAAACCGACTTTATCGGAAGCTGTTCGGCGGTTGGTGGGATTAGGCCTATCGGGGGATGTCCGCCCAAATCAGACTTCGCAAGCGCGGGCGAATGAAGCGAAGGTGATGGCTGCTGATCAGCTGGACCGGCTTGCCGATCCGTCTGCGACCGCGGATGAACAGGCGGTTCGCAAGCGTCGCCTGCTGCAGGGACCTGAAGAGTTTCAAAACGTGCGGGTTGATCGTCTGAAAAAGAAACAGACCTGATCGATCAGGCAATGATCCGCTCCCGAAGG
Organism: Bradyrhizobium sp.; assembly: GCA_035487555.1. Taxonomy (GTDB): domain Bacteria; phylum Pseudomonadota; class Alphaproteobacteria; order Rhizobiales; family Xanthobacteraceae; genus Bradyrhizobium. The sequence continues at coordinate 8,461 of DATHMA010000251.1, read as the reverse complement.
AGGCTCTCCGAATTACGGTGACGGTGCGTTTAATTAGTCGGGGGCGTCTTTGAGCTCGTGAGGCTCGGCAGGTCCGTTTGGGGTCAAACGGACATCACCACGCGTAGCGCACCACGCCCTTGCCCGCATAGGATTCGGTGACGTTCGAGAACTCGCCTTCGAAGGTCGCGGCAGCAGACCATCCATTCATCCATTTCATCTCGATCGATGCGGTCGTCAAAGCAGAGTCAGAAGCCTGGGCCGCGCCGTTGACCACGAAGCTCGCGCCCGGCAGCGCCTGGAAGGTCGCGGCGATCGAGCGGTCCGGATCGAAGTCATGCGCCCAGGCGAAGCGGCTGCGCAGCGTCAGGATGCCATTCGACATGGCAAAGGACTTGTCGGTGCGGAGACCGATCTCGCTGCGCACATCGGTGACGTCCTTCGCGCCATAGGCCTGCGCAAAGGCTGGCGATCCCGATACGACGCTCTCCGCATAGGCGGGCAGGTCGAAGGTGGTGAACTGGCCCGCCGCATAGGGCGTGATGCCGATGCCACCGACCCAGGGCGCGACGAAGCGATAGCCGCCTTCGACGCGACCGGAATAAGCGTTGGCGTTGAACTCGGCACGGAGCTGGTCAATGCCGGCGGCCGTGACGGTGCGGTTCGTCGTGATGTCCTGCCAGCCATAGGCGAGTGCGGCCGAAATATAGGCAGCTCCCTCGGTGTGACGAACATAGGCGCCGGCCTGGAACAGGTCGGACCGCCCGCTGCCGCCATTGGCCACGGAGAAATTCGTACCGCCGCCGGCGAGCGCAAAGCCTGCAATCGTGTTTGGCGAGAACAGGTAATCGGCACCGACCGCCGTGCCGTAGATGTTGCTGGTGGTGTCGTTCGAGCCGACTATCGCATTGCCGCTGGTCGATCGCGAACCGCCGTATCCCGCCGCCCACACGCTCCAGCGCTGCACGAACGGCACCGGCGGCGCCTTGGTGAACATCGCATAGGCATCGCGCTTGCTGCCGGCGTGGCCCAGCGCTTCGTCGGCGTATCCGCTCGCGCCGGGCGTGGGATTGGCACCGCCAACGCGATTCATGAAGGGATCGGTGAGCAGGCCCATGAACTGGCCCATGGCGTCAAAGGTGGTCTGCTGCGAGCCGGTGCCAAGTTCTCCGGAGGCCTGGGTCAACGCGTTGGCCAGATTGGCGCCGGTCAGACCGAACAGGCTCAGGAATGCCGGCGGCAGCGCACCACCCGTGTTGAAGAAGTTGCTAATGCTGGTGGCGACATTGCGCTGGTTGATGTTCAGCGCCGTGCCGGCGCCGAGATTCGCGGCAAGATTCAAGAACACGTCCGTCGGCGTGTAAGTCAGCGTGCCGCTCAGGTTATCGGCGCTGAAGCCGTCGAACGTGCCGTTGATGCTGCCGGCGTGGAGAATGTCATACGCCTGGTGACTGACGCCGCCCGCCACGGTGGCGCTCACCGTGCCGGCGAGCGATGCGGTGCCAGCGACATTGACGCGCGAGGCCGTCGCTGCATTGAGATTGACCAGATAGATCGCACCGGACTGAAAGGCGAGATTGCCGTTCAACGTCATGAACGTTCCGGGCGTGCCAATGAGGCCCGGTTCAAGTGTGCCGCCGGAAGCGACATTGACGCCGTTGAACGTGCCGGTGCCCGCCAATGTCCCGCCAAGCACATTCCAGTCTTCCGGTCCCCCCTGGTACGTGCCCGTCGTCGTCCAGGTGCCGCTCACGACGTTGAGGACGCTGAAGCCCAGATACTGGGGACATATGCCGCCGCCACAGCCGCCCGCAACGACATCGCTGAGAAGCGAGAGATTGAATGTGCCCGAGCCGGTGCCGCCGAGCTGAAAGGTGTCGCCGAATTGGCCGAGCACCAGGCCGGTGATGTTGTAGCCGGGCCCGAGCGTGAACGAGCTGCCGACCGCGCTACCGGAGATATCAACCGCGGGGTGGCCGTTGCCGACGATCGCGCCGGAATCGAACACGCTGACCAGGCCGGAGTTCGTGACGACGATGCCGCCGCCGCTGCCGGCTATGATGGTGCCGGCGTTCGACACCGAGCCGGCAACCGTGCTGTTATTGATGGTGATGGCCGCCGTGCCCGCGGCGGTGCCGCTGGCGTCGATGGTGCCGCCGACCGTGTTGGTAACGTTGCTGTTGACCGTCGAATTCTGAATGTTGATGCAGTCAATGGCGGACGAATTGCTGATCCCGCCAACCGTCGTGCCGACATCATTGACTGTGCACGAGGCAGCAACGGCGGCCGTCCCGCCGAAGGCCGTCACTGTTGCTGCAAGAAAACCCGATGTCAGGAGCACACACAGCCACTCGCCGCGCCGCCGCGTAGCCGTTCCCAGTCCCATGCAGTCCCGCACTTCAGATTTCCCGGCGCGCCCTGGCGCGGCGCCGTCAGCCGAATCCCACAGCTTGACGCTAGCCGGTCGATATTTCCCATCCAAGCGACGCACGGCGGAAAAAGCCCATAGCCTCGCGGTTTGTCCGCTGGCTGTCGCCACCGCGCAACACCTTGCTGCCACAGGAGCCTGCTACCGCAATATTTTCGCTCGGTGCGGAGGCGGAGAGCTTCATTCGATCGCGTCGTCAGTCGCGAAAAACAGCGAAGATGGCGCGGAAGCGCCGGTCCCGTTTTGCTCACTCGTTGAGAAGGGAGCCGGTTGAATTCGGTGACAGTGCGTTCAACGTTCGCGCGAGGGCTGCGACGGAGCACACTAGCACCGTAATTCCTTACCCTTTGTCCGGCAGATTGAGCCTGATGTGCAGCTCCCGCAACTGCTTCGTCGTCACCTCGCTTGGCGCGCCCATGAGCAGGTCGACGGCCTGCTGGTTCATAGGGAACAGCGAGATCTCGCGCAGATTCGTGGTGCCGCAGAGCAGCATCACGATACGGTCGAGGCCGGCCGCCATGCCGCCATGCGGCGGGGCACCGTACTGGAAGGCGCGGTACATGCCGCCGAAGCGCTCGACGACGTCCTTCTCGCCGTAACCGGCGATCTCGAACGCCTTCACCATGGCTTCCGGCTTGTGGTTGCGGATGCCGCCGGAGGCGATCTCATAGCCGTTGCAGGCGATATCGTACTGGAACGCCTTGATGGTCAGCGGGTCCTGCGTCTGCAGCGCGTCCAGGCCGCCTTGCGGCATCGAGAACGGGTTGTGCGAAAAGTCGACCTTCTTGTCCTCCTCGTTGTACTCGTACATCGGGAAGTCGACGATCCAGGCGAGCTCGAACCGATCCTTGTCGATCAGGTTCAGCTCCTCGCCGACCTTCATGCGGGCAAGGCCTGCGAACTTCCAGAATTTCTCGGGATCGCCAGCGACGAAGAAGGCGGCATCGCCTTCCTTCATGCCGAGCTGCTCGCGGATCGCGGCGGTACGTTCGGCGCCGATGTTATTTGCAAGGGGACCTGCGCCCTCGCCGCCCTCGCGCCACATGATGTAGCCAAGGCCGGGCTGGCCTTCGCCTTGCGCCCAGGAGTTCATGCGGTCGCAGAAGGCGCGTGAGCCGCCGCCCTTGCCCGGGATCGCCCAGACCTGGTTCTTCTTGTCCTCCAGCATCCGCGCGAACACCTTGAAGCCGGAGCCGCGGAAATGCTCGGAGACTTCCTGCATCACGATCGGGTTGCGCAGGTCGGGCTTGTCGCTGCCGTACTTGCGGACGGCTTCGGCGAAGGGAATCCGCGGCCAGTTCCTGGTGACCGGCTTGCCCTTGGCAAAATCCTCGAACACGCCAGTAATCACCGGCTCCATCGCCGCGAACACGTCGTCCTGGGTGACAAAGCTCATCTCGACGTCGAGCTGGTAGAACTCGCCCGGCAGGCGGTCGGCACGCGGATCCTCGTCGCGGAAGCAGGGCGCGATCTGGAAGTAGCGGTCGAAGCCGCTCATCATGAGCAGCTGCTTGTACTGCTGCGGCGCCTGCGGCAGCGCGTAGAATTTGCCGGGATGGATGCGCGACGGCACCAGGAAGTCGCGCGCGCCCTCCGGCGAGGACGCGGTGAGGATCGGGGTCTGGAACTCGAAGAAGCCCTGTTCCTTCATCCGCTTGCGCATGGAATCGACGACCGCGCCGCGGGTCATGATGTTCTGGTGCAGCTTCTCGCGGCGCAGATCGAGAAAGCGGTATTTCAGGCGGATGTCTTCCGGATATTCCTGCTCGCCGAACACCGGCAGCGGCAATTCGGCGGCCGGACCCAGCACCTCGATATCGGCGACATAGAGCTCGACCTGGCCGGTCGGCAGCTCGGCATTGTCGGTGCCTTCGGGGCGCCGCCGGACCTTGCCCTCCATCCGCACCACCCATTCCGAGCGCAGCTTCTCGGCCAGCGAGAATGCCGGCGAATCCGGGTCCACCACGCACTGGGTCAGGCCGTAATGGTCGCGCAGATCGACGAACAGCACGCCGCCATGGTCGCGGATGCGATGGCACCAGCCGGACAGGCGAACGGTCTCGCCGATGTTGCTCTCGCGGAGCGCGCCGCAGGTATGGGTCCGGTAACGATGCATGGGTGTCTCAAACAGATGTCGGATGGGTCGGAATCAGGGGCCTAGAGGCCGTCCCGAAGCGCCGGAGGTTTACCCGAGCAAGGCAGGCCGGGCAACCGAATGCAGGAACCAACTGAAGACTGTTTTGGGCTCGAAAAAGGCGCTTCCCGCGCCTATCTTTGCCCCATGACCGTTCATTTCCCTTTCCAGAACACCTATGCGGCACTGCCGGCGAACTTTTTCGCCCGTGTGGCCCCGACGCCGGTGGCGTCCCCCCGGCTGATCAAGCTGAACCGGCCGCTGGCCGTCCAGCTCGGGCTCGATCCGGACTTGCTGGATAGCCCGGAAGGAGCGGAAATCCTCTCCGGAAAGCGGCTGCCCGACGGGGCCGAGCCGATCGCGATGGCCTATGCCGGCCACCAGTTCGGGCACTTTGTTCCGCAGCTTGGGGATGGCCGCGCCATCCTGCTCGGCGAGGTCATCGACAAGGATGGTGTCCGCCGCGACATCCAGCTCAAGGGCTCGGGCCCCACCCCCTTCTCCCGCCGCGGCGACGGCCGCGCGGCGCTGGGGCCTGTGTTGCGCGAATACATCGTCAGCGAAGCGATGTTCGCGCTGGGCATTCCGACCACGCGTTCGCTCGCCGCCGTGATGTCAGGCGAGAGCGTGATGCGCGAGACCGTGCTGCCCGGCGCGGTGCTGACCCGCGTCGCCTCGAGCCACATCCGCGTCGGCACCTTCCAGTATTTTGCCGCACGCGGGGATACCGAGGCGGTGCGGCGGCTCGCCGATCACGTCATCGCCCGCCACTATCCGCATCTCGCGGGCGTTGAGCGGCCCTATCATGCGCTGCTGGACGCCGTGATCGCACGCCAGGCTGAGCTGGTCGCGCGCTGGCTGCATATCGGCTTCATCCATGGCGTGATGAATACCGACAACACCTCGATTTCGGGCGAGACCATCGATTACGGCCCCTGCGCCTTCATGGATCATTACGACCCGGCGCAAGTGTTTTCGTCGATCGACGAGATGGGACGCTATGCCTATGCCAATCAGCCGCGGATCGCGCTGTGGAACCTGACACGGCTGGCCGAATGCCTGCTGCCGCTGTTTGCCGACGACCAGGAAAAGGCGATCGGCGAAGCGCAGGAAATCCTGGGTGTGTTCCCCGAAAAATTCTCGGCCGCCTATCAGGCCGGATTGCGCGCCAAGATCGGCCTGTTCACCGAAAGCGACGGCGACGAGGCGCTGGTGCAGGACCTGCTCGACGCGATGGCGCAAGGCAAGGCCGACTTCACCCTCACCTTCCGCCGTCTCGGCGATGCCGCGCTTGACGCCGCCAATGACGGCAAGGTCGCAGCGCTGTTTTCCGAGTTGGTGGCATTCGACGAATGGGCCGCGCGCTGGCGCCAGCGCCTCGCCGCGGAACCGCAGACCCCGGACGAGCGGCAGGCGGCGATGCACGCCATCAACCCGGCCTTCATCCCGCGCAACCACCGCATCGAAGCGGTGATCGCGGCTGCCGTTGCGAACGACTACGCGCCGTTCGAGGAGTTGATCAAGGTGCTGGCAAAGCCCTTTGAGCACCAACCGGAGTTTGCCGACTACGCCAGTCCGCCGAAGCCGGAAGAGCGGGTCTGCCAGACCTTCTGCGGGACGTGAGTGTTAACTCACCTTCCACCATCCATCGATCCCATCAGCGGTAACCAAGAGATTTAACAACCCGTCAATTCACCCCCGACAAATCTAACGGTTTGTCGGGGAGATATTGCCGTGGATGCCTTGGTGTTCGAGTTCATGGGACTGATGGTGCTGGCGTTGTGCGTCGTCGTGATGGCCGTGCCGTCGTCGAGGCGCGAGGCGCCGCAGCGGGTGCGGCGCTGAGGCGTGATGAGATCAGCTTGAGTTGGCGACGCGGGCACGGCCTGCTCCCTCGCCCCGCTCTTGCGGGGAGAGGGTTGGGGTGAGGGGCTATCTCCGCGCAAACGGTGAGAGAGGGACTCGCGGATAGTCCCCCTCACCCGGATCGCATCTCCGATGCGATCCGACCTCTCCCCGCAAGCGGGGCGAGGTGAAGCTTTAGGCAGGCTCCGCCACGATCGGGTTGCGCAGCACGCCGATCCTGGAAATCTCGACCTCGCAGACGTCGCCGGCCTTCATCCAGAGCGGCGGCTCGCGCCGCGAGCCGACGCCGCCGCAGGTGCCGGAGACGATGACGTCGCCAGCCGTCAGCGGCAGGATGGTCGAAATATATTCGATCAGCGCCGGGATATCGTTGATCAAGAGATCCGTCGTGGTGTGCTGCACCACCTGGCCGTTGAGACGGGTTTCCAGGGTCAGCTTCGACGGATCGGGAATCTCGTCCGCGGTCACCATCCACGGCCCGAAGCCGCCGGTACCGGCAAAGGTCTTGCCTGCCAGGAACTGGCTGGTGTGGCGCTGCCAGTCGCGCACGCTGCCTTCGTTGTAGCAGGAATAGCCGGCGACATGCTTGAGCGCGTCGGCGTTCTTGATGTAGCGGCCGCCCTTGCCGATGATGACGGCCATCTCGCCCTCATAGTCGAACTGGTCCGACACCTTCGGCTTGATCATCGGCGCGAGGTGGCCGACCTGGCAGCCGGCAAATCGCGCGAACAGCGCCGGCTTCTCGGTCACGGTGCGCCCGGTCTCGGCGACGTGGTCGCGATAGTTCAGGCCGACGCAGATGATTTTGTCGGGGTTGGGAATGACGGGCTCGTAGGCGATCGCCGACAGCGCGAAATCCGGCTTTGAGCCCTGCGCCAGCCTGGCGGCCTCGCCGAGCAGGTCCTTGGCGAGGAGGTCACGGAGCGTCGGCGCCTTGTCGCCAAGCCGCGTCGAGAGCGCGACGACGCCGTCGCCGACCACCACGCCATAGCCTGACCCTGAAGCGGTCGAATAAGAGGCGAGCTTCATCAGTTTCTTCCCATCAATGGTTTCGACCAGCCGGCATTTCCCGGCATTGGCAGGAACTCCTACGACATATCCGGTCGTCCGCACCAGCACTGCCGCTTGCGCAGCTGGCCCGACTCAGGCGCACTTCAACCGATAAGACCGCGCGGTGGTTGTCATGAAGCGAAAATGCAAGGCTCGAATCTGCCTCAAGACCCTTGACAGATCAGCGCTTTCGGCGGAACGGACGTTGTCATGGAATTGATAACGACCTCGACCCAGCTCGCGGAGGCTTGTGCGCGTCTCGCCAAACATCCGGTGATCACCGTTGACACCGAGTTCCTGCGCGAGACCACCTATTATCCCCTGCTCTGCGTGGTGCAGATGGCGAGCCCGGAAGACGCTGTTGTCGTCGACACCCTGGCCGACGGCATCGACCTGCAACCTTTCTTCACGCTGATGGCGGACGAAAAGGTGTTGAAGGTGTTCCACGCCGCCCGCCAGGACATCGAGATCATCGTGCATCGGGCGAACATTGTTCCCCACCCGATCTTCGACACCCAGGTCGCCGCCATGGTGCTCGGATATGGCGATAGCATCGCCTATGACCAGCTCGTCGAGCGCATCACCGGCCACCGGCCGGACAAGACCCATCGCTTCACGGACTGGTCGCGCCGGCCGCTGACCAAGGAACAGCTGCATTACGCAGTGTCCGACGTCACCCATCTGCGCGACGTGTTCACGGCACTCGATGCCGACCTGAAGAAGCGCGGACGCAACGACTGGGTCAGCGAGGAGATGGAAATCCTGACCTCGCCCCGGACCTATGATTTCCACCCCGAGCGCGCCTGGGAACGGCTGAAGACGCGGGTGCGCAAGCCAAAGGAACTCGCCGTGCTGATGGAAGTCGCGGCCTGGCGCGAGCAGGAGGCGCAGAGCCGCGACGTGCCGCGTAGCCGGGTGCTGAAGGACGATGCGGTCGGCGATGTCGCAACCCACGCGCCCAATACGCTGGAAAAGCTCGCCAACCTGCGCTCGCTGCCGAAGGG
>DATHMA010000250.1:0-5071 GCA_035487555.1 Bradyrhizobium sp. | reverse complement strand
CTCGGCCTCGATGGCCGCGAGCGACATCTGGTTTTCGAACTCGTCGTCTTCCATGTCGGCTTCGGACTCGGCCGCAGCCTCACCGGGATCCTTCACCTCGCCGTCGCCTGCGGGGGCGGCAGCCGGCTGAGGCCGGAACGGGGTCGGTGACGGCGGTGCTGCGGGCGGGGCGACATGCGCGGGCGCGACGCCGACGGCAGCAGCCGCGACACCAGCGCCATTGGCTTCGACGGTCACAAGTGGCTGGCCATCGGGACCGACGGGCGCGCCGATGATCCCTGCGTTGTTCTTGGCGTCGGGGCCGGCATAGGTGGCTTCGAGATCGATGATGTCGCGAAGGAAGATCTTTCCTTCGTTCAATTCGTCGCGCCAGATGATGATGGCCTGGAAGGTCAGCGGGCTTTCGCAGAGACCCGCGATCATCGCCTCGCGGCCGGCCTCGATGCGCTTGGCAATCGCGATTTCGCCTTCGCGCGAAAGCAGCTCGACAGTGCCCATATCGCGCAGATACATGCGCACGGGATCGTCGGTGCGCTCGCCCGGCTCGCTCTTCTTGACTTCGGTGACGGCCTTCTGCGTGACCTCGACGAGCTCGTTGTCGGTCTCGTCGTCGGCGCCGCCCTCGTCCTTGTCGTCTTCCTCGCCGCTATCATCGGCCTCGGTGACGTTGATGCCCATGTCCGAGAGCATCGACATGATGTCCTCGATCTGCTCGGGCGAGGTCTGGTCGGAAGGCAAAACTTCGTTGAGCTGATCGAAGGTCACGAAGCCGCGCTTCTTGGCCTGCTTGATCATCTTCTTGACGGCGGCATCCGACAGGTCGAGCAACGGCGACGGCGCGTCGGTGGAATCCTTCTCGGGCGCGTCCGCTGCCTTGTCGTCTTTTTCCTTGTCCTTCACTTGCAGCGTCTTTGCCTTCGTGGCCATTCAATGCTCTCCAAAACGCGCGTTCCATGCTCGGCGCGTCGCCCCGCGCCATGCGATTGTTCCTGATTGCATCAATGCGTGATCCGCCGGCCGGGCCATGCACGAGATGCATTAAAGGGCGGCGCAAACTGTCGCCACCCCCTTAAAAAGTTCTCCGATAGGTTCGCACCAATAATGGTACGATATTAAGCTTCGCTTAACCCTGTTTTTGCAGCCAAAACACGGGTTTGGCGAGTCTTTTTGCGGGCCGGGTGGCTCCCGGGCCGCATGATTCTCTAAATCAAACAGTCTTCTGGAACCGGCCCGAAAGCTCGCCAAACCCGTCGATCTGGGCCTCGGTGCCCTCCAGCGATTCCAGCCGGAGACTCACATCCCTCAACCACGCCATATTGGCGTCGCTCGGCTCCTCGCCAAGGGCAAGCTCGGCATCTTTCTTTTCCCTAAGTAGGGCGTGGGTTTTCTGATGCAAGACAACGAGTTGCTGCCAGGTGGAAAGAACGTCGTCCCGCGCCGCACCTTGCTTGGCGCCGAACACCGCCGAGGTCGTGATCGCTCGATCAACCCTTTGAAGTATTTGCGAAAATCCTCCCTTCTCGAGATCGGCACGCATCTTCTCGGACTGCTCGCTGGGGTCGGGGGAATGGTGGTGGTCGTTGGCGAAGGCGGCGATGATGCCGGCGCGCAGCTTATGGGCCTCGCCATGGGCGAGCTCCAGCGCCGCCACCTCCTCCAGGTGTTCATGCAAAAGCCAGGGGTGGTTGATCAGGCATTGCAGGATCAGCGCCTCCCGCCGGGACAGCGCCGAGCGCTGGCCGCGCATGATCGGGCTGCTCGCGAGCTGGGGGGAAGCGGTCTGGTAGGGGGGCGAATTTTGGCCGAAAGGCGGCTTGAAGCCGGGCTTGAAATTGCCCCTGCCCCCTGTGGAAAACCTGTTGGCGGCACCGGGAGGACGCTGTGGATAACGACGTGATTCGGTGTTGAAACCGCGGCCGGAGAAGCCGCGCGGTGATTCGGGCGCGAAGGTATTTTGCAGGCGCTGCGCCAGATCCTGGCGATAATAGCGCCGCACCACCTCGTCGCTGATGTTGTTGGCGAGCTCGCCGATGCGCGCTTCCAGCCCCGCACGCCGCTCGGGCGTGGCGAAGCTGCCGCCCTCGATCTCGCGCGACCACAGCACGTCCGCGAGCGGTCGCGTGGCCGAGATCACCTCCTCGATTGCGCCGCGTCCGCCCGAGCGGGCGAGATCGTCGGGGTCCTGCCCCTCAGGCAGGAGCGCAAAGCGCAGGCTCTTGTCGGGTTTGAGATGCGGCAGCGCTATGTCAGCGGCGCGATACGCCGCTTTCTGTCCGGCGCGGTCGCCGTCGAAACAGAGGATCGGCTCGTCCGCCATCTTCCAGAGCAGCGCGAGCTGGTTTTCCGTCAACGCCGTTCCGAGCGGCGCGACGGCGCCCGCAAAGCCTGATGTCACCATCGCGATGACGTCGACATAGCCTTCGACCACGATCAGCTGCGCGCCGTTATGCGCGGCCTGGCGCGCGCTCGCGAGGTTGTAGAGATTGTCGCCCTTGTGAAACAGCGGCGTTTCCGGCGAGTTCAGGTACTTTGCCGGAACGTCCTTCTCCAGCGCGCGGCCGCCGAAGGCGATGACGCGGCCGCGGGCATCCGTGATCGGAAACATCACGCGGTCGCGGAAACGATCGAACGGAACGGGCGCGTTCTCGCCGGTGACGAGCAAACCAACTTCAACCATGTCCTCGACAGGAATGCCCTGGGCGCCGAGATATTCCTTTAAGCCAAAGCGATCGGGCGGCGCATAGCCGAGACGGAACTGGAGTTGCGTCTGCGGCAGGATCGCGCGGTCGGCGAGATAGCCGCGCGCTTTGGCGCCGTTCCGCGACGCGAGCGTGTCGGCGAAGAATTTCGCGGCGAGTTCCATGACGTCGTAGAGCGTCCGGCGCCGCTGCTCCTGCCGCGCGGCATCGGGGGTTGCCAACGGCAGCGCCACGCCCGCCATCGACGCCAGCCGCTCCACGGCTTCCGGGAAGCTGACGCCTTCGGTCTTCATCACGAAGTCGAAGATGTTGCCGTTCAGCCCGGAGGAGAAGTCGAACCACGCCTGCTTCTGGTCGTTGACGAAGAACGAGGGCGTCTTCTCCTGCTGAAACGGCGACAGCCCCTTCCACTCCCGCCCCGCCTTCTTCAGCTTCACGCGGCGGCCCACGACTTCCGAAGCCGGAAGCCGGGCACGCAGTTCTTCGAGAAATTCGGGCGTGAAGCGCATGGGCTGATTCTAGCGCGGCGATTGAGTCGGGGCGATGGGATTACGGATATAGGGCGGGCCTGAGAAAATACGATGTGAATGCCGTTTCGCCCCGCTATTCACAGGCCCTCCGACAGAGAGTGGAACTACTTCTGGAGAAACCGCCCCGACTCGATCCGCTTCAGATCTGCGACCGGCCAGTTGTACACATACGTCCACGCCTCGCTCGCCGTGCCATCCGCAAGCGTCACGGAAAACATCTGGCGGATATATTGCGTTGGCTCGGGAAAGCCCTCGCCGCAGGCTTCGTACATATCGAACTCGCGCAGCATCGCGTCCACCTCGCGCAGGCGATAGAGCTCGCCATAGACGATTTCGTTGGCGTCGTTTGAAAGCACGAGTCCCGGATAGTGCTTCACCATGTAGAGCCGGCCGCAGCAGTGCGCTTCGCCGAGGAAGTCGGCATTGGCCGAGAGCATTTTTGCCATCGGATGCACATAGCCGCGCATCAGCGTGCCGTAGACGAAGAGGCGGTCGGAGGTCACAGACACAATCAAGCCGCCATCACTTCGTCGCTGATCACGACGAACTTCTTCAATTCCATCCGCCCGAAACTCGTGGTCAGCGCGACATCGGCTGCGTCACGGCCGGTGCCCATCAAGATCCGGCCGATGCGCGGGTGATTGTGGCGGGCGTCGAAGGTGTACCACTGGCCGGAGAGATAGACCTGGAACCAGCCGGAAAAATCCATCGGCTCGGGGTCGGGCGGGATGCCGATGTCGCCCATATAGCCGGTGCAATAGCGCGCCGGGATGCCCATGCAGCGGCAGAAGGTGACCGCGAGATGGGCGAAGTCGCGGCAGACGCCGGCCTTCTGCTCGTAGACGTCGTGCGCGGACTTCATGTGATGGGCGTGCTGATAGCCGAAGGTGACGTGGCCGTGCACGAAGGCGGTGATCGCCTGCACGCGGTCCCAGCCCGGCTTCGTATTGCCGAACAGCTGCCAGGCGATGTCGGTGAGCTTGTCGGTCTCGCAATAGCGACTCGGCATCAGATAGAGCAGGAGCTCATCGGGGAGCTGGTCGATCGGCAACTGCTGCGCGGTCGGCATCACCACGTCGGGCAGGCCGGAATCGCGCACCAGCGCCTGGCCCTTCAGGGTGACGCCGCCCGCCGGCGCCACCAGCCGGCCGCAGACATTGCCAAAGCTGTCGCGATAGAAGCCGATCGGCACATTGGATTTGGCTTTGATGGCCTCGGCCGTGATGGGTTCGGCTGTAATGGTCTCGGTGCCGACGACGTCGGAATAGCGCGACGGATGGATCGAGAGCATGATCACCATCGGGGTTGCCTGCACCGCCACATAGGTGATCTCGAAGCCGACCTTGATCTCCATCCCTAATCCTCTGTCTCCATCTCAAATGATTGGTCTGCGCAGATGACGTCGATGTTCACCACCATCTCGTCAAAGGCCTCCGCCGGGCCGAGATAGGTGCCATGCAGCGGGATCGCCTGGGAAGGATCGCGCGCCACCGCGACGCGGATCAGGTCGCGGGAGCCTGTGATGCCGTTGGTCGGATCGAATTCGATCCAGCCGGCGCTCGGCAGATACACTTGCACCCAGGCATGGGTCGAGCCGCCGCCCTGATGGGCGGCATCGCCGGTGAAGAGATAACCGGAGACGAAACGCGCGGCGATGCCGAGCCGGCGCAGCGCCTCGATCATCAGCAGCGCATAGTCGCGGCAGGTGCCCGATCCCGTCTGCAGGGTGTCGAGCGGATGCTGCGTGCCGTGCTCATGGCGCCTGCGATAGCTGAAATTGCCGTGGATGGCGTGCGTCATGCCGCTCAATATCTTGAACGTCGGCGTCGGCGCTTCCTCGTC
>DATHMA010000249.1:0-24775 GCA_035487555.1 Bradyrhizobium sp. | reverse complement strand
GCCGGTGACACCAGCACCACGTCGCCGTCGCGATAGGCGGGGGCGAGTGCCTCGCCGGAAATCTCCAGCGCGAAGGCATGCTCGTCGTCGACAGCCGGCAGCGCCGCTTCGTCCCAGCCCTTGCCGGTGGGATGTCCGTTCTCGTCGAAATTTTCGCGCTGGCTGGCCGCCGCCCATCCGAGCAACGGCACCGAGGCGGCCGGCGGCGTGCCGTCGCCGATCAGCTGCACGAATGTCTCGATCGAGGCATTGGTCGCGGCCAGCGCCTTGGCCAGCGATTCGGTCGAGGGCCAGCGTTCCCTGCCGTCGATGGTGATACGCTTGGATTTGTTGAAGGTGGTGGGGTCGAGGCCGGCGTTGCGGGCGAGCCCGGAAGGCGACAGCCCAGCACGCGACGCGAGCCGATCCAGCGCTGACCAGATCTGCTCGTGGGTCAACAATCCCGCCGCTTTGGGGTGCTTGGCCATGTCAGCACCAGCCCGAAGCTCCAAAGAAAGTCGCTCGCCGAATGAACCGGTTTTTCGATTCCCGTGCAAGAGGTAGCCCGGTGCCCTTGAGTTGAACGGATAGCGCCGATACGGTCCGAATGGGCTAAAACCAGTTCGGCCCCATAGTGACTTAAAAGAGCATACTCAACGGCTTATCGATCAAATCACGTGTCCCAAATCTATAAAATCTGCCCTGCCTCGGCCTGGCGCGAGGCCGAACGACAGGGTGTCTACCGCGGCAGCCGCGACGATGTGCGCGACGGCTACATCCATTTTTCCACAGCCGCCCAGGTGAACGAGACGGCGCGGAAGCACTATTTCGGCCAGACCGGTCTGTTTCTGATCGAGGTCGATGCCGATGCCTTGGGCGCAGCGCTGCGCTGGGAACGCTCGCGCAACGAGGAGCTATTCCCGCATCTCTATGGCGAGCTCGATCTCGGTGCGGTCAAGCGCGTGCTCAACATGCACGCGCGCTCGGACGGGTATCACGACATTCCGGAGCTGACGCCGTGATCCGCGCGCTCGACCTCTTCTCATTCTCACTGCCAATGCTTCGCTGGCTCGATGCCGAGGATGCGCATCGCCTCGCCGTCCAGGGCCTGAAATTGTTGCCGGCGATCCGGCCAAGGGTCGACGACGCGAAGCTTGCGGTCCGCGCCTTCGGCCTCAATTTTCCCAATCCCGTCGGCATGGCCGCCGGCTTCGACAAGAACGCAGAGGTGCCGGACGCGCTGCTGCGGCTCGGCTTCGGCTTTGTCGAGATCGGTACGGTGACGCCGAAGCCGCAAAGCGGCAATCCGCGGCCGCGGCTGTTTCGCCTCGATCGCGATGAAGCCGTCATCAACCGCATGGGCTTCAACAATGACGGCGGCGAAGCCGTGCTGCGGCGGCTCGCCTCGCGCGCGAGCCAGGGCGGCATTGTCGGCGTCAATGTCGGCGCCAACAAGGATTCGCCCGACCGCGTCGCCGATTATGTGCAGCTGATCGAGATGTTCGCGCCGGTCGCGAGCTATTTCACGGTCAATGTCTCCTCGCCGAACACGCCGGGCCTGCGCAATTTGCAACAGGCCGCGCAGCTCGATGATCTCCTTGCCAAGGTGATCGATGCGCGCGAGCGGGTGCGCGAGAAGGCGGGCGACACGCCGGTGCTGCTCAAGATCGCGCCTGATCTGGGCTTAGCCGAGCTCGATGATGTCGTGCATGTCGCGCGCTCGCGCCGGGTCGACGGCATGATCGTCGCCAACACCACGCTGGCGCGGCCATCGCGATTGCGCGAGACCAATCGGGCGCAAGAGCAGGGCGGTCTCTCGGGCCGGCCGCTGTTTCGCCTCGCGACGCGCATGGTCGCGGAGACCTATGTGCGCGCGGAAGGCGCATTCCCGTTGATCGGCGTCGGCGGCATCGATTCCGGCGGCGCCGCGCTGACCCGCATCCGCGCCGGCGCCAGCCTGATCCAGCTCTATTCGCCACTGATCTACAAGGGGCTGGGGCTGGTCGAAGACATCAAGCGCGATCTGGCGTCGACGCTGCTCCGGACGGGGCGGGAGTCGCTGTCGGAGATCGTCGGCGCGGATGCGGCCACGATCACGGCCGAGGACTGGCCGGCGTAAACTCTCACTCCGCCGTGATGCCGCGCATCTGATGCATCGTAGGATGGGTAGAGCGGAGCGAAACCCATCGCGAAGAAGATGGTGGGTTTCGCGGAGCCTGTCATCGGGCGCGCGTTCGCGCGACCCGTTGGCTTGACCCACCCTACGAGGTCTTCCCGAACGACGCCTTCAGCAGCGACGGATAGCGCGCGGCCTCGAGCCCGCCGCGCGCGGCATAGAACGCGAGCAGCGCACCCCACAGCCCGGCATTGCCGAAGCCGCGCAGCGCCCACCACGATAACAGGAAGATCACTGAGGCAGCCACCATCAGGTTGCGCATGTCGCGCGCCCAGGTCGCGCCGATATAGACGCCGTCGAACGCGAAGGCGAACACCGAGAACAACGGCGAGACGGTGACGAAGATCAAAAAATCCCGCGCCAGGCGGCGGACGTCGTCGCTCGCGGTCATGATGTCGATGAAGCGCGGCCCGAACAGCGCGAACACCAGCATCACCGCCAGCGCAAAGCCAAAGCCCCAGGCGACGACCAGCCGCGTCGCGCCGGAGAACGCCGCCTTGTCGCGCGCGCCAAACGCCCGGCCGCAAAGCTGCTCGGCAGCATTGGCAAGGCCGTCGAGGAAGAAGGCGCTGATCAGCAGGAAATTGTTGAGCACCGAATTGGCGGCAAGCGTAACATCGCCGGCGCGGGCGCCCTGCGCGGTGAAGAACAGGAAAGCCGCGGTCAGCGCCGCAGTGCGGATCATGATGTCGCGGTTGACGGCGAGCATCCGCAGCATCCGCTCGCGGTTGAACAGCACCGCAAGCGGGACAAAGAGGTCGCCCGACAGCAAATGCCGCGCCACCAGAATGCCGATCAACAGCCCCGTGCCTTCCGCGACGACGGCCGCGATCGCCGCACCTGCGATCCCCATCTGCAGCGCCAGCACCAGCGCGATCGTGACTGCCATGTTGACCAGGTTGATCGCGATCTGGATTGACACCGCCAGCAGCGCGCGCGCCTGGCCGATCAGCCAGCCGAGCACGACATAATTGCCGAGCGCGAGCGGCGCCGACCAGATCCGGATCATGAAATAGGTCTTGGCAGCCGCGGTGACGGCGGCGCTGCCGCCCATCGCTTCGAGCACGATTCCGGCGATCGGCACCTGCAACAGGATCAACCCCGCGCCGATGATCGCGGCGACCACGAGCCCACGCGCGAAATGCGCCCGCAATTCATCGGTCTCGCCGGCGCCGATCGATTGCGCGGTGAACGCCACCGTGCCCATGCGCAGGAAGGCGAACAGCCAGAAAATGCAGTCGAAGATCACCGAGGCCATCGCGACCCCGCCGAGCAGGGCGGCTTCGCCGAGCCTGCCGATTGCCGTGGTCGAGATGATGCCGATCAGCGGCGTCGTCAGGTTCGCGATCATCGCCGGGCCGGCGATGGCGAAGACCTGCGAGGTCGTGACGTTGGCCGAACGTTGGAGCGGACGCATGTCCATGGATTTCGATGCGCCTCTATATCTTGACGATTATGCCGTCCTGCGCGGCGGCATGATCGAGGTCATCCAGCCGCGACAGCATGTCGTCGCTCATGTGAGTGAGGATCAACCGTTTCGGTCCGATCGCGTCAAGATGCGCCTCCAGCGTCTTCAGGCTGAGGTGGTTCCTGACGTTCTTCTCGTAGGTGTAGGCCTCCGCGATGAAGAGATCGGCGTTGCGGCCAAGCGGCACCAGCGTCTCCGTCCATTCGGTATCGGCACTGTAGGCGAGCACGCGGCCTTCCGCTTCCAGCCGGTATCCCAGAAACGGCCCGCCGGATTCGCCATGCACCACCGGATAGGGCGTCACGGTGACGGCACCAAAGCTGCGCGTTTCCTCCGGCTTGAGGGCCTGCAGGGAGAGCTCGAACTTTTGCTGTGTCTTCGACGAGTGCTCGAACATCACCTCCATCGCCTGCGGCAGCCTTGCCTCGATCCCCTCCGGCCCTGCAATCACCAGCGGGCGCGTGCGCCGCGCGAACTGGGCGTCGAGCAGGAAGAACGGCAGTCCGGCAAAATGATCGCCGTGGAAGTGGGTGATCAGGATGAGATCGATGTCGTTGCGCACGATGCCATAGCGCTTCAGCGCCGGCAGCGCCGAGGCGCCGCAATCGATCAGGCAATTGACGGAATTTCCGGTGACGTGGAAGCAGGTATTTTGCCGGCCGCCCGAGCCGAAGGCATCGCCGCAGCCGACAAATTGCACCTGCATTGGAAGCGCCCGTACGCTAAGCGGCTACCGGCCGCGCGGGGTGCCGAACAGCCGCGTCAGGAACCAGATCGGGATCACAATCACGGCGCCGAGCAGGAAGTAGCGCCACAGCCAGTTGACCGCGTCGAAGCCGAGATCCCACAGCCGGTGGAACAGCAGCTCGATGCTGCGCAGGATGTTGTAGGGATCGAAGCCGATCGCCGCGAGCACGACGCCGACCAGGATCGACAACAGGATCAGCCGGAACGCCACCGCAAGCGGCGTGCCGCCGAGAAAGCGGCTGAGGCCGTCATGGGCGGCTGGCAATTCCCGAGCATCGTTGAACCTGGGGTCGTTGGGCATCGATGTCTCCTCGACGGATTCGAGCCGATCATACTCGGCGCCGTGCACATGGGGAACCCGTGAGCCTCCGTCAATGGCCGTCGGAGGTTACTAAATTTTTAGCCGTGTCGGCTTTCAGCAGCTTTTCCAGCGTTTCGAGCCGGTCGGCGTCGCGCGGCGGCTTGTCCCAGCGCAACCGGCTGATGCGGGGAAAGCGCATGGCAATGCCGGATTTGTGCCGCGTCGAGCGCTGCAGGCCTTCGAAGGCGACTTCGAGCACGAGGCCTTGCTCGGGTTCGTGCACGACATGGCGCACGGGACCGAACTTTTCCGTGGTGTTGCGGCGAACGAAGCGATCGATCTCGATCAGCTCCTCGTCGGTGAAGCCGAAATAGGCCTTGCCGACCGGCACGAGCTCGTCGCCGCCTTCGGCTGATGTCCAGACGCCGAACGTGTAGTCGGAATAATAGGACGATCGCTTGCCATGGCCACGCTGCGCATACATCAATACGGCATCGATGATGTGCGGATCGCGCTTCCATTTCCACCACTGGCCCTTCGGGCGGCCCGGCAGATAGGGCGCGTCGCGGCGCTTGAGCATCACGCCTTCGACGGCCTCCGCGTCCTCGCCCGCGCCGGCATGGGCGGGATCGGCGCGCGCTTCGCGCAAGTCTTCCCAGTTTTCGAAGCTGACGGTCGGCGATAGATCGACGCGGGGATCGTCCAGCTTTTGCACGAAGGCTTCGAGCTTTTCGCGGCGCTCGGCAAAGGGCACTTCGCGCAGATCGTTCTCGCCGTCGCTGAGCAGGTCGTAGGCGCGCAGATGCATCGGGAAGTCTTTGGTCAGTTTTGGCGAGACCACTTTGCGGTTCAGCCGCTGCTGCAGCACATTAAAACTCTGCACGCGGCCATCGCGCACGACCAACAATTCGCCGTCGATGGCGCCGGGCAAATGCAGCGACGGTGTGAGGTCCGGAAAGCTCTTGGTGATGTCCTCGCCGGTGCGTGAATAGAGCCGTGCGATCAGGTGCCCGCGCGCGTCGCGGCCGGTAACGGCCTGCACGCGGATGCCGTCCCATTTCCATTCGGCGATGTAGTCGGAAGCGTCCAGGCTCGCGAAATCCGTGTCCTCGATTGCATGCGCCAGCATCACCGGGCGGAACGGCGCCGGATCGAGATTGACCGGCTTGTCGCCGCGGCCTTCCAGCCAGGCGAACAGATCGGTGTAAGGCGGCGTGAGCCCCGGCCACATCAGCTCGATCTCATGCGGGTCTTTGTCGCCAAGCGCGGCCGCCGCGGTTTTTGCGAGTCGCGCCGAAATGCCGATCCGCATCGCGCCGGTGACGAGCTTGAGCAGCGCCCAGCGCCCGGTCTCGTCGAGTTCGTCCAGCCAACGCGCCAGCTGTTTCGGCAGCTCGGTCTTGCCGAGCGTGCGCAGCGTGGTGACGACTTCGGTTAGCGTCGGGGGAGGCGGGTTGTTGTGGGCGATCAGATCGGCCTTCGGCCACATCAGCGCGACCGTCTCCGATAAATCGCCGACATAATCATACGACAATCCGAACAGCACGGGATCGGCGCGCTCCATGATCAGGTCGCGGATCAGGCCGGGCTTGGCGTGCTTGAAGGAGAGCGCGCCGGTCAGCGCCGCCAGCGCATAGCCTCGATCGGGATCGCCGACGTCGCGGAAGTAAGCTACGAGCAGCCGCAGCTTGTTGTTGCGGCCGGGCTCATAGGCGAGGCGATCGAGCA
The DNA here is from genome assembly GCA_035487555.1 of Bradyrhizobium sp. Classification (GTDB taxonomy): domain Bacteria; phylum Pseudomonadota; class Alphaproteobacteria; order Rhizobiales; family Xanthobacteraceae; genus Bradyrhizobium. The sequence goes on along the minus strand of DATHMA010000249.1, from coordinate 18,376 downwards.
ACTCGGCGAAGCGGTTCATGCCTCTTCGCCCTCCGCCAGGGTTTCGCTCTCCTCCTCGTCGCCATAGCCGACGAGATCGAGAGGGCGCGCGGCGAGACCCTTGCTCTGGCACCAATGCACCAGCGCGTCCTCCTGGCCGTGCGTGACCCAGACCTCGCCAGCCCCCGTCGCCGCAATGGTCGCGGTCAGGCCGTCCCAGTCGGCATGGTCGGAAATCACCAGCGGCAGTTCGACGCCGCGCTGGCGCGCGCGGGCACGCACGCGCATCCAGCCTGAGGCGAACGCCGTCACCGGATCGGGGAAGCGCCGCGTCCAGATGTCTGAAGTCGCCGTCGGCGGCGCCAGCGTGATGGTGCCGGCGAGATCGGCTTTCTTGGTGCCGCGCACCGCGCGCAACTCGCCGAGCGCGATGCCTTTGGTCTGATAGTAATGTGTGATCTTCTCCATCGCGCCATGGAGATAGATCGGGGCCTCATAGCCGGCCTCGCGGATCAGCGCGATCACACGCTGGGCCTTACCAAGAGAATACGCCCCGACCAGATGCGCGCGCTCCGGGAAAAGTGCGACGGAGGCGAGCAGCTTCTTCACCTCGTCGGCTGCATTGCCATGGCGAAACACCGGCAGGCCGAAGGTCGCTTCGGTGATGAAGACATCGCAGGGCACGACCTCGAACGGCGCACAAGTCGGATCGCGCACGTCCTTGTAGTCGCCGGAGGCGACGATGCAGGTATCCTTGCAGGACACAGCGATCTGGGCCGAACCCAGCACGTGGCCGGCTGGATGGAATTTGACGGTGACGTCGGCGAGCCGGATTTCCTCGCCATAGCGCACCGCTTGCGTCGAGCCGGCAAAATTCTCGCCATAGCGCAGCCGCATGATGTCGAGCGTTTCCTGCGTCGCCAGCACCGCGCCGTGTCCCGCCCGCGCATGGTCGGAATGGCCATGGGTGATCACGGCCCGCTCGACCGGCCGCACAGGGTCGATGTGGAAGTTGCCCGGCTTGCAGAAGAGGCCGGCGGGGAGGGGGGAGAGGATGTCTTGCGGCCGCATTCGGCCAATATAGGCGGTATGAGATTGATTTTTAGGTGTCATGCGCGGGCTTGACCCACGCATCCATCTGCTAAAAGACTTCACTTTTATTGATGGATTGCCGGGGCAAGCCCGGCAATGACGAGTCTTAGAGAAGCCATGCCTGCCCGACTATTCTTTTCTTCCGGCGATCTCCTGGCTGACCGCCGCTACGAGTTCGCCCGCGACCTGCAATTGAAGGGTGATCTGCCCGCCGCCGCCGATCTTCTTGAGCAGGCGATCGAGCTCGCATCGAACTTCACCTCGGCCTGGTTCACCCTCGGCGAAATCCGCGAGCAGCTTGGCCAGCATGATGCGGCGATCGCGGCTTTTCGCCGGGCGCGGGAGTCCGATTCCGGGGATCTCCATGGCGCCGCCGTCCGGCTGATGCGGCTCGGGGCCGAAGGGCTCGGCGAAATGCCGAAGGGCTATGTGCAGGCACTGTTCGATCAATACGCGCCGCGTTTCGAGGCCGCGCTGCTGGGCGATCTCGACTATCGCGCGCCGCAGCTTTTGTTCAAGGCGGTCATCTCCGTCCGCAACGCGGCCAAGAAGCCCGCCTTCTTCAAACGCGCGATCGATCTCGGCTGCGGCACCGGGCTCGGCGCCGGCGCCTTTCACAAGGAGGTCGACCATTTCATTGGCATCGATCTGTCGCCGGGCATGATCGAAGAGGCGCGCGCCACCGGACTCTATGCTGAGCTCGAGGTCAACGACATGGTCGAGGGCCTCCGCAGCAAACCCGATGCCAGCGCCCATCTTCTGCTCGCCGCAGACGCCATGTGCTACGTCGGCGACATCGCGCCGGTGCTGGCGGAAGCCAGGCGGGTGCTGGCGCCCGGTGGCGTGTTTGCGTTCACGCTGGAAACCCATCGCGGCGAGCGTGTCGTGCTCGGCGCGGGCTTGCGTTATGCCCATGCCGCGGAATATGTGCGCGGCCAAATTGTCGCGGCCGGGCTCGCGGTTGCGCATCTCGAACAGGCGTCGCCGCGCAACGAGGATAACGAGCCGGTGCAGGGGCTCGTCGTCGTCGCCGCCAAAACTTGAGTCTAGGCGCTGCGCCTTCGCGATAAGGCGCGGCGCGCCGCAACTTCCCACTTGCCGGTTGCGCTGCGATGTCAGCACAATGGCGGCATCCAGAGCATGATCCGGAAAAGTGTGTAGCGGTTTTCCGAAAAGATCATGCTCAAACAAAAAGACAGAGCGGGATGACGATTCGAAGAAGCGTCGTCCCGCTCTAGGGAGAAACAACAATGAGATATCGTCCGACGCGCCGCGAGTTCGGCACTACTGCGCTTGCCGCCATTGCTGCCTCCACGTTCCCCGCGCCGTATCTGGCCGCGGCCGAGAAGAAATACGATCCCGGCGCGAGCGATACCGAGATCAAGCTCGGGCAGACCGTGCCGCATTCCGGTCCCGGCTCGCTCTATGGCGTGCTCGGCCGTGTCGGCGAAGCCTATTTCCAGATGATCAACGACAAGGGCGGTCTTAACGGGCGCAAGATCACATTCCTCACCCTCGACGATGCCTACAGCGCGCCGAGATGCGTCGAGGCGACGCGCCGCCTGGTCGAGCAGGAGGAGGTGCTGGCGCTATACGGCTCGCTCGGCACCGCACCGCAGACCGCCGTGCACAAATATCTCAATTCCAAGGGCGTGCCGCAGCTCCTGCTCAACACCGGCGCGTCGAAATGGAACGATCCGAAGAACTACAAATGGACCATGGCGGGCTTGCCGCTCTATCCGACCGAAGCGCGCATCCTCGCCAAGCATGTGCTCGGCGTGAAGCCGGACGCGAAGATCGGCATCCTCTATCAGAACGACGATTTCGGCCGCGACTTCCTGGGGCCGTTCAAGAAGACGCTGGCGGATGCCGGCGGCAAGGCCCAGGTGATCATGGAGCAGACCTATGATTTGACCGATCCCACCATCGACTCGCAGATCGTCAATCTCTCCAAATCCGGCGCTGATACCTTTTACAACATCACCACCGGCAAGTTCACGTCGCAGTCGGTCCGCAAGGTGGCCGAGGTCGGCTGGAAGCCGCTGCAATTATTGTCGGCGGGTTCGACCGGCCGCTCGATCCTCTCGGCCGCAGGTTTCGAGAACGCGAAAGACATCGTCGCGATCCGCTACGCCAAGGATGCCGGCGTGCCGCGCTGGGCCAACGATCCCGAAGCGATGGGCTTTGAGGCGCTGCGCAAGCAATATCTGCCCAATGTCGATCCCGACAACACCATCGCCTATGCCGGCTACGGCCAGGTCGTCACCATGACCGAAATCCTGCGCCGCTGCGGCGACGAGCTGACCCGCGAGAACGTGCTGAAGCAGGCGGCCAACCTCAACGGCTTCCATTCGCCATTCTTCCTCGACGGCGTCACCTACAGCTACACGCCTGACGACTACACCCCGATGAAGACGCTCTACATCTCGATCTTCAACGGCCAGGACTGGGATATCTCGGACAGGCCGGTGACGGAGTAGGTGCTGGACCCTCATGGTGAGGAGCCGCGAAGTGGCGTCTCCGGACGATGCTTCGCATCGCCGGGAGAACCATGAGGCCCCAGCGCTGGCCTCGCCCTTCGAGACGCGGCGCAAGCGCCGCTCCTCAGGGTAAGGGTCGAAGGCCGGTTCGGTGGCGAGATAGGTTGCCGCCAACCCTCGACGAGCCGCCCCCGGCAGCTTAGCTGTACCCTCGTGTCGCTCTTCGATCTCCTCGACCCGCCCGCCGAGGCGCCTGCGCTGTTGCCGGACCGTTTCCAGAAATGGTTCGCCGGCCGCGGCTGGTCGCCGCGCGAGCATCAGCTGGCACTGCTGCAAAAGGCGCGTGGGAACCGGTCCGCGCTCCTGATCGCGCCCACTGGTGCGGGCAAGACGCTTGCGGGATTTCTGCCGACATTGGTGGAGCTGTCTTCTCCCGCCGCCGCTGGGGACGGAAAGAAAAGCGTGATTTCCACCGGCAGCAGCGTCAAGCGCACCGGCGGTCTCCACACCCTCTACATCTCGCCGCTGAAAGCGCTCGCCGTCGATATCGCGCGCAATCTGGAAGCGCCGATTGCCGAGATGGGGTTGCCGATCAAGGTCGAGACCCGCACCGGCGACACGCCGGTGTCGCGGCGGCAGCGGCAGCGGCGCTATCCGCCGGATATTCTGCTGACGACGCCCGAGCAGCTCGCGCTGCTGCTCTCCTCTGACGACGCACCGTATCTGTTTTCCTCGCTGAAGCGCATCGTGCTCGACGAATTGCATGCGCTGGTTACCTCCAAGCGCGGCGATCTGCTCTCGCTGGGGCTGGCGCGGCTATGGCAGCTTGCGCCTGACCTGCGCGGCATCGGCCTGTCGGCAACCGTCGCCGAGCCGCAGGAGCTGGCGCGCTTCCTGGTGCCGCAGCCAGAGGGGAGAAGCGCCTCCGCCGACATCGTCACCGCCGGCGGCGCCGCCGCGCCCATCGTGGAGATGCTGGATACGCGCGAGCGGCTGCCCTGGGCCGGCCACACCGCGCGCCACGCACTCAACGAAGTCTATGAGCTGATCAAGCAGAACAAGACCACGCTCGTCTTCGTCAACACCCGCAGCCAGGCCGAGATGCTGTTCCAGGATCTCTGGCGCATGAACGAGGATGCGCTCGCGATCGCGCTGCATCACGGCTCGCTCGATGTCGCGCAGCGTCGCAAGGTCGAAGATGCGATGGCCGCCGGCAGGCTGCGTGCCGTGGTCTGCACGTCCTCGCTCGATCTCGGCGTCGACTGGGGCGATGTCGATCTCGTCATCAATATCGGCGCGCCGAAGGGCTCGTCGCGGCTGATGCAGCGCATCGGCCGTGCCAATCACCGCATCGACGAGGCCTCGCGCGCCGTGCTGGTGCCGGCCAACCGGTTCGAGGTGCTGGAATGCGCCGCCGCGATCGATGCCATCGCCGAAAATGCGCAAGACACGCCGCCTTTGCGCACCGGCGCGCTCGACGTGCTGGCGCAGCATGTGCTCGGCCGCGCCTGTGGCGAGCCGTTTCTGTCGGACGAGCTCTATGCCGAAGTGCTGACCGCCGCGCCCTATGCCAAGCTTGCGCGTACTGACTTCGACGATGTCGTGGATTTCGTGGCGACCGGCGGCTATGCGCTGAAGACCTATGAGCGCTTTGCGCGCATCAAGCAGGACAAAGGCGGCCGCTGGCGCGTCGCCAATCCGCGCGTGCGGCAAAGCTATCGCCTCAATGTCGGCACCATCGTCGAAGAACCCATGTTGAAAGTGAAGCTGGTGCGCTCGCGCGCCGGTGGTTCAGGCTCGACCGGCGCGATCGCACGCGGCGGCCGCATGCTGGGCGAGATCGAGGAATATTTCATCGAAGGCCTCGTCGTCGGCGACACCTTTGTGTTCGGCGGCGAGGTGGTGCGCTACGAGGCCCTCGTCGAGGACCAGGTTTATGTCTCGCGCGCCAACGACAAGGACGCCAAGGTCCCGGCCTATGCCGGCGGCAAGTTCCCGCTCTCGACCTATCTCGCCGAACGCGTGCGAAAGCTGCTCGACGACAAGCGGCAATGGGGCGCGTTGCCGGAGCAGGTGCGCGACTGGCTCATGCTGCAGCGGGATTTTTCCCGCGTGCCGGCGCTGCGCGAACTCCTGGTCGAAACATTCCCTCGCGGCGGCAAGCATTATTTCGTCTGCTATCCCTTCGAGGGACGGCTCGCGCACCAGACGCTCGGCATGCTGCTGACGCGACGCCTGGAGCGCGCCCGGGCCCGGCCGCTCGGCTTTGTCGCCAACGAATATGCGCTGGCGATCTGGGGCGTCGGCGACATGTCCTTCATGATCCGCCATGGCCAGCTCGACCTCAACGCGCTGTTCGAGGCCGACATGCTCGGCGACGATCTCGAAGCGTGGCTCGCCGAATCGGCGCTGATGAAACGCACCTTCCGCAATTGCGCGCTGATCTCGGGCCTGATCGCGCGGCGCTTCACCGACGAGGACAAGAGCCGCCGGCAGGTGCTGTTCTCGACCGATTTGATCTACGACGTGCTGCGTAAGCACCAGCCCGATCATGTGCTCTTGCGCGGCGCGCGCGCGGATGCCGCCACCGGCTTGCTCGATTTGAAGCGGCTCGGTGATATGCTCTCGCGCATCCATGGCCGAATCACCCACCGCCAACTCGATCATGTTTCCCCGCTGGCCGTTCCCGTGATGCTGGAAATCGGGCGCGAGTCAGTTTATGGCGAAGCATCGGACGAGCTGTTGGCGGAAGCCGCCGCGGAACTCGTCAAAGAGGCAACGGGATAAATCTTTCGCACGGGCGTCACACGGTGACGGTACCCTCGGTTCTCCCTCTACAATAAAAGCCGGGATTTATGGACGTAAACGATTTGCGTCAGGCAGTCATCGAAGGCGTCGGTCGCAAGCCCAACGTGAGCAACGCCGAACCCGATCCCGGTAGTCCTGCCAGGATTATCGTGCGCGCCGTCGGACAAACCTTCACTGCTGATCTCACAAATCTCTTGAATCGGATACGGGGTTATCCGGATGAGGATCCAGGCAAGTTAATCGCAGAATTTATCGCCTCGATAGACGATCTGACGAACCGATATGCCCGCGAAGACAATCTGGTCGCTGTGCTTCGCGACGGAGCTTACGTCGATCAGATCAACAAGATGAAGCGCGGCGCGCTGACGGAACCTTTCGTCGGCGAGCTCGCGATTGTCTATATGGCGGACATGCCCGGTTCGATGTCTGCCGTAACTCAGGACGAATTTCCCGAGAAGAGTCTCGTTGATGTGCGTAACATCGCATTGAACAATTTGCGCAAGTGGCTGGGTAACGTCAAATCCGACGATCAATTGCAAATTGCCACGCTCTACTTCGTCGAAGGCAACACGATGTTGTCGCCGACGCTCATCCTCCTCGATGAATTCTGGACATCGATAGCGGACCGTTATCCCGGCAGCGCTCTAATCGCTGTGCCACGGCGAGACCAGCTGTTTATCGTCAACGACGACGTCAACGGGAGAGCACTTGCGCGCCGCTTGATTGAAGTGACGTTCAAGGAAGATTTCAATCTCCTCTCCAGACGGATATTCGCGCGCCGCAATGGGAAAATCGTCGCCGCCGATGAGCGGGGTCCGTAAGCAAACTCCGTGTTCGCCTCTCGATTTGAAGCGGCTCGGTGATATGCTCTCGCGCATCCATGGCCGAATCACCCACCGGGAACTCGACCATGTTTCGCCGCTCGCTGTTCCGGTGATGCTGGAAATCGGCCGCGAGTCAGTTTATGGCGAAGCATCGGACGAGCTATTGGCGGAAGCCGCCGCGGAACTCGTCAAAGAGGCGACAGGATAATTGGCAGGAACGTGGCAGCAGGCGCGCAGGCTTCGAACGAATATCAGGCGGCGCGCGGCTCGGAGATGGCCATCGCCGGCGTCACCATGCTCGCCGATTTCTCCGGCGCGTTGTTCTGGGAAGAGCAGAGACTGCTCGTCATCTCCGACCTGCATCTGGAAAAAGGCTCGAGCTTTGCCGCGCGCGGCGTGCTGCTGCCACCTTATGACACGGCCGCGACCCTCGGCCGCCTCGCGGCCGTGATCGCGCGGCATGATCCGCGCCGGGTGATCGCGCTCGGTGATTCCTTTCATGACCGCGAAGCCCATGCGCGGCTCTCCGCCGCCGATCGCGACGCGCTGACGACGTTGCAAGCGCGGCGCGACTGGATCTGGATATCAGGCAATCACGATCCGGCGATTCCGTCGGATTTCGGCGGCGTGGTCGCCACCGAAGTCGCGATCGGGCCGATCAAATTCCGGCACGAACCGACCGGCGCCTTCGGTGAGATCGCAGGTCATTTGCATCCCAAAGCGCGGGTGCCGACGCGCGGCCGCACCGTGGAGCGGCGCTGCTTCGCCTCTGACGAAGAGCGCCTCGTGATGCCGTCCTTCGGCGCCTACACCGGCGGCTTAAGCATCCGCGACATCGCCTTCACCAAAATCTTCGGCGCGCCGGCCTTCACGGCCCATGTGCTCGGCGACAGAACCGTGCACTCCATCGTCGCGTCTCGGTGTTATTGATTCACTTGCTTCCTCTTCACCTCTCCCCGCAAGGGCGGGGCGAGGGAGAAGAGAGAACTCACGCCGCCTTGGCCTGCACGCTGTCGCAGTATTCCGCGAGCTTGTCGGCGAGGCGCAAGGTTGCGGGGCTCGCGTCGGGCGAGGCGACCAGCGCGAGCTCGGTCCTGTCGATCGGCGAAAAGCCTTCCCTTGCCGTCAGCACCCGGTGATCGGACTGGATCGCCATCTCCGACAGGATACTCAGGCCCATGCCGGCTGCCACCGCCGCCTGGATGCCGGCAAGGCTCGACGATGTATAGGCCATGTGCCAGGCGCGGCCGGCGCTCTCCAGCGCATGGATGGCGCGGGCGCGATAGAGACAGCCGCCGGGAAAGCCGATCAGCGGCAGCGATCCGCTACCGAGATTGCAGGGATGGCTCTTGCTCGTGACCCAATGAACCCGCTCCGGCCAGGAGGCGATGCCGCCCTTCTCGGCCGCGTCGCGCTTGAGCAGCGCAAGGTCGAGCTCGCCGCGCTCGAGCTCGCGTTTCAGGTAGAGGCTCTGGTCGGTGCGCACGTCGAGCCGCAGGCTCGGATGCGAGCGCGAAAATGCCGCAAGCAACCGCGTGAGCCGATAGGCCGCGAAATCCTCGGGCAGACCGAGCCGCACCGCGCCTTCATGACCGGGCTGTCCGACGACATCGCGCGCTTCCTCGGCCAGCGCAAGCAGCCGGCGCGCATAGGACAACAGCCGCTCGCCGGGCTCGGTCAATGTCACGTCCTTGCCGTTGCGGTTGAGCAGAGTCTGGCCGAGATCCTCCTCGAGCCTGCGAATCTGCTGGCTCACCGTCGATTGTGTGCGATGGACGCGCTCCCCGGCGCGGGTGAAGCCGCCGGCATCGACCACCGAGACGAAGCTCTTCAGAAGCTCCAGATCGAGCATTTTGACACCATTCGAAAATCCACTGAATTTCAGTCTATCATTTAATTTCCAAATGGGAAGGTGGTGCCCTAGACCCAGGGCATCAAGGAGAAACCCATGTCCATCGCCCCCTCGCTTGCGGCCTCGGCCCCGCGATCCCGTTTCAACTGGCTGCCCCTCGAAATCGCTCTGTTCTGCCTGCTCTGGAGCTTTGCGTTCGTCGCCGGCAAGATCGGCGTTACCGATTGTCCGCCGCTGATTCTGCTCGCAGGCCGCTTCTCGCTCGCCGGCATCCTGATTTTGGGCACCTCCGCCTTCGGCCGCAGCGGCTGGCAGCTTTCCTGGCGTGAGGCCGCGATCTTCGCGATCCTCGGTGTCGCCAACAACGCGCTCTATCTCGGCCTCGGCTATACCGGGCTGAAATCGGTCTCGGCCGGCCTGGGCGGCCTGATCGTCTCGGCCAATCCGGTCTTCACCGCGGCGCTGGCCGCTTTGTTCCTCGGCGAGGTACTGACCTGGCGCAAGGTGGCGGGGCTCTTGCTCGGCATCGCTGGTGTCGGCCTCATCGTCTCGCATCGGATGTCGATCGGCACGGACAGCCCGCATGGCATCCTGTTCACGCTGGCCTCGCTCGCCTCCCTCGTTACCGGCACCGTCCTGTTCAAGCTGTTCGCGCCGAAGGGCAGCCTGTGGATCGGCAACGGCATCCAGAACCTCGCCGCCGGCATCGTGCTGACGCCGATTGCGCTCACCTTCGCCGATGTGAGCGAGATCGTTCCAAGCATGCGGCTCGTTCTCGCGTTCGCGTTCCTGACGCTGGGCGGATCGATCCTCGGCTATTTCATCTGGTTTCATCTGCTGAAAGTGTGTGGCGCGACCGCCGCCAGTGCCTATCATTTCCTGATGCCGCCGCTCGGCATGCTGTTCGCGTGGCTCGTGCTCGGTGAGCACCTCACGTTCCGCGATCTCCTCGGCATTATCCCTGTCGCGCTCGGCATCTATCTCGTGACTCGTCCCGCTGCGCCAAAATGGAGTGCATCATGACACTTTCCATCACCCTGATCGGCGGCCCGACCGCGTTGATCGAGATCGACGGCTTTCGCCTCCTGACCGATCCGACCTTCGACGGCCCCGGCAGCTATCAACTCCCGCATGTGAAGCTGGAGAAGCTCGAAGGTCCCGCGATGTCGGCCGATGCCGTGGGTGAGATCGACGCGGTGCTGCTTAGCCACGACCAGCATTCGGACAATCTCGATCACTCCGGCAAGGCGTTCCTGTCCAAGGCCAAGCGCGTGCTGACCACCGAGGCTGGCGCCAAAAGGCTCGGCGCTCATGCCGAAGGCTTTGCGCCGTGGGGTGTCACCGAGCTCACCAAGGGCGGCAACAAGCTCACGATCACCGCGACTCCCGCGCGGCATGGTCCGGCCGGCATCGAGCCGCTGTCGGGCGATGTCGTCGGCTTCGTGATTAGCTCTGTCCTGGCCTCGAACAAAGCGGGCAGTCGACCGATCTATGTCAGCGGCGACACCACATGGTTCGACGGCGTCGCCGAGGTGGCCAGGCGATTTAGTTGCGGTGTGGTGCTGCCGTTCGCAGGCGCCGCGCAGACGCGCGGGCCGTTCCATCTCACCATGGATACCAACGACACGATCGAGACCGCGCGCGCGTTTCCCGATGCGGTGATCGTCCCCGTGCATACCGACGGCTGGGCGCATTTTCGGCAGAACGCTGGGGATTTGCGGGTGAGTTTCGATGCACTCGGGTTTGGCAAGCGGCTGAAGCTGCTGGAGCCCGGTGTGGCGACGGTGATCGAGTGATAGCGCCGGTATGCGCATCGGAAATCGCGCCACTTGCACCCGACCTCATCCTGAGGAGCGGCCAATAGGCCGCGTCTCGAAGGATGGGCCACGGGCCTCATGGTTCGAGACGCGCCTTTGGCGCTCCTCACCATGAAGGTCTTACACCCTCGCGGACTCAGCGCGCACCGACGGGATCGGTGATCAGGTTCATCGCCAGCGCCGCTTTCGGATCAAGCCAGCGCACGTCGCGAGTCTGGGACATTTCCTCCACGACGGTGGAGGAGACGCCCATCTTCGTCATATAGCCCAGCACCTGGCCTGCGATGCGTTGCGTGTCGGCGACGGGGTCGCTGACCGGCGTGGTCGTGACAAAGCGGTGGACGCCGAGTTGCGAGCCTTCCACGCCATAACGCGGCCTGCCGCCGGCATAGACCAGCACGCAGGCGCTGGCGCAATAAGCCGGCCGGACCTTCCCCGACGTGTCTGACGTACCGACCGCCGTTGCCAGTCCGTGCGCGCGGATAATCTCTCCCATGATGATGGCTTGGCCGAGATCGCCGCCTGGAGAGGACAGCAGGATGGTGTCGCCCGGCGGCAGATGGGCGTCGTCGATCTGCGCACGAAGCCAACTCCCGCCGGCTGCACCGATCACGCCGTGGATTGCGAGCGCAGCGCCGCCGTGACCAGAGCCGTCGATGTCGACGTTCGGGATCAGCGACGCGCTCAGACTCGGCGAGAAATACTGGTCCTTCCAATACGCCCAGGCGTCGGGACGCGATAAGTCCCGATAGGCGCGGATGCCATAGCCGGCCAGCAACAGCACGAAGATGGCGACCGACCAGATCGGCCGGCGGCGCGCGACGAGTGACGGTCCGACTGGCCGGGGCGGTTGCGGCGGATGGGTCGGCGCGCGCGCCGGCGGCGTCACCCAGGGCCCGGTCGGTGAGCTCTGGAAGCGCTTTCCGTCATGGTCGCGATCATCGACCGCCATGTTTGATCCTCGCACGACAAGGCTGTCCAAAGCGCAAGCCGCGCTCTGTCTACAAAGACGCGCTCTGTCTACACCAGGGCTTATCGTAGAGATATAGGTCGCCGCCTTTACCTCCGCCGTCATGCCCCGGCTTGACCGGGGCATCCAGCACGCCGCGGCTTCTCGATTCAAGCCGAGGCGTCTCTGGAATACTGGGGCGCCGGTCCCGCCTACGCCAAGGCTCCGGCGCGGGCGACGACAGCGGAGTAAGCAGGAAAGATTATCGCGATGCGCGCTTGCTCAATGCCGGCTTGGCCGCAGGCTTTGCGGCCGCGCCGGACGCCACGTCCCAGCCGCCTTGCGGCGTCGCGACATTGATGGCGTCGTCGGGCTGCGGCTCGGCGGTGAAGGTCTGGATCGCGAGCTTGGCTGCTGCGAGCGACTGGGCATCGAGGCGCTTGGCGATATCGTCGCGCTTGTGGCCCGCATCGGCATCGCCCTGCGCGGCCGCGAGGCTGAACCATTTGAAGGATTCGGCGAGGTTCTGCTCGACGCCGATGCCGCGGGCATAGAGGATGCCGAGGTTGAACTCGCTGTCGGCGACGCCGCGATCGGCGGCCTTGCGGAACCACTGCGCCGCGCTCTTGTAATCCGGGCCCTTGCCGCCGCCGTCGGCGTCCAGCACGGCGAGGTTATGCATCGCCTTGGCGTTGCCGCGCTCGGCGGCCTGGATGTAGTAGCGGCGGGCGGTGTCGATGTCCTTCTTCACGCCCATGCCCTTTTCGTAGAGCGTGCCGAGCCGGAACACCGCCGGAATGATCCCGGCATTGGCCGCGCGGTCGTACCACTTCGCGGCTTCCTCGAAACTTGGCTGAATGCCTTTGCCCTCGGCAAAGCGCACGCCGACTTCATAGGCCGCGGTCGGATCGCCCTTCAGCGCGGCTGCGCGCAGGTTCGGCCCGCCGATCAACTCAGGCAACTGCTCACCTTGCGGGACCGCAGCGGTCTGCCTCGGCACAGATACGTTCGGGATCGAGCCGGTGATGTCGCTGATCGTTGCCGCGGGCGCTGCCGGCAGTTGCGGAATGGCGACGGTTGCGCTCGCGTCAGGGGCCATGTTGTTCAGCGACTGCTTGCCGATCGGGGTCGGCGAGGTCAGCGAAGGCGCGGATGGTGCGGACTGATCCTGCGCCGGGCTCTTGGCGGCGGGCGGAGATGGCGGCGCCTGATCCGACGACTTTTCGAAGCCAGGAATGCGCGCGAGGTCGCCGACATCGAGCAGGTTCATCGCGAGCTTGAAGGTGCCGAGCACGATCACGACCACGCTCGCGCCGACCAGCAGCGAGCGGATCCTGGTGGTCAGGGCCGAGGACGGCTTTGCACTGTCCTTGGCAGCATCCTTGATGCTGCCCTTGGCCTTGGCAGCTTCCTTCGCAGCTTCCTTGGCCTTCGCCTTGGCGGCAGCACGGCCGGCCTTGTCATTGGCGGGCTGCGCCGCGGCGGCAGCCTGGGCGGCGCGGCGGGCGGCGGCAATGAAGCTCGAGGACGACACCGGCTCTTTCGGCGCCGACGGAATTTCGCTGATCGCGCTTTCGGACGCGGCGATGCGCTCGCTCGGCGAAGACAAGCGGCCGCCCGGCCGCGTGCCGGGTTCGAGCGGATGATCGGGCGGCAAGTCGGGCGCCAGCGCCGGAGGACGCGGCGCCGATGTCGGCACCAGGATCTCGCTGATCGCAAGCGGCGGAGGCGTGACGACGGCAGGTGCGGCAACCGGCCCGGCCGCATGAAATTCGCGTGGTGCTGCGGCGAAATGCGGCGCCTGAGGCGTGATTTGGCTTGCGGCGGGGTTGGGCAATTCCGGCTTGGGCTGCGACGCTTGGTAGGCCTGCGGCGCTTGATAAGCCTGCGGCGCTTGATTTGCCTGCGGCGCTTGATTTGCCTGCGGCGCTTGCGCGACGCGCGGCGACATCGTCTGCGACTCTGGCGCGGCGGGCGCCGGCGCCGGGCGCACGGCGCGCAGATCGCCCTCGATCATCGCCAGCCGGTCGACCACATGGCCGAGGGTGGAGTTAACCGCTTCCAGCGAATCCTGGGTCTGGCGGTCGGTCTTGGTCTGGCTGAAGCGGATGTCGGACAGCTCGCGCTTGACGAGATCGACCAGGGCGTCATCGCGCGGCTCGTCGGAACGCTGCCGGCCGTTGGAGAAGGAGGCGAGTGCGGCTTGCTGGTTGTCGGCAAAGGAAGACAACGCCGCATGCTGGCTTTCGAGATGGCGCAGGATGTCCTGCAGCCCGTCCTCGACGCGGGAAAGATTGCCGGAGCGCTGGTCGCCGGGCGACGATTCCAGGCGCTCGAGCAGATAGGAGACTCTTTGCTCTAAATGCGCGAAGGCGGAGGCACCGTCATTGCCGACCTGCATGCGGTCGATGCGGTCCGACAGCCCGCGCAGCGCGCTTTCGATCTGCTCGGAATTGTCTGATGATTGCGGCCGCTCGCGGCCTTCGAGCGCCGAGGTCAGCGCGGCGATGCGGCTCTCCAGCGCGGCAAAGGAGTCGCTGGCGCCGCCGGCGTGCGAAATCTGGTCGACCTTCGTCGACAGCATCCGCACGTCGTCGGAAAGCCGGACCAGCGCGTCGTTGGAGGCGACGTTGGAGACGATGTTGCGAAGCGCCGTGATCGCGCTTTCGAGCTGCCGCACCGTGCCGGGGTCGCTGCTCGTGCTCAGAATCATGTCGAGCTTGGCGCCGAGATTGCGGATCGCCTCGTCATAGCCGGCGAGTTGCTCGGCCGACTTCAGCGAGCGCAGCACGTCGCGGATTTCGTTGAGCGCGTTTTCGATATTGCCGAGCACCCGCTCATCGAGGCCGCCCTGGCGGCTGTCATCGATGCGGCGCGACAGCGAGCGGATTTCGCTTTCGATGGAATCGATCGCCCGGCGCGGCATCGCTTCGGTGATGGCGGCGCGGATCTCGCCGAGCTCGCTGCGGAACGCTGCGATCGAGTTCTCGATGTCGGGACGCTGCAGCGCCTCGATCTGGCTCGTGATCTTGAACAGGTGCCGTTCCAGCGCCGAGAAATCCGGGCCCGGCGGAGGTGGCGGCGCCATCATCGGTGCGATCGGCGGCGACTGGCGCGGCGGCATCGCGCGCTGTGCGGGGCCGTCGAGCTCGTTCTGGCGCGCAGCAATCTCGGCGATGGCAAAGTCGAGCGAAGCGGGATTGAGCGGCGGCGAATTGCGATAGGCCGGCGGCGCTTGATAGGCCTGCGGCGGCTGGGCCGGGGCGGCATAAACCTGGCCGGCGGCGCGCTCGACGGCCTCGTTCTGGCGCTGCTGCCGGTTCGCGTTCTGCCGCTGTGCTTGCGGATTGGAAATCTGCGACAGGCGCGCATCAAGCCGGGAGATGGCGTCGTTGAGCTGGCGCGCGACGCCTTGCTCGCGCGTGGCGTCGCCCCGCGGCATCGGCTGCGAGATCCGCTCGATCTGTTGGGTGATGGAATCGAGCCGCTGGTGGATGTCGGCGACATCGCGGGCCGGCGAGGCGGCGGGAGCGGGATTCTTGAAATTGGGCGGCGTGGATTCGCCGAGCGTGGAATTGAGCCACTCGTTCAGCGGCATGCCGGCACGGCGTGCGGCGGCCTCGGCCCTTTCGCGGACGGATGGATCGATGCCGTCAACACTCCACGATACGCGCGAATTCATTGATCTCGTCCGGCTCCGCTCCGGCGCCCCCACCTGGCGCCCGCAGCCTCCCCGCGCGTCCCTGTAACGAGACAATCCAATTCCGCGCCAGTCGTCTGCCTCAGACGCCGACTTTTTCCCTTTAGGGTAAAGAACGGGTTAAGGAATTGCCGAGCCGGGCCTTAAAGTTAGCGGAAATGGAACCGCGCGGTATCGGAATGCAATTTGCTCGGTTCCGCTGGCGTCAGCCGACTTCGCTTTGGCTCCCGTCGAGCGGCACGACGTTGCTGTGGCCCGCGAGCGCGGCAAGGGCCTCGATCGCCTCCTCGCACCATTCGGCCACCGCGCGCTCATGGCGCATGCCGATCTTCAATACCAGCAGCTTGCCCATGTCGGCCGGCGTGGCCACCCCTTGCGGAAAACGCTTGTTGAGCAGCCGCTCATAGCGCTCGTAGCGGTCGCGGTGATGTTCCAGCCGGGCCATCAGGTCGGTGCGGAGCGGTTCGATGTCGACGCAGTCGAGGGCGTACATCCGCACCAGGAGATCGTCCTTGATCGAGGCCGGCACGCTCGGCCGCGCCGCCCAGTGGCGGAAAGCGGCCCGGCCTTCTGATGTCAGGGTGTAGACCAGCTTGTTGGGCTTGCCGGACTGCACCACCTCGCGGGCCTGGACATGGCCACGGTCGCGCAACTTCGACAGCTCGCGGTAGATTTGCTGGTGGTCGGCCTTCCAGAAGAAGCCGATGGAGGCATCGAACGTCTTGGCGAGCTCATAGCCCGTCATCGGCCGTTCCGTCAGGCAAGCGAGGATCGCGTCGCCGAGTGCCATGGTTTTGCTTCTCCGGGCTTGCTTCTCCGTGTCTCCTTGACTTTATGCACAAAGGCGCATATGCGTCAATATGCATATGAGCGGGGATCCCGCCGAAGAGGAGGAGACGTTCCATGAGCAAGGAGGCGGCCCTGAACGGCCTCGCCCAGTGGTACGCCTACATGAAGTCCCACGACCGCAAGGCGCTCTGGGACCTGTTGCACCCTGACGCCGTGTTCGAGAGCCCGGTGGTGCACACGCCGCAGCGCGGGCGCGACATCACATTTAAGTATCTTGCGAGCGCGGAGAAGGTGCTGGGCGGACCCGGCTTCGTCTATCGCGGCGAGTGGCGCAGCGAGAACGGCGCGGTGCTCGAGTTCGAGCGCGAGATCGACGGCATCACGATCAACGGCGTCGACATCATCACCTTCGACGGCGATGGGCGGATCACCCATTTCAAGGTGATGGTGCGGCCGCTGAAGGCGATGAACCTGCTGCACCGCCTGATGGGCCAAGAACTGGCCAGCCAAGAGCTGACCAGCCAAGAGCTGATGCGCCAGTCCACCGAAAAGGCGTCTGCCGAACAAGAGGCGCCGCGATAATCGCTTCCCTGCAAACCCGAAAGGTTTAAGCTCCTTGTCGGGAATCTCACCACCGATGCGCTGCCAGTCCTCTCGTCACGCGGCGCCACCCATTCCCACCCTGCCTGCCGGAGCATCCCATGCCGATCTACAAAGCCCCCGTGGAGGATGTGAGCTTCCTGCTCAACGACGTCTTCCAGATCGACCGTTACGACAATCTTCCCGGTTTCTCCGACGCGTCGAGTGATGTCCGCGAGGCCATTCTCGGCGAAGCGGCAAAGCTGTCTGAAGAGGTGCTGCAGCCGCTCAATCGTGTCGGCGATCTCGAAGGCTGTGCGCGGCATGACGATGGCAGCGTGACGACGCCGAAGGGCTTCAAGGAGGCGTTCAAGCAGGTCGCCGAAGGCGGCTGGCTCGGGCTGTCGGCGCCGGCCGAATATGGCGGGCAGGGGCTGCCGGTGACGCTGTCGCAGGCCGTCAACGAATTCCAGATCTCCGCCAACATGGCCTTCGCGATGTATGGCGGGCTCACCATGGGCGCGACCGCAGCACTCCTGGTGCACGGCACCGACGAGCAGAAGAAGACTTATGTACCGAAGATGATCGCCGGCGAATGGACCGGCACCATGAACCTGACCGAGCCGCATTGCGGCACGGATCTGGGCCTGCTCCGCACCAAGGCGGTGCGGCAGGCCGACGGCAGCTTCAGGATCACGGGCACCAAGATCTTCATCTCCGCCGGCGAGCATGATTTCACCGACAACATCATCCATCTCGTGCTGGCGCGCGTCGAAGGCGCGCCATCAGGCATCAAGGGCGTGTCGCTGTTCGTGGTGCCGAAGGTGATGGTCAATGCCGACGGCTCGCTCGGCGCACGCAACGGCGTCACCTGCGGCTCGATCGAGCACAAGATGGGCATTCACGGCAATTCCACCTGCGTGATGAATTACGACAACGCCACCGGCTGGCTGATCGGCGAAGAGAACAAGGGCATGCAGGGCATGTTCGTGATGATGAACGAGGCCCGCCTCGGCGTCGCTGTTCAAGGTCTCGCGCAGTCGGAAGTGGCCTATCAGAACGCCGCCGCCTATGCGCGCGATCGCCTGCAAGGCCGCGCGCTGACGGGGCCGCAGGCGCCGGACAAGCCGGCCGATCCCATCATCGTGCATCCGGACGTGCGCCGCACCTTGCTCACCATCCGCGCCTTCAACGAGGCGGCCCGCGCTTTGGTGATGTGGACCGCGCTCAAGAGCGACGTCGCCCATCGCTCCTCCGACCCGAAGGACCGGCAGGAGGCCGACGATCACATGGGCCTGATGACGCCGGTGCTGAAAGGTTTCCTCACCGACAATGGCTTTGCCAATGCGGTCCAGGCCCAGCAGATGTATGGCGGCCACGGCTATATCGCCGAGCAGGGCATGGAGCAGTTCGTCCGCGACTCGCGCATTGCGATGATCTACGAGGGCGCCAACGGCATCCAGGCGCTTGACCTCGTCGGCCGCAAGCTGCCGCGCGACGGCGGCCG
>DATHMA010000248.1:0-22567 GCA_035487555.1 Bradyrhizobium sp. | reverse complement strand
GACCAGTCGGTATTCGTGCGCAGCGCGATCGGCGGCGTCGCCAATGAAGGCGTGATCGCGGCCTGTCTCACCAGCCTGATGATCCTGCTGTTCCTCGGGAGCTGGCGCTCGACCGTCATCATCGCGGTCTCGATCCCGCTGTCAATCCTCGGTGCCATCATCATGCTGTCGGCGGTCGGCGAGACGCTCAACATCATGACGCTGGGCGGGCTCGCGCTTGCCGTCGGTATCCTGGTCGACGACGCCACCGTCACCATCGAGAACATCAATTACCACCTCGAGCAGGGCAAGCCGGTGACGCAGGCGATTCTCGACGGCGCCCAGCAGATCGTCACGCCCGCCTTCGTCTCGCTGCTCTGCATCTGCATCGTGTTCGTGCCGATGTTCTTCCTCA
This sequence comes from Bradyrhizobium sp., assembly GCA_035487555.1. Taxonomy (GTDB): domain Bacteria; phylum Pseudomonadota; class Alphaproteobacteria; order Rhizobiales; family Xanthobacteraceae; genus Bradyrhizobium. The sequence continues at coordinate 22,173 of DATHMA010000248.1, read as the reverse complement.
CCGGCGTCGCCCGCTTCCTGTTCGTGCCGATGGCGGAAGCCGTGATGTTCGCCATGATGTGGTCGTTCATCCTGTCGCGCACGCTGGTGCCGACCATGGCGAATTACCTCTTGAAGCCGCACACCCATCATGAGGGCGACGCGAAGCCGCCGACACGCAATCCCCTGGTGAAGTTCCAGCGCGGCTTCGAGGCGCGATTCGAGCGCTTCCGCCAAGGCTATCACGACGTGCTGTCGCTCGCGCTCGGCCACCGCAAGGTGTTCGTCACCGGCTTCCTCGGTTTTGTCGCGGTCTCGTTCCTGCTGGTGCCGTTCCTGGGGCGCAACTTCTTCCCCTCGGTCGATGCGGGCAACATCCTGCTGCATGCCCGCACCCAGGTCGGCACCCGGGTCGAGGAAAGCGCCAACCAGTTCGCCGACGTGCAAAAGGCGATTCGCAAGATCATCCCTCCGACCGAGATCGAGACGCTGACCGACAACATCGGCATGCCGATCTCCGGCATCAACATGACCTACAACAACACCGGCGTGATCGGTCCGCAGGACGGCGACATCCAGATCAAGCTGCGTGAAGGGCACCGGCCGACGGAGGAGTATGTCAAGGCGATGCGCGAGCAACTGCCGAAGGCGTTCCCCGGCATGACGTTTGCGTTCCTGCCTGCCGACATCGTCAGCCAGATCCTCAATTTCGGTGCGCCGGCGCCGATCGATCTGCAGGTGCGCGGCGCCAATCTCGATGCGAATTTCGCTTACGCCAGCAAGCTGCTCGGTCGTATCCGCCGCATTCCCGGCATTGCGGATGCGCGCATCCAGCAGTCGCCGAGCAACCCGACCTTCAACATCGATGTCGACCGCACCCGCGCGCAGTATGTCGGGCTCACCGAGCGCGACGTCACCAACAGCCTGGTCGTCAACCTCGCCGGCTCTTCGCAGGTGGCGCCGACCTACTATCTCAACCCGGACAACGGCGTGTCCTATTCGATCGTGATGCAGACGCCGCAATACCAGATCGATTCCCTGAGCGCGCTGCAGGCGCTGCCGCTGACGGCGACCGGCAATCCGCAATCGCCGATCCTTGGCGGCATTGCCGATATCAAGCGCACGATCTCGAGCGCGGTGGTGTCACAATATGACATCCAGTCCATGGTACAGATTTTCGCGACCCCGCAGGGCCGCGACCTCGGCGCAGTCGCAGCCGACGTCCGTGCGTTGCTGGCCGAAACCGCCAAGGACGTGCCGAAGGGCAGCTCGGTGGTCCTGCTGGGCCAAGTGCAGACCATGAACTCGGCCTTTTCGGGCCTTTTGTTCGGCCTGCTCGCGGCGGCGGTGCTGATCTATCTTTTGATCGTCGTGAATTTCCAGTCCTGGTCTGACCCGTTCGTGATCATCACCGCGCTGCCGGCCGCGCTCGCCGGCATCGTCTGGATGCTGTTCACGACGCAAACAACGCTGTCGGTTCCCGCCCTGACCGGCGCCATCATGTGCATGGGCGTCGCCACCGCCAACAGCGTGCTGGTAATAAGCTTCGCCCGCGAGCGCTATGAAGAGTTGGGCGATCCTGTGATGGCCGCTCTCGAAGCAGGTTTTGTTCGCTTCCGCCCCGTTCTCATGACCGCGCTTGCCATGGTTATCGGCATGGCGCCGATGGCGCTTGGGCTGGGCGAGGGCGGCGAGCAGAACGCGCCGCTCGGACGGGCCGTCATTGGCGGCTTGATTTTTGCGACCATCGCTACACTGGTGTTCGTGCCGGTTGTCTTCAGCATGGTCCACAAGAAGTACGATCCCAAGGTCCATGCCAAGGTCGTGAACTTACCGACCGCTGGCACAGCAGACGTGCAGCATGCCCATTAAATAAGGGCTTTCCGCCGCTTTTTTGCGCCCCTCACGGCCTGCTATCGGGGAATTGAAGGTAAGTGTTCTTGCCCGTTCTTGGCTGTGCGCGGCCGTTCAGGTAAATGGGCGCTGGCGAGCCACCCAACTGGGTAGTTGGATTCGCGCCGTGGCTCGTCCGTTGGGGAATGCCTGTTTATGGTCGCACTGGTCCGCATCGCGCTGAGCCGGCCCTATACTTTCGTCGTGCTGGCACTGCTGATCCTGATCGCTGGCCCGCTGGCCGCGTTGCGCACGCCGACCGACATCTTCCCCGACATTCGCATTCCCGTCATCGGCGTGGTCTGGCAGTACACCGGCCTGTCGCCGGACCAGATGTCGGGCCGCATGGTGACCCCGTTCGAGCGCGCGCTGACGACGACGGTGAACGATATCGAGCACATCGTCGCCAATTCCTATAACGGCATCGGCATCATCAAGATCTTCTTCCAGCCGAACGTCGATATCCGTACCGCGAACGCACAAGTCACCGCGATCTCGCAGACGCTGTTGAAGCAGATGCCGCCGGGCGCGACGCCGCCTTTGATCCTGAACTACAACGCCTCCACCGTGCCGATCATCCAGATCGCGCTGTCGGGCGAGGGGCTGACCGAGCAGAACCTCGCTGATATCGGCATCAATCAGCTGCGTACACCGCTGATCACGGTGCCCGGCGCGGCGATTCCTTATCCATACGGTGGCAAGCAGCGCCAGATCCAAATCGACATCAATCCCGACCAGCTGCAGTCGCGCGGGTTGTCGGGGCAGGACGTCGCCAATGCGCTGGCCGCCCAAAATCTGATCACGCCGGTCGGGACGCAAAAGATCGGCGAGTTCGAATATAATCTGCAGCTCAACAATTCGCCGCTGAAGATCAACGAGCTCGGCGACCTGCCGATCAAGACCGTCAACGGCGCCATGGTCTATATCCGCGACGTCGCCAGCGTGCGCGACGGCAATCCGCCGCAGACCAACATCGTCCACGTCAACGGCAACCGCTCCGTGCTGATGATGGTGCTCAAGTCCGGCTTCACTTCCACGCTGGATATCATCGCCGGTATCAAGCAGAAGGTGATCGAATCCCGCGACGCGCTGCCCGAGGCGCTCAAGATCGATTTCATCGGCGACCAGTCGGTGTTCGTGCGCGGCGCGGTGAACGGCGTGATCTTCGAGGGCGTGGTCGCGGCGCTGCTCACCAGCGTGATGATCCTGTTGTTCCTCGGCTCCTGGCGCTCGACCCTGATCATCGCGGTCTCGATCCCGCTCTCGGTGTTCGGCGCGGTGACGATGCTTTATGCGGTCGGCGAGACGCTCAACATCATGACGCTCGGCGGCCTTGCTCTCGCCGTCGGCATCCTCGTCGACGAGGCGACGGTGACGATCGAGAACATCAACTGGCACCTGGAGCAGGGCAAGCCCGTCGAGGCCGCGATCATGGATGGCGCCAACCAGATCGTGGTGCCGGCCTTCGTCTCGCTGCTCTGCATCTGCATCGTGTTCGTGCCGATGTTCTTCCTCACCGGTGTGGCGCGCTTCCTGTTCGTGCCGATGGCGGAAGCGGTGATGTTCGCCATGCTGTGGTCGTTCATCCTCTCGCGTACGCTGGTGCCGACCATGGCGAAATATCTGTTGCAGCAGCACGAGCATCATGAGGGCGGGCCGCCGCCCTCGCGCAATCCGCTGGTGTGGTTCCAGCGGGGTTTCGAGCGCCGATTCGAGCAGATTCGTGCCGGCTATCGCGACCTCCTGATGTTCGCTTTGCGCGCACGCGCCGTGTTCGTGATCGGCTTCCTCTGCTTCATCGCCTCCTCGTTCCTGCTGGTGCCCTATATCGGCCGCAACTTCTTTCCCGCGGTCGATACCGGATCGATCCTGATGCATGTCCGCACCCAGGTCGGCACCCGCATCGAGGAGACCGCCAACCAGTTTGCCGACGTGCAGAAGGTGATCCGCAAGATCATCCCCCCGTCCGAGATCGAGACGCTGGCCGACAACATCGGCATGCCGATCTCCGGCATCAACATGACCTATAACAACACCGGCGTGATCGGTTCGCAGGACGGCGACATCCAGATCAAGCTGAAGGAGGGCCACCGGCCCACCGCCGAATATGTCAAGATCATGCGCGAGCAGTTGCCGGCGGCATTCCCGGGCATGACGTTCGCGTTTCTGCCCGCCGACATCGTCAGCCAGATTCTCAATTTCGGCGCGCCGGCGCCGATCGATCTTCAGGTGCGCGGCGCCGATGCGGCGGCGAACTATGCCCATGCCAACAAGCTGCTGACACGGATCCGGCGCATCCCCGGCATTGCCGACCCGCGCATCCAGCAATCGCCCAACAACCCGACGTTCAATGTCGCGGTCGACCGCACCCGCGCGCAATATGTCGGACTCACCGAACGCGACGTCACCAACAGTCTTACCGTCAATCTCGCCGGCAGCGGCCAGGTGGCCCCGACCTACTTCCTCAATCCCGAGAACGGCGTGTCCTATTCGATCGTGATGCAGACGCCGCAATTCCAGATCGATTCGCTCTCGGCGCTCGAGGCGTTGCCGATCTCGCCGGCTGTGGCCACCACACAGACCCCGCCGATCCTCGGCGGCATCGCCGACATCACGCGCACGGTGTCCAGCGCCGTGGTCTCGCAATACGACATCCAGCCGATGTTCCAGATTTTCGCGACCCCGCAGGGCCGCGATCTCGGCGCGGTCGCCAACGACGTCAGGGCCGTCATCGCCGATACCGCATCCCAGGCGCCGCGCGGAACGTCGGTGGTGCTGCTTGGGCAGGTGCAGACCATGGATGCGGCCTTCTCCGGGCTGCTGTTCGGCTTGCTGGCGGCTGTGGTGCTGATCTACCTCTTGATCGTCGTGAACTTCCAGTCCTGGTCTGACCCATTTGTGATCATCACGGCATTGCCGGCGGCGCTCGCCGGAATCATCTGGATGCTGTTCACGACCAGGACGACGCTGTCCGTGCCGGCACTCACCGGCGCCATCATGTGCATGGGCGTGGCCACCGCCAACAGCGTGCTGGTGATCAGCTTTGCCCGCGAACGCTATCAGGAGTTGGGTGACCCGATCCAGGCCGCCATCGAGGCCGGCTTTGTCCGGTTCCGGCCGGTGCTGATGACGGCGCTCGCCATGGTGATCGGCATGACGCCGATGGCGCTGGGACTGGGCGAGGGTGGCGAGCAGAATGCGCCGCTTGGACGCGCGGTGATCGGTGGCCTGGTGTTTGCAACGACCGCCACGTTAATGTTTGTTCCGGTGGTTTTCAGTATGGTACACAAGAAACTAGGCGCCAGCGCCGCCGCCCCATTGGAGATGCAGCATGCCCACTGAACAGAGCCACCCGGTGTCGCGCCGGAAGCTGGGCATCATGGGCGTGCTGGCAGGCGTCGCGCTGGTTGTAGTCGTCATCACCGGTATTCGCGCGCGCGAACAGTCCGACGAGAAGCTCAAGGAATGGACCAACGACCAGGCCGTTCCGACAGTGGCCGTCACCCAGCCGGACGCCAAGGTCACCAACCCGACCATCGACCTGCCGGGGCGGTTAGAGGCTTATTACCGCGCGCCGATCTTCGCCCGCGTGCAAGGCTACCTGAAGAGCTGGAGCGCCGACATCGGCGCCCGCGTCAAGGCCGGCCAGGTGATCGCCGAGATCGAGGCGCCCGACCTCGACCAGCAACTGATGCAGGCCAAGGCCGATCTCGCCAGCGCCGAGGCCAGCGCCAAGCTTTCCGCGGCCACGCTCGCCCGCCGCAAGACGCTGATCGCCTCGAACTTCGTCTCGATGCAGGAGATCGACGAGCGCACCGCCGATCTCTCCAACAAGGACGGGACGGTGAAAGCGGACCAGGCCAATGTCGAGCGGCTGGAAGCGCTCTCCGCCTACAAGAAAATCACGGCGCCGTTCGACGGCATCGTCACCGCGCGCGACACCGACGTTGGTGCCCTGATCAATGCCGGCGGCGGCTCCGGGCCGGCGATGTTCGTGATCTCGGACATTTCGAAGCTGCGCGTCTATGTCAACGTCCCGCAGAACTACGTGCCGCAAATCAAGATCGGCGCCAAGGCTCAGCTCACCGCGCCGGAATATGCGAACCGCACGTTCCAGGCGACGGTGGGGGCCTCCGCACAGTCGGTCGACGTCGCCTCGGGCACCACGCGGATGCAGCTCGACCTCGACAACAACACCGGTGAGCTGATGCCCGGCGGCTATGCCAATGTGCGCCTCGGCCTGCAACGCGACGGCGTTCCGCTATCGATCCCCGCGAGCGCCCTGATCTTTAACCAGAACGGCCTGCGTGTTGCGACCGTCGGTCCCGACGAAAAGATCCAGTTCAAGACGGTGACGATTGCGCGCGATCTCGGCCGCACCATCGAGCTCGCCTCGGGCCTCACGCCGGAGGATCGCGTCGTGGTGACCCCGCCCGACGGCATCGCCGACGGCGACCAGGTCCGTGTCGCGGGCGCCACCGCCAAGGCTGCGAAGCCCGAGAAGGTTTCCGAAAAGCAGGACGTGAAGGGGTAGGCCTTTTCGTCACCTCGCCCCGCTTGCGGGGAGAGGTCGCATCGGAGATGCGATGCGGGTGAGGGGGACTCTCCACGAGTCCGTCTCTCACCATATTTGCGGAACCAGCCCCTCACCCCAACCCTCTCCCCGTAAGAACGGGGCGAGGGGGAACGACCAGCTGCGATCAACCCACCCGCCACCCAGGCACGCCGTCTTCTTCCATCGCGATCTCGCCGAGCGATCCTACCGGTGTGCGATCCATATTGCGCAGATGCGCGAGCGTCGTCTCGTCGCTGGCGGGGATACGGCCGAGCGTGCGCCGGCCGTCCTCGGTCCGCAGCATCACGACGCCATGCTCGACCTCGCCCTTGCCGCGATAGATCACGGTGAAGGCCTCGACCTTGCCCTTGCCGCTCGGCTCAGCAACGAACTCCGGCACCGCGCCCTTGCTGCGATCCGCCTCCGCCTGCACGCTATGCGCCTGCTTCATCGCCTCGCGCGGCATCTCGCGCGACAGCACCAGACCGTGATGCTTGGTGACGAAGCCGCCCTGACCATAGAGCAGGCCGTGCCTCGCGCCATCCCGCATCTTGCGCACCATCGCGCAGGCCGCATGCGTCATGTAGGTATTGAGCGGCGCGCCGAAGAAGGTGAGCCCGCCCGTGACGGTCGGCTCGACGTCGGGACCGAGGCCCAGCGTTCGCCGTGCCATCTTGGGCACGCAGGGAAAGCAGCTATAGAGCTCGATCGCGTCGAACTTTTTGCGGTCGGCGAGATCCATCACCGCATGCAGCACCGCGTTCTGCGGATGGCTTTCATAAAACTGGTCGCGCAGCAAATAGTCACGCGGCTCTTCGGCCGACGCACCGCCAGCTAAGTAAACGAGCTTGTCCTCGGGCACGCCGGCCGCGCGCGCTTTCGCAAGGCTGGTCAACAGCACTGCGCCCCCCATGTTCACGGTCGGGTTCGCCACCATCAGCTTGGTGTAGGGCCAGGCGATCAGCCGGTTCTCCGGCGTCGGCGTCGTGATGTCGTCGGCGGAGAATTGCTTCTTGAGCCAGGAATTGGGATTTTCCGACGCGACGCGCGAATAGGTCGACCATAGCGAACCGGACTCGGCGAGCGCCTCGCGCGGGCTCTGGCCCCAGCGTGCAGAGGTCGCGGACTCGTAGAGCGGATAGACCGTGATCGGGCGAAACACGCCGAGTTTCACGGCGAGCGGTTTCTGGAACGCTGCACCACGTTTGGGTTCTTCCACGTCCTTGGCAAAAGGCGTCCAGGGCAGGGGCACGCCTGCTCGCTCCGCCTTGGTCGCGGTCGATTGCGCCTCCGCGCCACAGACGGCCGCCACCGCGCATTCGCCGCGCGCAATGCGCTGCGCCGCTTCGTGCAGATATCGGATCGGGCTCTCGCCGCCGACCGGGCCGTAATAGCAATGCGCCGGCGTGACACCGAGCCGCGATGCCAACAGCTTCTGCGGTTCGCGATAACGCCAGCTCAGAAAGCTCACGACATCGAGCGAGCCGATTTCACCGAGAAGTGTTGCTCCGCTGTCGGCTTCCGCGCGCCGCAATGCAGCTTCCAATAGCGCCAGCGGCTCGAGGCCGTCGGCGATTTCTTTCGGCCGGTCGACGATCTCGCCGACGCCGACGATGACGGGGATGCGGTCTTCGGGGATGTTTGCCATTCTTGTTCACTTCCAGACATTTACTCAGTCGTCATTGCGAGGAGCGAAGCGACGAAGCAATCCATAGTGCCGCAAGTGGCGAAATGGATTGCTTCGCTCCGCTCGCAATGACGAAGGGTTGGTTATTCGGCCACCAGCGCATTCATATGCTCGACGGCCTCGACAAAGTCTTCCTTGAACTCCTGCACCACGGCGCTCGCCGATTTCACACTGTCGACCAGGCCGACGCCCTGGCCGACGAAGTAGGTCACGAGGTCGCGCGCCTTGGCGTTGCCGGATGCCGCCGCGCGATCGATGGAATTGAAGGCGTCGCGGCTGATGATGCTCTGCAGCGGCATCGGCAGCGCGCCCGGGCTGTCGGGCCCGCGGTCCCAGGCATCGGTCCAGACCGAGCGCAATTGCCGCGCCGGTTTGCCGGTGCGGCCCTTCGAGCGCACCGCATCGCGCGAAGACGCAGCGATCATCTTCTCGCGGAAGATTTCCGATGTTTCGGACTCCACGGTCGCCAGCCACACCGAGCCGGTCCACGCGCCGGCCGCGCCCATCGCCATGCAGGCCGCCATCTGCTTGCCCGTCATGATGCCGCCGGCGGCGAGCACCGGAACGTCACGGACCTTTTTGATCGCCTTGATCACCTCCGGCACCAGCACCAGCGTCGATACCTCGCCGCAATGACCGCCGGCCTCGGTGCCTTGCACCACCAGGATGTCGACGCCGGCAGCGACCTGCCGCAGCGCATGTTCCTTGGCGCCGACCAGCGCCGCCACAGGCACACCGTGCCGGCGGCCGCGATCGATCATCTCCTTCGGCGGCACGCCAAGCGCATTGGCAATCAGCTTGATCGGATGGCGGAAGGAAACGTCAAGCAGCTCAAGCGCGGTTTCGGCGTCGAAAGGCTGCGGCTGGTTGTCGGCGACGTTCTGTGTCGTCAGCTCGATGTCATATTTCCTCAGCAGATTACGGGTGAAGTCGCGATGGGCTGGCGAGATGCGCGCTTCCAGGCTTTTCCAGGTGACGTTCTTCTCGCCGGCGGTCGAGATGTTTTCCGGGATCAGGACGTCGACGCCGTAAGGCTTGCCGTCGATATGCCCATCGATCCATTTCAGCTCCTGCTCCAGCGTCTCCGGCGAATGCGCGGTCGCCCCCAAGACGCCAAAGCCGCCGGCGCGGCTGACGGCCGCCACCACGTCGCGGCAATGGCTGAAGGCGAGCAGGGGAAACTCGATGCCCAGCATGCCGCAGATCGGTGATTTCATCGGCGTCCTCCATGCGAATTTTCTTCTGTTATTCTGATAACGCTAGCCCATCGAGATGCCGTGCGGAAGCAATTCGGGGACAATGACGGCCCCAGGTACTTGACCCGGGCCTCGCCGTCTTGCTTCCATAGGCTAAACAAGAACGTCCGCTGGAGAGCCCATGACCGACGCGCCCGCCTATGAACCCCCGAAAGTCTGGATCTGGAACATGGAGAGCGGGGGGCGCTTTGCCAGCGTCAACCGTCCCATTGCCGGGGCCACCCACGACAAAGAACTTCCCGTCGGCAAGCATCCGCTGCAGCTTTATTCCCTGGCGACGCCGAACGGCCAGAAAGTCACGATCATGCTGGAAGAGCTGCTCGCCGCCGGTCACAAGGGCGCGGAGTATGACGCCTGGCTGATCCGGATCGACGGCAATCAGTTCGGCAGCGGCTTTGTCGCGATCAATCCCAATTCCAAGATTCCGGCGATGATGGACCGCAGCGGCGCGGAGCCGATCCGCATCTTCGAATCCGGCTCGATCCTGCTCTATCTGGCCGAAAAATTCGGCGCCTTTCTGCCCAAGGACATCAAGAACCGCACCGAATGCCTGTCCTGGCTGTTCTGGCAGATGGGATCGGCGCCCTATCTCGGCGGCGGTTTTGGTCATTTCTATGCCTATGCGCCGACCAAGATCGAATATGCGATCGACCGCTTCGCCATGGAGGTGAAGCGCCAGCTCGACGTGCTCGACCGCAGGCTCGCCGACAACGAATATCTGGGCGGCAGCGAATATTCGATCGCCGATATCGCGGTGTGGCCGTGGTACGGCGGGCTGGTGAAGGGCCTGCTCTACGGTGGCGGCGAGTTTCTCTCGGTGCAGGATTACAAGAACGTGCAGCGCTGGACCGACCAGATCGCCAAGCGCCCGGCAGTCAAGCGCGGCCGCATCGTCAACCGCGTTTCGGGCGACCCGGCGAGCCAGTTGCACGAGCGCCATGACGCCGGCGATTTCGATACGAAGACGCAGGACAAGATCGGCGAGCCCGCCAAGACGTAATTGCGTAGCGTGGGTTAGCCGGCCGCAAGCACCGCCGCTTCCGCAAGCGACGGCGCAAGGCGCAACCCACCATTCATGGGTCGAAGAGAAGAGGTGGGTTACGCTGACGCTAATCCACCCTATAAGCCGGCACGAGACCGGGCAGGGAGAAGGTTTGATGAGCTTTTACGAAAAAGGTCCCGTTCGTATCCGCTACGAGGAAGCAGGTCACGGCTTTCCGCTGTTGCTGATCGCGGGCGGCGGATTGAACTCGAACATCACGGGGATCACCGGCGACTATCCTCCCTTCAACGCCATGAAGGAGTTCGGGGACGAACACCGGTGCATCGCTTACGACCTGCGCAATGCCCCGCCCGGCCAGTCCTCGGGCCCGCTCGAGATCGACAGGCCCTGGGATTCGCATACCGACGATCAGCTCGCGCTGATGGATCATCTCGGCATCGACCGCTTCATGGTGCTCGGCTTCTGCATCGGCGGTCCCCTGATCTGGAATCTGATCAAGCGCGCTCCCGATCGGGTCGTCGCCGCGGTGCTTGCGATGCCCTCGGGCTCGCGGCCGGAGATGCGCGACCTGTTCTACGACAACAACATCAAGGGCTGGGCGCCGCAGCTTCTGCAACGCCGGCCCGATCTCACCATGGACCAGGTCGATCGGTTCCTGACCAGGATGTATCGCACCAATCCCGATTTCGTCTTCACGGTGTCGCGCGACTTCGTGCGGCAATGCCAGACGCCGGTGCTGATCATGCCCGACGACATCCCGGCGCATCCTTATGCCGTGGCCATGGAATCGGCGATGCTGGCGCCCAACGCCGAGGTCAGCATGTTCCCGTGGAAGGAGCCGAAGGAGCGCGTCCCGCTCGTGGTCCGGCAGGCCCGTTCGTTCCTGCGCGCGCATCGGCCATAATAGGTTGCGTTGTAGGGTGGGCAAAGGCGCGCAAGCGACGTGCCCACCGTCTATCCACGTATGCCTTGAGAATGGTGGGCACGCTTACGCTTTGCCCACCCTACGATCTGCGATCGCCGTTACTGCTTCTTCTTCGTCGCATCCACGTTGATGCCGAGCATCTTCCAGGCATCGTCGTTCTTAACGAAGCGCAAATTGTATTTCACTTGCAGGTCGTCGGTCTTGAACACGCCGACCAGCACCAGCGCGCCTTCCTTGTCGATCACAGCCTTTTCGGAGGAGTCATAATCGGCCGTGGCCACTTCCTCGAAGAACAGCTTGTTCGTGCGGAATTTCTCGAACGCCGTCGTCAGCTTGTCGGCGGTGAACTGCGACTGGAATTGCTTCGAGGACCTGGCGAGCATGATCGCGTAATTATTGGTCATGTTCGCGTCGTTGAAGGTCAAGAGCGTGGTGCGGATCAGCACGTCCTGACTGTCGTCGTCAGGGATGTCGGCGGCGAAGGCCGGTAGCACCCATGCGATGGCGAGAGCGAAAAGCGCAACGACGCAAGTTACCAGATTGGCTCGAAATGATTTCATGATCAGCCCCGATCTTAAAATTAAGGTCAATCGGACGGCACCACCGTCCGATATCGCGCGCTAGTGCTTCGTCTTGGTGGCGTCGACGTTGATGCTCGATACCTTCCAAACGTCCTCGTTCCGAAGAAAGCGCAGATTGTATTTCACTTCGAAATCATCGGTCTTGAACACGCCGACGAGCACCAGCGCGTTGCCATCGAGCCTGGCCTTCTCGTAGGAATCGTAGTCCGCGGTGACAACGTCTCCCAAGTCCACCTTGTTCTTGCTGAATGACTCGAAGGCCGAGGCCATTTTCTCGGCGGTGAACTGCGCCTGAAATTCCTTCGACGCCTTGGCCATGAAGACCGAATAATTTCCGCTCAGGTTCGCGTCATTGAACGTCATCAAGGTGGCGCGGATCAGGATGTCCTGATCGTCGTCGTCAGGGATGTCGACGGCAAAGGCCGGTGCCAGGGAAACGAAGGTGACAGCAAACAGCGCGACGATAGCCGTCGCCAGACAGGCTCGAATGGATTTCATGTTCAGCCCCGTGTAAGAAATAGCCAGTGTAAGAAAATAGCCAGCCGGACGGCACTGCCGTCCATTCCCGCCAGTTCCCGTAGCGGGAACCGGGCGATTTGCCAACGGCTGAGGCCGCGCCTGACGCTTTATTGGACAGGAAAAAATCCGATAACCCTACCGCGTCCCTGCCGCTGCGGGGAAAACGACGCGGTCGTCGGTGCGGCAGTAGCGGTCCGCGAACATGCGGCCCATCGGGTGGTAGCGGTCCATGTGCACCCGCATGGCCTCGCGGTCCCACAGCTCGTCGCGGATATAGAAGTTGATGCCTTCGCCCATGACCAGGACGCGGTCGCCGTTGACGTCGATCTCCTTCCAGGTCTTGCACTCCATCGCCCAGGGCGTGTCGGCAAGCCGCGGCACGGCGACCTTGGAGGAGGGCGCAAGCTTCAGCCCGAGATAGTTGGGCTCGCCGATGTCGGGCGGGAAGTCGCCGCTGCTCTCGTGCATCGCCTGGGCCAGCGGCTCGTCGGCGATATTGACCACGAACTCGCCGGTGCGCTGGATGTTGACCAGCGTATCCTTGGTGCCGCCATCCGCTCGCCGGTTGACCGCGAACATGCAGAGCGGCGGATCCTCGCAGAACACATTGAAGAAGGAAAAGGGCGCCGCATTGACTACCCCGGTGGGACCGACCGAGGTCACCCAGGCGATCGGCCGCGGCAGGACAAAGGAGGCCAGCACCTTGTAGCGTTCGCGCGGGGCAAGCTGGTCGGGGGCGTATTCCATCTTTCATTTCCTCTTCGGCGGGAGTTGGCGGCAGAGCCTAGTCTGCCGTTTGCCACCGATAAAGAGCAGGGCGGCGCAGAGGCGGCTGCGAGGCGCGCGGGGCGCGCTGCACCTCGAGCGAAACGCTTGCCGCGTGGAGGCGCTAACGCTCGACGGCGCGTGAAAAAAGGGTTGATCCGCCGCCGCATGGGATTAGCTTTAACCCTTTGATCCGGAGTCGGAGAGATGGGAAGCATGGTTCTGCTTGACCTGATGGGCGGCGTGGCGCTGCTGCTGTGGGGCCTGCACATGGTCCATAGCGGCATTTTGCGCGCGTTCGGCCCGGATCTGCGCCGGCTGCTGTCGAAGGCGCTGAACGACCGCTTCTCGGCCTTCGTGGCGGGCTTAGGGCTGACCGCGCTGTTACAGAGCAGCACCGCGACCGCCCTGATCACGAGCTCGTTTGCTGCCGAAGGCCTGGTCGCCCTGGTGCCGGCGCTTGCGATCATGCTGGGCGCCAATGTCGGCACCACCTTGATCGTGCAGGCGCTGTCCTTCAACATCACCGCGGTTGCACCGGTGCTGTTCATTATCGGCCTGCTCGCCTTCCGCAACGGTCCGCGCTCGCGCATCAAGGATCTCGGCCGCGTCTCGATCGGCCTCGGGCTGATGCTGCTGTCGCTGCACATCCTGCTCGACACACTGGCGCCGGCCGAGAATGCGCCGACAGTCCGGGTGCTGCTCGGTGCCATCACCGGCGATCCCGTGCTGTGCATCCTGATCGGGGCGGTCGTCACCTGGGCCGCGCATTCCAGCGTCGCGACGGTGCTGCTCATCATGTCGCTGGCCTATGCGCACTTCGTCTCGCCCGTGGCGGCCTTCGCGCTCGTGCTCGGCGCCAATCTCGGCAGCGCCATCAATCCTCTGCTCGAAGGGGCCAAGCGTGACAATCCTGCGAGCTACCGTCTGCCGGTCGGCAATCTCCTCAATCGGATCGCGGGCATCGTGCTGGTCCTGCCTTTCCTGGGACCGATCGCGCAGCATTTGGTAGCCTGGCAGCCCGATCTGGCCAAGCTGACGGCCGAATTCCACGTCGCCTTCAACCTTGCGACCGCCATTCTCTTCATTGGTGTGCTCGATACGCTGTCGCGGCTCCTGATCAAGGTGCTGCCGGACCGCGTGCAGGCGGAAGATCCGGGTCGGCCGCGCTATCTCGACGAAACCGCGCTGGAGACGCCGTCGCTGGCGCTGGCCGACGCCGCGCGCGAAACGTTGCGGGTCGGCGACATGGTAGAGACCATGCTCCGTAAGGTGATGACGGCCATCATGGCCAACGACCGCGCGCTGGTCGACCAGACCTCCCGGCTCGACAATACGGTCGACGACATTGTCGAGGCGATCAAGCTCTATCTGACCAAGCTGACCCGCGGCAGTCTCGACGAGCGCGAAGGCAGGCGGGCGATGGAGATCATCTCCTTCGCCATCAACCTCGAGCATATCGGCGATATCGTCGACAAGAACCTCAACGAGCTCGCCACCAAGAAGATCAAGCGGCGCTTCCAGTTCTCAGCCGAGGGCGCGGAAGAGTTGCTGGCCTTCCACCGCCGGATCATGGACTCGCTCCGGATTGCTTTTGGTGTGTTCATGTCGGGCGACGTCGGCGAGGCTCACAAGCTGCTTGCCGAGAAGTCCGCGCTCCGCAACGCCGAGCTCGCGGCGACCGAGCGGCATCTCGACCGGTTGCGCGAAGGCCGGCCCGAAAGCATCGAGACCACCTCGCTGCACCTGGACGTGCTGCGCGACCTCAAGCGGATTCATTCGCATATCTGCTCGGTCGTCTATCCCGTGCTCGATGCGGCCGGCGAGCTGGAGGCTCGGCGAAGCGTCAGCCACCAGCCCGCCGCGATCGCGCCGCCGGTCGTGCGCTAGCGTGGCTCGTTATGCGTTGTAGCCCGCATGAGCCAACGGGTCGCGCGAATGCGCGCCCGATGACAGGCTCCGCGATGTGCCGGGGTGCTTCCCCGGGTGTCGCTTTCGCTCACCCAGGCTACGAAGCCAGCACGCGCGTGTCTAGCGTTTCGGAAACAGCTTGTCCCTGATGTAGCGGGAGGTCGCGGTCAGGCGGATGCCGCGCGGCTTGCGCCAGATGGCGCGGTCGATTTCCTTCTTGTCGCCGATCGCAAGATGGCCGGAGGCATTCTTGGCGATGAAGATGGCATCGCTCATCTTCCGGCCTGAATGGCGGTTCTTGGACTTAACCTCTTTCCAGAGGCGGACCCGTCCGACCTTCAGCTTCGGCAGCTCTTCCTTGATCTCGCGCTTCAGGCAGTCCTTGTCGTTTTCGTTCTGGCGCTTGCGGCCGCCCGGAAACATCCATCGACCGTCGCGTCGACGTCTGACCAGCAGGACCCTGCCGCGCTTTGCCGCCACGAGCTTCGAAGACTTCGCCATTTCTTTCCGAACACCGCTCTCTAAGAGGAATCGCCAACGATATTAATGGGATTGGCCGCAATTTCTAGGCCTGTTGCGACAATACAGCCGTAGATTTCCACGGCTTCGACGTGTCAAGGCGCGTGAAAATACGGGATCTTCGCAACGCCGATCGTCGGAAAGCCCAATCATCCCGCGCGATCCGAAGGCGGCCGGAACGCTACGGTGCGCGGATTGAGAGGCCGGCGGCCCAGATAGCGCTTGTCATCCAACTGTCATTTGCCGCTTCGCGCGCATCATCCCTGGTTCGCGGAACTCAAAACGCGGTGTAGCCGCCGTCGATCACGAAGCAATCTGCGGTGTGATAGGACGACGCCTTGCTCATCAGGTACACGGCGATCCCGCCGAAATCAGAGGGCTCGCCGAAGCGGCGGACGGGAATGCGCGGCATCACATTGGCGACGAATTTGTCGTTGGCCATGATACCGGCAGTCATGTCGCTCCTGATCCAGCCGGGCAGGATCGCGTTCGCGGTGACGTTATAGCGCGCGAGCTCGACGGCGAGCGCGCGGCAAAGCGCATTGAGCGCTGCCTTGGTGCCGGCATAATGCTCGTTGCGCGCGGTGCCGAACAGCGAGGCCAGACTCGAGGTTGCGACCAGCCGGCCATACGAATCGCCATTTTCCGCGCGCTCGGTCATGTGGCGCGCGGCGGCCTGGAACACGTGGAAGACGCCGTCGAGATTGGTCGCGAACATCTTCCGCCACTCTTCCTCGCTGCGATCGATGAAAGCCTTCCGTCCGCCGCCGCCGATGCCGGCATTGGCAAAGCAGCCGTCGACCCGGCCGAACACTTCGAGCACGCCGCTCATCGCCTCCTTGACCGAAGCGGGATCAGTGACATCGCAGATGCGGGTGTCGACCTCGCCGGAATATCTCGCCATGGTGGCGGCGGCGGCTTTGTTCTTTTCTTCATTGCGGCCCCAGATCGAAACCGCACAGCCACTCAACGCAAGTGCCTGCGCAATTCCAAGCCCAATACCGCCGTTACCGCCGGTGATGATGGCCACGCGGCCGGAAAGGTCGAAGATGCTCATGGGGCGTTTCCATATTTGTATGACGCGCGTCAGATGTCTGTTGCGAGCATGGACAAGCCCGCCCCAAAAATCAAATATGGCACCAAGTCCGAATTGATTTACCCGCAGCACGGACAGCGCGGGATACGCGAGAAAAGAGGAAACGATGCAATTCAAATACTGCACAATCGAGATCGACGGCCCTGTCGCCATCCTTCGGCTCGATCACCAGGAGGTCATGAACGCGGTTTCGATGGACATGCTGGGCGGGCTCTCCGAAGCGCTCGATGCGATCGAGGACCGCAAGGAAGAAGTGCGCTGCGTGGTGCTGACCGGCGCGGGGCGCGCCTTTTGCACCGGCGCGAATTTGCAGGGCCGGAACCAGCAGCAGAAGCCCGGTCGAAGCAATGCGGGCCAGACGCTGGAGACCGGTTTCCATCCCTTCCTGCGCCGCGTCCGCAACCTGCATTGTCCGCTGGTCACGGCCGTCAACGGCCCGGCCGCCGGTGCCGGCATGAGCTTTGCGCTGCTCGGCGACATGATCCTCGCCGCGCGCTCGGCCTATTTCCTGCAAGCCTTCCGCCGCATCGGCCTGGTGCCGGATTGCGGCTCGACGTGGCTGATGCCGCGCCTTGTCGGGCGAGCGCGCTCGATCGAGCTGTCGCTGATGGGCGAACGGCTGCCGGCCGAGAAGGCGTTGGAGTGGGGGCTCATCAATCGCGTCTATGATGACGCGGAGCTGATGAAAGAAGCCATGAAGCTCGCGCATGAGCTCGCCAACGGTCCGACGGTGGCGCTGTCGCTGATCCGCAAGCTCTATTGGGATAGTCCGGAAAATTCCTTCGAGGACCAGCTCAATCTCGAATTCCAGTCACAGCGCATCGCGGGCGGGACCGAGGATTTCAAGGAGGGCGTCGGTGCGTTCCTGGAGAAGCGGCCGGCCAAATTCAGGGGCAAATGATCGAGCAGGAACTTTCCCGTTGCGTTGCGTCCTTCTATCCCGGCGCAACTGGCGTGAGCCGTGCCGCAAAGCTCTCCGGCGGCGCCAGCCAGGAAACCTGGTCCTTTGATATCGTGCATGCGAGCGGCAGCTTCGGTGCGATCCTGCGCCGCTCGCCAAAGGGCTATGGTGCGGCGCCGACGCGTGCGGCCGGTCTCGATGCCGAGGCGCGGCTGATGCAGTTGGCGCATGAGGCCGGCCTGCCGTCGCCAAAGGTGATGCATGTGCTGAAGCCGGAGGATGACCTCGGCACCGGCTTCATCATGGCCCGCGTCGAGGGCGAAACCATCGCCCGCAAGATTCTGCGCGACGAGCAGTTTGCCAAGGCACGTCCGATGCTGGCGCGGCAGCTCGGCAAGGTCGCGGCCGGTATCCACTGCCTGCCGCGTGCGGAGTTGCCTGAACTGCGCGAGATGAGTGCCACGAAAGAGATTGGCCAGCTGGAGGACGAATATCGGGACTTCAATTGGCCGCGGCCGGTGTTCGAGCTGGCGCTGCGCTGGTTGCGCGACCACGATCCCGGACCATCCGAGGAGGTAACACTGGTGCATGGCGATTTCCGCCACGGCAATCTCATCATCGGGCCCGACGGCGTCCGTGCGGTGCTGGATTGGGAGCTCGCGCATCTCGGCGATCCCATGGAGGATCTGGGCTGGATCTGCGTCAACTCCTGGCGTTTCGGCGAGATCGACAAGCCTGTCGGCGGCTTCGGTTCACGCGAGGAACTGTTCGCCGGCTATGAGGAGGGCGGCCGCGAGGCCGATCCGGCCCGCGTGAAATTCTGGGAAGTGATGGGCACGCTGCGCTGGGGCGTGATGTGCTGCGGCATGATGCAGCGTTTTCGTGCGGACCCCGATCATTCGATGGAGCGTGCCATGATCGGCCGCCGCGCGTCGGAGGCCGAAATCGATCTGTTGCGGCTGTTGGCTCCGAGAGGGAGTTGAAGATGCAAGATGAGCCTACTCCGGTCGAGCTGACCAAGGCCGTTGCGGATTTCCTCCGCAACGACATCACGCCGATGGTCTCCGGCCACAACGCGTTCAAGCTGCGTGTTGCCATCAACGCGCTTGATCTTGTCGTGCGGCAGTTGACGTTGGAGCAGGCAAGCGACACGGCGGAAGCGGAGCGGCTGGCAAAGCTGCTCGGCGTCGAAGGCTCGCTGCTTGAGCAGAACCGCGCACTGGCGGAGAGGATTGCAAAAGGCGAGATCGATCTCGCAACGCCCGGGCTGCCGGAGCATCTGTGGCAAACGACGCTCGCGAAGCTTGCCGTCGATCAACCGAATTATGCGTCATACAAACGCGAGAAATCGTAGGATGGGTAGAGCGAAGCGAAATCCATCACCGCGCATGACGCCCGATGATGGGTTTCGCTGCGCTCAACCCATCCTACGCGGGAGCCTACCGCCCCAGCCACTTCGGCGGGCGCTTCTCGGAAAACGCCTTTGGTCCCTCGATATAATCCTGCGAGGCCGCCATCGCCTTCACCGCCGGGTACTCGCGCTGCTCGGTCATGGCCTTTTCCAGCGAGACCTCCATGCCCATCCGGATCGCCTGCTTGGAGGCGCGGATCGACATCGGCGAGTTCTTGGCGATCGTTTCAGCCCAGCGCTCGGCGGCGGCGAGCGCTTCGCCGGCGGGCACCACCTCGTTGACGAAGCCGAGCTCGAAGCCTTCCTTGGCCGAGAGGTGGCGCGCGGTCAGGATCATGCCCATGGCGCGCTTCAACCCGATCTGCCGCGGCAGGCGCTGCAGACCGCCGGCGAGCGCGGCAAGGCCGACGCGCGGCTCGGGCAGGGCGAAGGTCGCATTCTCGGAAGCGATGATGAGATCGCAGGCGAGCGCAATCTCGAACCCGCCGCCCATGGCGACGCCATTGACCGCGGCGATGATCGGTTTGTCGCAGTCAAAGCGCGTGGTGAGCCCGGCAAAGCCGCCCTTGTCCCAGCCGCGTTTTCCGCCGGCCGCCTGCCATTTCAGGTCGTTGCCGGCGCAGAACGCCTTGTCGCCGGCGCCGGTGACGATCGCGACCCATTGCTCGGGGTCGGCCGAGAAATCGTCAAACACCTTGTTCAACTCGAAATGCGCCTCGATATGCAGCGCGTTGTAGACTTCAGGCCGCTGCAAGGTCACGATCGTGATCGGTCCCTTGCGCGTCACTTTGGAAAATTTCAGCTCCATCGTTCCTCCCGTCGATTTTCTGTAGCGCGGAAATGGCCAATCCTAGCCTCGCGCGCAGCGTTTGAACCATCCAATTACGCAAACGGGGGCCGCGCTACAAGCCGTCCTCGCCCGTATCACCGCAACAACAACGAGACTTGAGGGAGTAGCGCCGTGGATTTCAACCTGCCCACCGACCTCGTCGCCTATCTCGACGAGCTCGACCGCTTCATCGCCCGCGAGATCAAGCCGCTGGAGGAGGCGGACGATAATATCCGCTTCTTCGACCACCGCCGCGAATGGGCGCGCACCGATTTCGAGAATGACGGCCTGCCGCGCCACGAGTGGGAAGCGCTGCTGCGCAAGGCCAAGGACCGTGCCGATGAAGCCGGCCATTTGCGCTTTGCGATCCCGAAACGCTATGGCGGCAAGGACGGCTCCAACCTCTGGATGGCGGTGATCCGCGAGCATTTTGCTGCAAAGGGGCTTGGCCTGCACAACGACCTCCAGAACGAGCATTCCATCGTCGGCAATTTGCCCCTCGTCACCATGCTCGACCGCTACGGCACCGCGGAGCAGAAGGCGATGATCGACGGCTCGATCCGCGGCAAATACCGCATCACCTTCGGCCTCACCGAGCCCGAGCACGGCTCGGATGCGACGCATATGGAGACCAAGGCTGCGCCCGCGGCGCGCGACAACGTCAAGGGCTGGCTCATCAATGGCGAGAAGATGTGGACCACCGGCATGCATGTCGCGACGCACTGCGCGCTGTTTGCGCGCACCTCGGGCAATGACGGTGATGCGCGCGGCATCACCTGTTTCCTGGTGCCGGCGAAGTCGCCGGGCGTAAAGGTCGAGCAATATATGTGGACCTTCAATATGCCGACCGATCATCCGCGGGTCAGTTTCACCGACGTGTTCGTGCCGGAGGATGCGCTGTTCGGCGAGATCGGCAAGGGACTGTCCTTGGCGCAATGCTTCGTACACGAGAACCGCATTCGCCAGGCGGCAAGCTCGCTCGGCGCCGCCGTCTACTGCATCAATGAGAGCGTGAAATATGCGCGGGAGCGAAAGCCGTTCGGCAAGGCGCTGGCCGAGAACCAGGCGATCCAGTGGCCGCTGGTGGAGCTCGCGACGCAAGCCGAGATGCTTCGGCTTCTGATCCGCAAGACCGCCTGGGAGATGGATCAGCTGAGCCAGGCCGAGGTCGAGCACACGCTCTCGGACAAGGTGTCGATGTGTAATTTCTGGGCCAATCGCCTCTGCTGCGAGGCCGCCGACCGCGCCATGCAGGTGCATGGCGGCATGGGTTATTCACGCCACAAGCCGTTCGAGCACATCTATCGCCATCACCGCCGCTACCGCATCACCGAGGGCAGCGAGGAAATCCAGAAGCGGAAAGTGGCGGGCTTCCTGTTCGGCTACATGGGCGCAGGCAAACACTAGCGCATGACCACGAAAAACCCCGCACGTGATGCGGGGTGTGTAGCGGTTTTCCAAAAATAACGACCGCCGCATCGTCGCCGCGGGAGGCGCGGCGACGATGCGGGCGGACCCCCGTTAACCGTGGTGCCACATCAGCTCGAACTGATTGTGTCCACGTCCGCCGAAACCTTCGTGCTGCTCTATCTCTTGCGCGATCATGTTCCAGAAGCTCGGCACCGGCTGGCCGCCGTGATTACCTTGATCGCCGGAATTGCCATGGTCACTGGAGTTGCCTTTGTCACCCGAACTGGCGTTGTTGCTGTGGCAGGGATCGCCCTGGCCGCCGCCTTGACCACCGGGGGGTGGACCACCAGTCTGACCATTGTTGCCTTGACCACCATTGGTGCCCGTGCCGCCGTTATTGCCGCCGCCTTGGGCGACTGTTCCCGACGATCCCGACGCAGTGCCGTCCACCGGGATCGTGCCTTGGGCCACGCCGGGAACGGAGGTCGCACCCGCGACCGTGGTGGACGTTCCGACATAGGTGCCACCGCCGAGCGGGATGTTGTTGCCGGAGACGTCGTTGGCGTCAGCCACAAAGCCCTGGCCGGCGGCCGTGATCTGCGCCTGATCGGCGGCAAGTGCCGCTCCGGTGTCGCCGTTCATGATGCCTTGCAGGCCATGGACGGCGTTCGCCGTGTCGGCATTGAGCGTGCCTCCGAGCAGCTCGTTGTCGAAGCGCGCACCGAAGATCCCGCCCTGGCTGTGATCGAACGCAGCGCCAGTCGATTGATAGTTCTGGATCTCGGTGATGAGTGCCTGCAACTCGCCGGATGTCGTGTTGTGGCCCGCGGCGACATTGTCGAGCTGGTTGTTGATGACGTTGCCCTCGGCGACGAACTTGGCCCAGAAATTGGTCTGCACCTGGTCGTCCTGGAACTTCGTGATCGTTCCCGAC
>DATHMA010000247.1:0-8011 GCA_035487555.1 Bradyrhizobium sp. | reverse complement strand
GCGCGGTTGCGAGCGGCACATCAGCGCGACACCGTCACGCGCCGTCCGCCGCCCGCGGCCGCGCTGCTCGACCTCGCCGTCGAGCAGGCCCGCCTCGCAGGTGCTGCACACGCCCTTCCGGCAGGAGGAGGGCATGGAATAGCCGGCGCGTTCGGCCGCATCGAGCACGAACTCACGCGGCTCGCAGGGAAAGGCGATGTCGCTCTCGGCGACGCGAATGGTGAAGGTCATGCCGCGCCCGCCGCTGCTGGCGTTGTGTCGGCGGGAACATTGCCGAGCAGACGCAGCGTGCGCAGCACGGCGGCCGGATCGGCCTTGTTCTGGCCGGCGATGTCGAAGGCGCTGCCATGCCCGACGCTGGAGAACAGCACACCGGCGCCGACCGAGAGCGCGGACGCGTTTCGCCCGGCCAAAAGTTTTACGGGGATGTGGCCCTGATCATGATAGATCGCGACAAAGCCGTCGATGTCCTTGCGGCCGAGGATGATGTCGGCACCGACAGGGCCTTCGGCCGCCATGCCCGCCTTGCGCAGCCGTTCGACTGCCGGCGCCGTGATGCGATCGTCGTCGTTACCGAACAGGCCGTTCTCGCCGGCATGCGGGTTGATGCCGAACACGCCGATCCTGGGATTGGCGATGCCGAGACGCTTGAGCGTGGCAGCGCAGGCGAGCCCGGCTTCCTCGATGAGCTCCGGTGTCAGCCGCGCCAGCGCGTCAAGAATGCGCTCGTGCAGCGTGGCGTGCAGGATGCGCAGGCCGCCGCCGACCAGCATCATGAACACCTTCTCCTCCGGCGTGCCGGTCAGCCGCGCAATCAGCCCGGGATAGCCGGAGAAGGGAATGCCGGCGGCGTTGACCGCCGTCTCGTTGTGCGGGCAGCCGACGATGGCATCCACCGCGCGCTCGCGGACGAGGCCGATCGCCGCGTCGACATAGGCGACCGTGGCGCGTCCTGCGGCGGCATCGATCTGTCCGGGACGGAAATGCGCAGGTGGCAAGGCGTCGACGGGATACAGCAGGATAGCGTCGCGCGACGATGCGCCGCTCTGGAAATGTCGGAATTGATGGGTGGCCGCGCAAAGCTCGCCATAGTGGCGGATGACATGCTCGTCGCCGATCAACACGACGCGAATGTCCTCGTTCCCGAGCAGCGCCGCTGCGGCCTTGACGGCGATCTCCGGCCCGATCCCGTTGGGATCGCCGATCGTAAGCGCAATGGTCTTGCTCATAGCGGCAGCGCCAGCAGGGTGTCGAAGCGCGAGCTGTCGCAAACCACGATGCGCTCGCGCAGTTTGGGATTTCCGCCGTTCAGCCGGTAGATGTCGATGTAGCGACCGGTGGCGTAAACATCCGTGGTGCCGTCGCGCATGATGCGCGCGACAAAGAACGAAGTTTCGCTGCGCACCTCGCCTGCGTCTTCCGACACGATCCAGGGCTGGCCAAGGAAATGCCGGTAGACGTGGCGCTCATAGATATTGGCTTCGCGCAGCGAGGCGACGCGGTCGAGCAGCATGCCCCTGGAGTTGGCGAAGATGATGCCGGCCTGGAGCCCCGCGGCGTAATTGTCAGCGGTGGTGATCTTGTAGGTGCAATTCTCCTCGAAGAAATCCGGCCAGCCTTCGAGATTGCCGCTGTCGATGCAGCGGGCATAGGCGTTTTGTGCGTGGTTGATCAGGCTTGCGACATCGGTCACGCGATTATTCCTTACAGGCCCATCTGCGCGCGATAGGCTTTCCAGAAGCCGCGTACGGAGGCTTCCGTTACCCGGCTTTCGCTCGACTCGGTGCCGGCGCCGCCCATCTCGATCACGGCCTGCTCACCGGCTGCGCCCGCGATGCCGCGCTGTACGAAGCCGCCGACGCAGCCGTCTTCCATCGAGATGTAGCCGGCGGGGCCGACGAGGTTCGCCTGCTTCAGCCGGATGAGGCGCTGCTCGGGCGTGTCCTCGGCAAATCCGAGCAGCGTCCAGTGCAAATCGGTGCGGTCGACACCGCGCGGCACGACCTGGCGCACGGCGATCGCATTCTGGATCTGCTGCAGGATGAAGGTCGGGAACGTCGACAATATCTGCAGCGTCACATTGTCAGGAAATTCCTTGAAGCTCTGCAGCAGCGACGGATCGGCGAGCTTGAACTCGCTGTCGGAGCGGATGTTCTGCTGGGCATAGTCGTTGTTGCCAGCCGCTTCCGTGTCGATCGCTGAAAACGAGATGTGATGTCCGCCCGAGGGATCGACGATGATGCCGCCGGTCTGCGACAGGCGATTGAGCTCGAAGGTGGTGAAGAAGAGATGCAGGATGCTCGCGTGATAGGAGTCCTTGACGTTCTCCATATAGAGCTTCCAGTTGTTGGGAAGCGCCTGGGTGTAGCGGCCGAGCACGACGGGCGTGCGGCCGCCCATGACGCGGCCGATCCGCGAATAGATTTCTTCGCCGAGATGCTCTTCCAGCGGCGGCACGTCGTTCGAGAAGCTTCCGAACACGATGCCGAAGGCTTCCGCTAAGCGCAGCTTGCGCGGATTATGTTGCTCCATGCAGAACGAGGCGGGCATGCCGCCCTTGCCCTTGATGCCGTCCTTGAAGGCGACGCCCTTGAGGTTGCCCTGCCGGTCATAGCTCCAGGCGTGATAGACGCAGGTGAAGTCCTTGGTGTTGCCACGGCTCTCCAGCGCGATCAGCGCGCCGCGATGGGCGCAACGGTTTTCGAACGCGTAGAGCTCTCCGTCGGTGTCGCGGGCGACAATCACCGAGGTGTCTCCGACGAAGGTGGTGACGAAGTCGCCGGTGTTTTTCACCTCGACCGATAGACAAAGATAATTCCAGCTCGGCCCCTGGAAGATGCGTTGCTGCTCGGCAGCATAGATGTCGCGGTCCTGGAAAATCCAGAAGGGCACGCGGGTCACGCCATCGCTCGGCCACACATGTGGGCGCGCTTGGCCGCCGGCTTCGCGGGGCGTGCGGTTGACCTGATCCAGCATGAGACCTCCCGTCGTAGCCGCGCGGGACATTGACCGGCGAGGCGTTTTGTTCGAATATCGAACAAGTGTTCAGGCTAGAATCGCTCTCATCTTCATGGCTGTCAATACGATCTCGGATACGCACAAAGCTGCAGGCGCGGGCCGCCTGCCCGAAGGCATGGGCGGTCTCGCCAAGGGACTGGCGATCATCGAGGCGTTTTCGCCGCAGCGAACGCGGCTGACGGTCTCCGAAGCCGCGGAAGCGTCCGCGACGTCGCGTGCGTCGGCGCGTCGCTGTTTGCTGACGCTGACGGAACTCGGCTATCTCGAATTCGACGGAAAATATTTCCGGCCGCAGCCGAGGCTTCTGGCGCTGAGCGCGGCCTATTCCGGCACGCGGTCGCTGCCGCAGGTCGCGCAACCGTTCCTGAAGGCGGCGCGCGATGAGCTGCATGAGTCGATTTCGCTCGCGGTGCTGGACCGCGACGCTGCGCTGTTCGTTGCTCGGGCGGAAGCCGAACGGCTGGTGACAACAGGCATTTCCATCGGCATCCGGATCGAT
This sequence comes from Bradyrhizobium sp., assembly GCA_035487555.1. GTDB lineage: Bacteria > Pseudomonadota > Alphaproteobacteria > Rhizobiales > Xanthobacteraceae > Bradyrhizobium. Next base: position 4,494 of record DATHMA010000247.1, on the reverse strand, counting down.
CTCTATTGTTCGGCGACGGGCAGGGTGCTGCTCTCGGGATGGTCCGACGAGCGCCTCTCGGCCTATCTCGATCGCGTCAAGATCGAAGCGCGCACCAGGCACTCGCTGGTCAAGAAGACTGCGCTGCGCGATGCCGTGCGAAACGCCAGGACTCAGGGCTACGCCTTCACCGACCAGGAGCTTGAGATCGGATTGCGGTCGATCGCGATCCCTGTGGTCGATTCCCGCGGCGCGGTGGTCGCGGCGATGAGCGCCAGCGCCTCCACCGCGCGCGTGTCGATCCAGCAGATGGTCAAAAGCTTCGTGCCGGTGCTAAGGGCCAATGCCGACGCTCTGGGGCGCGCGCTATAGGCGCCAGCCGGCGGCGAAATCGGAGATTTTCTCCCCCAGACCCCTCCTGGGGAAAAAGCATCCCCGCAGGGGACGCAAAAGGAACTTCGCTACCATTGCCGCGACGCCGTCGATCCACGATATTTTGTGCATTGGCGACAAGGGCTTATCCCGATGGAACGCACCAAATTCGAACCCTTTGGGGAAGAAGTTGACCTCGCGGAATCCGCCGGGGTTGAGAGCCGTGCGTCGGGCTGGCTGATGCGCCTCGGCACAGCGGTGTTTTGGACCCTCGCCGGCACTATCGTCGTCGCGCGCGCGATCTATTTCGACCCCGGCATTTTCGACGGCTTCGCGCGCGCTGTTGCCTTCCTGCACATTGTTCCGAAGGGCTGAGCCGCGCTGCAGCGGGATCATTTTCCGTTCGGCTGCGCGCCGTTAATGATGCGCTCGAAGGCGATCGCGGCGGGGATGTCGATGCGTCCCGGTGTCTTTAACTGCCAAAGCGTTCGCGAAATCTGCAAATCCTTCATCGCTATGACCTTGAGCCGGCCAAGCTTGACCTGATCGTCAATGGTCGCGCTTGAGACGATCGAGACGCCGACATCGCAGGCGACCGCCTGCTTGATCGCCTCCGTGCTGCCGATTTCCAGCGTTCGGCCCGGCTCGACGCGGTGATTGGCGAGAGCCTGGGCCACGACTTCGCGCGAGCCTGAGCCCGGCTCGCGGACAATCAGGATTTCACCTTCAAGCGCCGCCGGATCGATCGGTCCATCGGACAACGCAAAGGGGTGGGCGGGGCTTGTGATCAGGCTCATCACGTCGGTTCGCCAGGCGCGACTGACGAGATCATTGTCCTCGATTGGGCCTTCCACCAACGCGATCTCGATATTGTGCGCCAGCATCAGATCGGCGATATCGCGGGTGTTGGCGCTGACCACATGCAGGTCGATGCCGGGATATTGCCGGCGAAACACGCCGAGATGTTCGGCGATCATGTAGGTCGCGATCGTCGTGCTCGCGCCGATGCGAAGCGAGCCGGCCTCGAGATTGCGCAGCGATAGCAGTTCGTCTTCGGCGGCGCGTTCGGCTGCAAACAGGGTCTCGGCGTGCCGCAGCAAGGCCTGGCCTTCGCGGGTCGGTCGCACCCCTTTCGACGTTCGGTCCAGCAGGCGGCATCCGACCTGCAGCTCGAAATCGCGCACCCCCTTCGAGATCGCGGGCTGGCTGATATGGAGCACGTCGGCCGCGCGGGAAAAGCTTCCGGTTTGCACGACCGCTGCGAACAACCGGAGGAGATGCAGATTGAGGGGCATAACTTCTATTTATCGGCTTAGATAGAAAAGATATTGCCGTATTCCGTCGTCTTAGGGCATAAATTTTCCCAATTGACGAGGAATTTTGTGGCGCAGGGCGAAAAATCTTCCAAGGCAGGCAAGTCCGGTTCGCTTCTGGGGCGGCTCGCTGCTTTGCTTCCGGGCATCCTTCTTTGCATTCTGGTGACGCTGGTTTCGATGGGAATCCAGAGTGGCGAAGAGCGCATTTTCGCCCATCCCTATATCGAGGCGCTGGTCATTGCGATCCTGCTCGGGATGGCGATCCGCTCGTTTTGGAGTCCGCCCGAACGCTGGAAGGCCGGGATCGCCTTCAGCGCCAAGCAACTGCTGGAAGTGGCGGTGATGCTGCTTGGGGCTTCGATCAGCTTCGCGGCGATCGTCGCTTCCGGCATGTTCCTGATTGCCGCGATCGTCGGAACGGTCGTCGTGACGCTCGCCGTGAGCTTCAGCCTCAGCCGCATGCTCGGCCTGCCGACCAAACTTTCGATCCTGATCGCGTCGGGAAATTCCATCTGCGGCAATTCCGCGATTGCGGCAGTCGCTCCCGTCATCGGAGCCCATGGCGACGACATCGCTTCCTCGATTTCGTTCACCGCGATCCTTGGCGTGCTGATGGTGCTGGGGCTTCCCTTGCTCATTCCGCTCCTGCAGCTGTCGGCGACGCAATACGGCATCCTGGCCGGCCTCACGGTCTACGCTGTGCCCCAGGTGCTCGCAGCGACTGTTCCGGCCGGATTGGTCAGCACGCAAATCGGCACGCTGGTCAAGCTGGTGCGGGTACTGATGCTCGGGCCGCTGGTCATCGGCATGTCGCTGATCGCGCCGCGCTTGAGCGGCAACGTGCCGGGCGCGCAGCCAGCTAAGCGCGTGAGTCCGTTCAAGCTGGTGCCCTGGTTCATCATCGGCTTTCTGGTGCTGGCGGCATTTCGATCCTTTCAGATCATTCCCGACCTCGTGGTCGCGCCGATCACCAAGCTGGCCGCTGTGCTGACTATCGTGTCGATGGCGGCGCTCGGGCTCGGCGTGGACATCAGGGTGCTCTCCAATGTGGGCGGCAGGGTCACGGTCGCGGTGACGCTCTCGCTGCTTTTGCTGCTCGCGATGAGCATCGGCCTGATTTACTTCTTCAAGTAGCTCAGCCGCGTGTCGGCTTCCTCAGCGGCACGATCTCGATTTCTGCTGCGCCCGGCTCGCTGCCCAGTTTCCGCGTGATGTATTGCGCGAGCTGTTCGGCGGCTTCCGAGATTCCATAGCTCTTGCGATGCATCACCAGATCGACCGGCGGCAATTTTGGCAGCCCGTCGATTTCGCTGAGGCAGCGCACGTTGTCGCTGATGGCGCATTGCGGAAAGATCGACACGGCAAGCCCGCCGAACACGGCCGCTTGCAGGCCGGCAATGCTGTCGCAGACCGAGCGGACCGACCACTGCAGTCCGGCCGCGCCGAGCGCCTCCAGCGCGATCTGGCGATAGACACTGCCCTGCGGCAGGACCGCAAGCGGCAGCGGCTTGCGCAGCTCGGGAGTAGCATTGTTGCCGGCCACCCACACCAGCGGCTCCCGGCGCACCAGCTCGCCGCTGCGGAATTCGGGCTGGTTGGTCATCAGCGCGATGTCGAGCTCGCCGCGCTCCAGCGCCGCATGCAGGTGAACGCTGCGTGTGCAGCGCAACTCGACCTCTACATTCGGATGCGCGCGCGAAAAATTCTCCAGCACCTCCGGCAGGATGTAGGACGCATAGAGATCGGGTGTGCCAAGCGTCACATGGCCCGCAATATCGGTCGCGAGAAAACGGTCTCGCGCTTCGTCGTTGAGCCGCAATATTGCACGTGCGAACTCGAGCAGCACCTCGCCGTCATGGGTGAGCGTGAGCTTGCGGCGGTTGTCGTCGAATAGCTGGCGGCCGACGCTCTCCTCCAGCCGGTGGATTTGATGCGTGATCGCCGGTTGCGTGCGGCCCACGGCACGACCGGCTGACGTCAGGCTTCCGGTATCGACCAACGCGACGAAGGTGCGGAGCAGCGCGATGTCCAGATCTGGATGCAAGATAAATCCCGCGAATGATGACGATGCAACTTATCAATTTCGTCTCGGCGAAGACGCACGCTAGCATAAATCAAACGATCGCGATGCCAACTGTCCATTTGCCTTTCGCGGCATCCGGATGGGAACGCAAACGACAGATCGAAAAAAGCAGGGGAGGTGCGTGTGAGGTTGATGAAGAACCAGGCCAGTCGTCTCGTCTTGATGATCATTTGCCTGATGTATTTCATTTTCTATGTCGACCGCGTCAACATCTCGACGGCGGCGCCGATCATGCAGAAGGACCTCGGTCTCACGGCCACCCAATTGGGAATCGCGTTCTCTGCCTTCGCTTATCCCTACGCCTTCTTCCAGATCGCCGGGGGCTGGCTAGGTGATCGCATGGGCCCGCGCATTACGCTTGGCACCTGCGCCATTCTTGTCGCGCTCTCCACCATCTGGACCGGGCTGGTCGGCGGCGTGGCCGGCCTGTTCCTCGCGCGCCTCGCGCTTGGCATCGGCGAAGGGCCGGCTTTTCCGACCGCGACGCGCGCGCTGTCGAACTGGATGCGCCCCGACCAGCGCGGTTTCGCGCAAGGCATCACCCATGCTTTCTCCCGCTTCGGCAACGCGGTGACGCCGCCACTCATCGCGGTCATCACAGTCTCGGTGTCATGGCGCGCCTCTTTCTATGTGCTTGGTATCGCGAGCCTGATCTGGGCGGTCATCTGGTTCATCTATTTCCGCGACGATCCGCGCACGCATTCGCAAGTGACATCGGGCGAGCTGGCCGGATTGCCGCCGGCG
>DATHMA010000246.1:0-52054 GCA_035487555.1 Bradyrhizobium sp. | reverse complement strand
TCACGCCTCGATTTACTTTCAACGCGCTTTCGCTTCGCTCTGTACTGCGGCGGCACAGCCGGAGTCGGCCGCGCTACGGAAGGCGGTGGCGGCCGGAACCGTCGCGAGCTTCTCATAATAGTCCCAGGGGTAACGGCTCTCTGCCGGCGTCTTCACACGGTAGACATTGAGGTCATAGATGACGCGGCCATTGGCCTGCAGGCGCGCTTCCTTGCCGAAGCGATCGACGGCGAGTTGGCGCATGGCGGCATTCACGGTCGCCGCGTCATCGCTATGGCTCGCCTTGGCCGCTTTCAGATAATGCGTGACCGACGTGTAGACGCCGGCCTGCTCGCGGGTCGGCTTGCGGCCGTGCAGTTTCTCGAAACGCGCGGCAAAGGCGCGGGTCGCGTCGTTATCGTCCCAATAGAAACCGGTGGTGATGATCAGGCCCTGCGCCACATCGAGGCCGAGGCTATTCACATCCGTGACAAAGGCATGCAGCGCGGCGAGGTGCTGGCCACCCTCGCCGATCGCGAACTGGCGCGCCTGCTTGATGGCGTTGACCGTATCGGCGCCGGCGCTCGCCAGCGCCACCACTCGCGCCTTCGAATCCTGAGCCCGCAGCAGCGGCGAGGCGAAGTCGGCCGTGTTCAGCGGATGCTTCGCGCTGCCCAGCACCTTGCCGCCATGGTCCTCCACGACCTGGCTCGCGTCGCGCTCCAGGTCGTGGCCGAAGGCATAGTCCGCCGTCAGGAAATACCAAGATTTCAGTCCCTGCTCGGTCAGCGCCGCCGCCGTGCCGCGCGCCAGCGCATAGGTGTCGTCGGTCCAGTGCGTGACATAGGGCGAGCATTTTGCGCCTGTGATCTCGACACTGGCGGCGCCCGACACCAGCAGCGATCGCTTCTTCTCGGTGGCGAGCGTCATCAATGCGAGCACGGCGCCGGTGTGCGGCAGGTCCGCAATCACGTCGACGCCCTCACGGTCGAACCACTCTCGCGCGAGATTGACGGCGAGATCGGGCTTGTTCTGGTGATCGGCGGTCAGGATTTCGATCGGCACCCCGTCGATCGCCCCGCCGGCGTCCTCGACCGCCATACGGGCTGCGATGATCGAGCCGGGGCCGCCGACGTCGGACACCACGCCGCTCTGGTCTCCCATCACGCCGATGATGATCTTGTTGCCGGAAAACTCCGCGCTCGCGGAGGAAGACCAGATACAGGTCGCCAATAGCGGCACAAGCCAATCACGGCGCATGCGGAAAGCTCCTTTTCAGTCGCCGGGGACCTTAGCGGGCGGCCACGACACATTTGTGACTGATATGGTACATATGTTCCAAGTGCGGTTGGCGACTGCCGCCATCCGCGCTATGGAGGGCTTATGCCCGTCACGCCTGATGATCCCGACGATGCCTTCGACGCCGCCATGGCCGCGCGAATCTGCTGGCATTATTTCAAGGAGGGGCAAACCCAGGACGCCATCGCCACGCGGCTGAACCTGACGCGCAAGCGCGTGAACCGTATTCTCGGCGAGGCGCGCGAACGCGGCCTGGTGCAGATCACGATCCAGCATCCGCTCGGCATCTACAGCGAGTTGGAGGCGCGGCTGGCCCGGCAATTCGGCCTCGCGCGCGCCATCGTGGTGCCCTCGCCGCTCGGCGACGCCGACGTGCGCGCGATGGTTGGCGCTGCCGCCGGCGAATATGTCTCGGAGCATCTGGCTTCCAACGCCTCGCTCGGCATCACCTGGGGCGGCACGATCAACGCCGCCGCGCAAAGCATCCGCAAGCGCAGCGACCAGGGCAACAGCGTGGTGCTGCTTTGCGGCGGGCTCGCCGAAAGCACCAGCATCAACCCTTATGACAATGCCTCCATGATGGCCCGCGCGCTGGATGCGCGTTGCCACTACCTCACCGCGCCGATGTTTGCGGCCTCAAGCGAGCTGCGCCAGGCGCTCACCGAAAGCGAGCCGGTCCGCTCGGTGCTGGCGATGGTGCCCAAGCTCGACATGGCGCTGCTCAGCGCCATCGATCTCACCGAGGATTCCAAGGCGCTTGAATATGGCGTGATCTCGCGCGGCGATTGGCGCTCGCTACGCACGGCCGGCGCGGTCGGCGACATTTGCGGCCATTATCTCGGCGCGGAGGGCAACTTGATCCAACACTCCTTGAGCACGCGCGTCATCAACCCGCCGATGAAATCGTTGCTCGCCATTCCGCATCGCGTGCTCGCGGCCGGCGGCATGGCCAAAGTTGCGATCATGAGCGCCGCGATCAGGGCAAAGCTCTGCCACGTCCTGATCACCGACGAGAATGCGGCCTCGGCGCTGGTCAAGGGCTGACGCGCTGGATTGGCCGCGCCCTTACTTGATCCTCGTCTCCGCCGTGATCAGCTCGTTGCCGTCACCGGTAGCGATCGTCACCTTCAGCCATTCACCGCTGCCGCCGCTATCAAACGGCACCGAGATGCGGTTTCCGGCCTTCGGATCGGCCTGCACCGCATCGTCATACAAGACCGCCTCGCCGCGCTTCATCGCGATGTGCAAGGGCGCCGCCGGTTCGAGACTGACGAACTGGAGGGTCGCACCTCCGCCCTCCGCCACCAGATTGACCAGGATATGCTCGTTCGCATCCGTCACGTTGCTGATGCCGACGGTCGGGGCATAGGTTTCCGGGATCGATATCTCGCCGAGCGCCGGAAAGCTTGCCTCGTGGAAGAACTGGTCGGATACGCCGGCCCATAATTCGACATAGGGCTGCGCCGGGTTCGGCTGCTGGCGCGCGCTCGCCGCGTTGGCGAGCGAGGGAAATCCCCAGGTCCACATTTTCAGGCCGCGCGTGAGCGTGTTGTCGGCGATGCGAATGATGCCCTCTTCATTGTCGTGGTTGATCACGCCCCAGAAATTGCCGCCCTGCATATCCGGCGCAGCGTAGGCGATGCCCATGGTCGGCCAGTTCTTGAAATAGCGCAGCTTCTCGAAGCGGCGTTGGCCGGGCCCCAGGCTCTCATCGCCCTCGGCCAGGTTTTTCGACCAGCTCGGCGTGGAGTAGGCCGCAATCGGGCCGATGATCTCGGCGCCGCCGGCCGTTTTCGGATGGTCCGGGTCCGATCCCGGCGCGAGCGTGGTGCAGGTCCAGTACTCGTAGTCGATCGCTGCGTTTTGCGGGTTTTTCAGCACGATGCGCGCATCGAGCGCGGCGCGGCCCGCTTTCAGCGTGACATAGTAAGTGGCTTCGATTCCCGTCGAGCCGCGCTTGAACTGCTTCGGTGCCGCGGCAAAGGCGAAATCGTCCTTCAGCGACATCGACACCGTCACCTCGTCGTCGCCCTGCTTCACGATCCTGAAGTCCCACGGCTTCAGCCAGGTCTTGCCGTGCTCGGCATCCGGGAAGGTGGGGAAGATGCCGCCATACACCATCATCCAGTCGTAATAGAACGTGCCCTGCTTGATGGCGTAGGGCACGCCGACCTCGTCGCGATAAAGCTCCTCGTGGCCGGTCGGCTTGTAGATGATGGAAAGAATGCGCCCGCCGAACTCCGGCAGCAGCGTCACTTTCAGATAGCGGTTCTCGATCACATAGGTCTTGAAGCTGCGGTCGACGATCGTCCTGGTGTCGAGCGAGCCATCGACCAATCCGTTCTCCGAGTCGGTGGCATATTTCGCCGTGCTCCAGGCGATGGTCGATTCACGGAGAGAGACGCGATCAGGCTCCGATGCGGCCGCGTTCGCCGCGAACTGGAACATGCAGAACACCGAGACAACCGCGACACGGACACGCGCGGGAAACTGGATTGCCATTGACATCGCCTTCACTTGAAGAGGCGCAGCCATTCTAGACCATCGCCGCGCCGCCCGCGCCGTCTGCATTGCGCTCAATCCAGTCAAATTGGCGGCAGGATGTTTGGCCCAGGGCCGTCATCGCCGGGCTGGCCCGCGCGAAAGATCGTTGCAACCGGCAAAAATCCGGTTGTAGACTCCCGCCAAAACAAGAGGGCAAAACGGGAAACAGGGGAGGCTTGCTATGATCGACAATCGCACGGCACCTTATGCAGCGCTGGTCCTTCGGCTCGCGCTGTCGTTCTTTTTCTTCGCGCATGTGATCCGGAAATTCGCCGTGATCGGCTTCGACCCGTGGTGGGATGGGCTCGTGAAGCAGGGCTATCCCGGCGCCGTGCTCGGCTACACCGTCGCCATCGAGTTTACCGGCGCCGTGCTGCTGCTGCTCGGCGTCTATACCCGCTATGTCAGCCTGCTATCGCTGCCGGTGCTGATCGCGGTCGCCAACCACTGGATGGTGCGCAAGGGATTCTGGTTCGCTGACGGCGGCATGGAATTTCCACTGGCCTGGGTGTTCATGCTGATCGCGCAGGCGCTGCTCGGCGACGGCGCATATGCGCTGCGCGTGCCGGCGCTGCCGTGGGAGCGCGCGCGGCCGGCGACGGCGTGAGGCCATTTGCTCAGGCGCTTCGAAACACGGTCCTAGAAAAAGCCTGGGCTGAGATCGAGACCATAGGTCAGCGCAAGCAGCGAAACCAATAGCCCTGCGGCGCAGAACATCGCGATTTGCGTCAGCGGATGGACTTCCCTGACGGAATGCACGGTACGGGACATTGCTTGAACAATGGCGGTCATTGAAAAAATCCCTCGTCAAATTGCGGCGGCTACCCGTTCCGCGGGTTTCACATGACACCCAGCCCCAAACAGCTTGGCCGAGCATGACTGAGATCACAGTCCCTCGCCTTCAGGACTCCTTATTTTATGCTTATGAATTCCGTGATTTTTATTGCGCGAAGCGTCTTGGCTGGACGACGGGAGCGTTAATTTGCTTTATTTTTTTGATGGTTCGGTGCTGGACACGGACCGTCGCGAGCTGCGTCGCGACGGCATGGCGGTCGATATCGAGCCGCAGGTTTTCGATCTCCTGGAATATCTGATCCGGCACCGTGAGCGCGTGGTCAGCCGCGACGAGCTGATCGAGCAGATCTGGGGCGGACGGGCGGTATCCGAATCCGCGCTGAGCACACGCATCAATGCCGCCCGCAACGCCATCGGCGACAGTGGAACCCAGCAGCGCCTGCTCAAGACCCTGCAGCGCAAGGGCATCCGCTTTGTCGGCGAGGCGCGGGAAGAGCAGAAGTCGCCGCAAACGGGGCTGGTCGACCCGGCAGACGATGCCACCATCGAGGAACGCCAGCCCATCGAAGCATTGCCCGCCTTGCCGGCGATCGGCAACGTCCCCGAAGTGCTGCCGCCGGCAATGGTTGCTGCCGTCGCGCGGACTCGCCTTGCGGTTCGGCCCGCAAGCGTGGTCGTCATCACGGCCGTCGTTCTCCTGTACTGCGCGGCTCTCGCCTGGGGCTACTTCGCACAATCCGCGCGGGCCAAGGCGAATGTCGAGACGGCAGCCAGGCTGAGCCACATCGCCGAGAAGATCAACATGACCTCGCGCGAGGATTACGACGCCGCTCGCCACCTCCAGCAATGGGCGGTTAGCCTCGATCCGCAAAACGCATCCGCCCAGGCGCGTTTGACCTTCGCCATCGTGACCGGCGTCCTGAACCATTGGTCGGATGATGTGGTCACCGACCTTCACGCCGCGGACCTCGCGCTGCAAGCCGGCATTCGCATTGCGCCGGACAACAAGATTGTACGTGGTGCACAGTGCCACATCCTGCGCGCGATGCGGCAGTTCGAATCGGCCATCACTTTCTGCAGCGAGGTTGCCGGGAGCTTTCCGGACTATCCGTTCCTGCACAAGGAGATCGGATATAACAAGCTCATGCTGGGCGAGCTCGATGAGGCCCTCGCCGAATTCCGTGAGGCCGACCGGATCGCACCCGATGCGCCGCTGCGCTGGAGCTGGAATCAGGGCATGGGCCTGATCTATCTGATGCGCGGAGAGGACGAGAAGGCGGTTGACCTGTTGTCGCGCGCGGCGATGGAAGCACCCAATGCCGGCCATCCCGCGGCCTATCTGGCTTCGGCCTACGCACTGGTCGGCCGCGAGCAGGAGGCGCGTGACGCCCTCGCCCACTATTTGAAGCTGTGGCCGAAAACGTCCCTGGACAATTTCGGACCGATGGTGGGAACGGCCGCGTTCAATGGCAAGATGGAACGAGTGATCAGGGGATTGCGGCTGGCGGGGCTGCCCGAACGCGCCGACGCTGCCCCGTCAGTAACGAAGCGCGCCGACCGCGGCACTCATTCGGACGAATCCCACGACGTCAGGTAAAGCCGGTCGAGCTCGCGTGAGGTGTCAGCCGCACCAATGCCGCCATCCAGGAAACGATCGATCGCGCTCGAGCCATCGACCTGAAACTTCAGATAGCCCTGATGGCGGGGCCGCAGCCAGCTCCGATCGAGTGTCGCCAATGTGTCGCGATAAAAGCCGTTCACAGCCCGGTTGACGGAGGGATCGAGCCAGGCCGCGCGGTGCCCGGCCTGCCCACCCGACTGGACGTAAGCGCCACGCTGCACATCCTGCGACGCAGTGAAATAGGCATAGTCGAACGCGATCTCGGGGTGCGCGCATTTGGCCGATATCGCGAGGCCCGTTCCGCCGATGACAGATCCTGACGGACCATCGCTCCCGAGCATTGCCAAATTGGCGAAGCGCACCAGCTTCTGCCGAAAGTCGTCACGCGCGTAGGAAACATAGCCATAGGTCAGTGGCGCGACCGCCCATTGATCTTCAGTCGCAAGCTGCTCGAGCGTCGCGATCGGATCGAGCCGGCGGCACTCGCGCGGCACCAGCGACGCCAGCTCGCGCATCACCTCCAGCACCGCGATGGCGTCGTGTTCCGCGAGCAGCGCGCCGGGCTCGGTGGCACATGGCGTGCCGCGGTTGGCGGCGAGCGTCATGAACGACATCAGCTGATGCGGGCTGCGCAGCGGCCACAGCACCCGTCCGCGCCTCGCGAGCGCGACGACATCGTCCCAGCGAGTAAGCGGCGCCTCGATCAGGTCCGGACGCCAGGCCTGCACCTGGGCCGCGGCATCGATCGGCAACGCCCAGTGCCGTCCCTTCCAGTGATAACTTGGAAAAGACGGCCCGACGCTGTTCTCCGCAAGGCTGTGCAGGCTTTTCGGATCACGCCAGTCGAAGGGCAGCAGGACGCCGGCATCGGCGAGCCCCCCGACATGCGGATGATCGATCACGATCAGATCGTATTCGGCCGCGAGTTCCTCGACCGGAAAGTGCTCGAAATCCTGCAGCGACCGCTTTTCCCAGGAAATCCGCACCTGCGGATGCCGGGCGGCAAACAGCTCGCCGGTCGCGACCATGGGGTCGAAACCCCGTGAATGGTCCCACGTCATGCCTCGAAGCGCGATCATCGACTTTTTCATATTGACTAAGTCAGTTTTTATTAGCGAAAATGACGGAGTCAAGGGAGAAACAGCCATGGCGGGAGAAGAAGGCGTTCAATACGCCGTCCCGGCGCTCGCACGCGGTCTCGATATTCTGGAGACGCTGGCCCAGCATGAAGGCGGACTCAGCCTGAGCGAGCTTGCCCGCACCCTCGATCTCAGCCCGAGCGCGGCCTTCAGGAGCGTGGTCGTGCTGGAGCAGCGCGGCTATATCGTACGCGACCCGGTGCTGGATGTGTATGTGCTGTCGCTCAAGCTGTTCGAGCTGTCGCACAACCGCCCACCGTTCCGCCGGCTGCTCGACATTGCCGTGCCGGCCATGCGTCTGCTGGCGGCCGAGGTCAAACAATCCTGTCACCTCAGCGTGCACGACAATGGCGACGTGCTTGTCATCGCCGATGTCGAGGGGCCGGGTCCGCTCAATCTGGCCTTCCGCCTCGGCAGCCGCTGGCCGATGCGCGAGACCGTCTCGGGCCGGCTGCTGCTCGCGTTTCAGGGCCCCGAGGTTCGCGAGGCCTGGCTCAAGGCCATTGCGGCGACAAAGGACCAGGCAAAATTCAAGCGCGAGCTCGCGCGTGCCACCGCGCAGGGCTTTTTGCGGCAGGAGAGCGAGACCTTCGGCGGGATCATCGATCTCGGCTTTCCGATCCTGGGACTTCACGGCGCCGTGGCGGCGCTGACCATTTCCATGGTGCGCGAATTGAGATCTCCGGTCGCCGAGAGCCGGATTCACGCAGCACTCGCCGCAACCGCCAACCACGTCACCAAGAAGCTCGGCGCTGCAACGCCGGCCAAACCTGAGGAAACCACCCATGGCAAGCGTAACGCTCGAGGCCGATAGCCCCGTCAAGTCGGAGCAAGGTCTCGCCAGCACCATCGCCGCGAGCACCATCGGCACCGTCGTCGAGTGGTACGACTTCCTGCTCTACGCCACCGCCGCGGCATTGATCTTCAACAAGCTATTCTTTCCGCAATTCGATCCCGTCGCAGGCACCATCGCCTCCTTTGCCGCCTATGCGGTCGGATTCGCGGTGCGCCCGATCGGCGGCATCGTGTTCGGCGCGCTCGGCGACCGCATCGGCCGCAAGCCGGTGCTGCTTGCGACGCTGATCCTGATGGGTCTCGCCACCTCGCTGATCGGCCTGTTGCCGACCTATGCGCAGGCCGGCATCTGGGCGCCCATCCTCCTCGTCGCGCTGCGCGTCATGCAGGGTTTTGGCGCCGGTGCGGAATATGCCGGTGCGATCGTGATGGCCGCTGAAGCGGCGCCCGGACGGCGCGGCTTCTTTGCGAGCTTGCCGGCTGCCGCGGTCGATGTTGCCACGGTGACATCGGCGGGCATCTTCGCGCTGTTCTCACTGATGCCCGAGGACATTTTCCTCGCCTGGGGCTGGCGGCTGCCGTTCCTGCTGAGCTTCGCGATCCTGATCCTCGGCGCCTATATCCGCCGCCGCGTGCCGGAATCGCCGGAGTTCGTCGCGATCAAGGAGCGCCATCGCGAGGCGCGCATGCCGGTCGTCACACTGCTTAAGAAAGAACCATCCCGGCGCCGTGCTGGCCGCGATGGGCGCCAATCTCGGCCCCAACCTCTCCTACGTGTTCCAGACCTTCACGCTCGCCTATGCGACCAGCAAGCTCGGCTTTCCCAAGCAGACGATCCTCACCGGCGTGATGGTGTCCTCGACCGTCGGCGCGGTCGCCTGCGTCGTGTTCGGCTCGCTCTCCGACATTTTCGGCCGCCGCCCGGTAATGATCATCGGCGCCATCTACACCGCACTCTATGCACTGGTGTACTTCCAGATCCTCGGCGCCGGCACGCCATGGATCGCCGTGCTGGCGATGACCGCCGGCCACGCGCTCGGCGCCCGCTCGATGTTCGGCGTGCAGCCGTCGTTCTATTGCGATCTATTCCCGCCCGAAGTGCGCTACAGCGCGATTGCCTTCGCGCGCGAAGTGACCGGCGCGGTCGTTCTCGGCCCGCTCCCGCTCGTCGCCACCGCGCTGCTCAGCCAGTACAACGGCAACGTCTGGCCCATCGCCGCGCTGACGGCGGCAATGAGCCTGATCACGCTGGTGTCGGTAGCGCTGGCGCCGAAGGAGCGAGGGGTACAATAAAGCCCAGGGCGCAACGGCTTGCGTTTGCAGTCGTGCGTAAGGGCCACGAGTGGGACAACGTCTCCGGTCCTTGGGAGTGAAGCTGACTGAATCAGGGCGTGCACTCATAAGATCAGGTGACGTCCGCCATGCCCCCGAAAGCGGTGCGAAAGCGGACATCGCGGGACTTCGGCGTTGGGCCATGTGTGGACGGCTCCGGGTTGGCAAGTAGAATCTTCACTTTGCGGCGTTGGTCGGAGCAGCCATGTGTTCGGCCTGTTTGCGCGGTTCACATGACCGCTGGCCATAATGCCCTCCGCGGATCAGGTCCCGGTCAACAGCACGCATTCGAAGATGCCATGGCCCATGTGGGTTGTCCTGATCGCCGGATCGACCGGCGCTGCATTAAGTGCTGTTCGCCCTCCCAACCGTTACGTCACACCGGATATCCGGTGTAATCTCGTCTCGTCACGCCGCAAGAGCAGCGGGTTCATTGTAACGTTCGTTCCTTGCCATCATCGCCCAGGCCATCCGGGCGAGTTTGTTGGCGAGCGCAATGGCTGCGACCTTAGTGGGGCGCCGGGCCAACAATCGAGTGAGCCAGGGCCGATGATCGGTGCCATGGATCTTGGCATAGCGGATCACGGCGAGCGCGCCAGCCGTGAACAGGCTGCGCAAATAGCGATCGCCTTGTTTGCTGATACTGCCAAGCTTGTCTTTGCCCCCGCTCGAGTTCTGCTTCGGCACGAGCCCCACCCAAGCCGAGAAGTCTCGTCCCGACCGGAAGGCCTTGGGATCAGCAACGCTGGCGACCAGCGCCGTTGCTAACGCCGGCCCGACGCCGGGGATTGCGTCCAGCCGTTTGCTCGTCACGCTTGATCGATGCCAGGCGATAATGCGTCGGTCGAACTCCAGGATTTGGGCCTTCAATGTGCGATTGACTGCCGAGAGCAGCAAGACACGCACGGGCCACCTCGGGGAGCCGGTGGTCAGCTGTATCGGCGACGACTTCTAGCAGTTGCTCGACACCCCTGCGCCCGACAGGGGCGACAATCCCGAACTCAGCAAGATAGGCGCGGATTGAGTTAATTACAGCAGTCTGCTGGCGGATGAAGAGATGGCGGGCTCGATGAAGCATCAGACAGCTCTGTTGTTCGACCGTCTTGGTCGGCACGAACCGCATGTTGGGTCTTGTGACCGCCTCGCAAATTGCCTCCGCGTCGGTGCTGTCGTTCTTCTGGCGCTTGACGTAGGGCTTCACATAGGCCGGAGGCATCAATCGCACCGTATGCCCTAACGCCTGTAGCTCGCGGGACCAATGGTGCGATGATGCGCAAGCCTCGATCCCCACCAGGCACGGCCGCAGCTTCTGGAAAAACGCCAGGACGTGGCGGCGCCTCAACTGACGGCGTACGACCACTTGGCTCGCTGCATCAACGCCATGTACTTGGAAGACCGACTTCGCAATATCCAGACCGATCGTCGAAATTGACTGCATAGGCTGCTCCTCCGAATCGTGGGAGCCTCAAACGACGCCCACTCCTTGGCACTCTCGTGCCGGTGGAGGAGCCGTCCACAGCATCAACAGCAGACGTTTGACGTATTGACTACAATACCTCAAAGACATCCAGCGTTCGTGCATTCGGCGCAAGCGAGCCGCTGGCGATCGAGCAGATGCGGTTTATCCAGTCGTATTTTTCCGAACTCGTCTCAAAGTAAGGCGTGGTACGGAAATAGTAGGCTCTCGGGTCGACGATCTCGCCTCGATAAAGGCGATCCATGACTTCTTTCGGGCCATGGCGAAGTCCCTTCCAGGCTGCGTAGATCTGATGCTTGTCGTCGGTCTCCAGAGTCAACCGCACGTCCACCTCCATCACGTCGTCGCGGCGGATCAGAGACCAGCCGCCGCCACCCGGCAACACCTTGCCCTTGAGCTTCGGCCCGTCGAAGCTGCCTCCGTCAAAATGAAAAATGCGTCGGCGGCCATAGGGAGTGTCGCCAAGAATGGATACTTGAATTTCGAGGGCGATCGTGAACAGAAACCTGGTGTTGATCTCCGGCATGGACGGCCTCCTGATGACTGGCATCTGCCATGTGCTGCGAAATCTATTGTAGGACCTTTGGCTTTAACCAGCACGCGCTCTGGCCGGGCCAGCGATGGCTGCTTCGGGTCAAACGCTGGCAGACTGTGCGATTGAGCCTCGCCCAAACGACGTCGATGCGGCCGCAGCGCCGATCAGACCCAAACTTCCAATGAACTCCCGCCGTTGCATGTATCCCCCCTTAAGGGGATGGAGCGCGGACATGGTTGCGATTGCCAAGTCGCTTCAGAATAGCGCCGTTCGATCATTTGAGGCTTGAGGAACGATAGTATGATCAGCTTCGACCTCGTTGATGAAGCGATTAAAAAGCACAGCCCCGGTCGTTTGCATCAGGGCCTTCGAACGGGCTATCTCCAGCTTTCCTTCCGTTTCCCGATGTTCTCCTGAAGAACGGAGCAGCAAATCCGCACGAGTAACGCGGGCAAGGCACTCAGGAATACGCGCATGACGCTCAATCGCAACTGCTATCGCCTCATCGGCGGTTGTCAGGGCGGTTGAAACGTCGCCGTTCAGCCTGTACGCGTTTGCTAAATCGGCAAGAATTCGGGGTTCAGCTTCCAGGCCCGCCTTTCGCAATCGAGCAAAGCTGAGAGCATCGGACAAATCCTGTATCGCCGAGGTGAGCCGTCTTGCGACGATATGCGCAACGCCACGACAGGCCCGACCGTAGACTTGCATATAGGGATTTCCGCTCTTTATAGACAGAGAATAAGCTCGCTCGGCATGCTCTTGAGCGAGCCCTATGTTTCCCTCGACCCATGCAAGGTCGACGTATGCCCAACTTGGTATGACGTGGTGAAGAGTATCAATTTGGCTGGCGTCCAAATGAACGATACGATCGAGGAGTGGGCGAGCTTCATCTTTTCGACCCAGCATCAACAGCGTTTGGCCCCGCATCACGGTTAACCAGAGCTCAACATCGAAGCCCAACATTTGCCTGTCGAATTTTGCGATTTTGTCCGCGCTTTCCGTTGCCTCGATATTCATTTGAAGCGCTTCGATCATGAAGCCGGACATTCTCAGCGCGTGGCAGAGCACAGCCTTGAGCGTTATTTGAACACTGTGGTCATTATTGTTGTCGGCTATTGCTTTAGCCTCACGAATTTTTTCGACATACTCATCAGCTGATCCGCCGTTCGCCAAAATCCTTCCATAAGCTGCGTGGATCAACGCGTTGGCTCTCACATCTCCCAGAGCGACCGCTAATTGCTTGGCCTCTTCAAAATAGATCAGGGCCTCCTGTGCTGAAATTCCTTCCCGCCAACCAAAATTCACGATTTGCCCCGCCGCCATCATTTTCAGGTAGTTTGTCGGCTGTGACGAAGGAAGAGTTGACAGCAACTCGCGGACTTTTTTCCAGCTTCTCATGGCCTGATTTGGATCATTCGTACCAATCCAGACAGCAGAACGCATATTCTGTTGCGCCGCCTTCAGGTTTTCACCGGCTTGCTCCAGGTGGTACGCCAGGAGGGCGGCTCTCTCATCCGCATGGTCTTTAAAGACGCTCTCAATC
This sequence comes from Bradyrhizobium sp., assembly GCA_035487555.1. Lineage (GTDB taxonomy): Bacteria > Pseudomonadota > Alphaproteobacteria > Rhizobiales > Xanthobacteraceae > Bradyrhizobium. The sequence goes on along the minus strand of DATHMA010000246.1, from coordinate 38,995 downwards.
GCATGAGCCACCTTGAAATGGAGATCCCGACGGCGCTCATGCAGAAGTGATCGATATGCAACCTCTTGGATAAGAGGATGACGGAATGCAAGAAGGCGTCGCTCAAAGGGCGGCACATCGTAGAGCAGCTCGGCTTGTCTCAAATGCTGGATTGCTTCCGAAAGCTCGGCCTCCTCCATGCAAGCAATTCGATCCAGAACCGGCATGGAAATTTCGCGGCCAATTACGGACGTTATCTCCAGTACTGCCTTTGCGCTTTCTTCGAGCCGGTCGATCCGAGCGGCGATGACGGCCTGCACAGTTGAGGGGAGCGGTATCGTACTAATTCCACCTCTCAGCCTGTATGAACCCCTTTCGCCTTCAAAGTCCCCTCGCTCCACGAGCGCATTGATGAGCTCCTCGAGAAAGAACGGATTTCCCTGCGCTCGCTCGACGATGTTCCTGCTCAGCAATGCCAGGGACGGGTCGCTGCCGAAATGGTCCTGCACGAGGATAGCCGCCTGTGCCGGAGGCAAAGGACGCATGTTGATTTGCCGATAGTGCGACCGCTGCATCACTGGAGCCGCAAACCCCGGCCTGAAATTGACGACCAGGAGAGTGCTCGTCCCTAAAACCGCATCGCCCAAGGCTTCAACGAATTCTTCGCTCGCAGCATCGATCCAATGCAAATCTTCGATCACAACAACGGAGATCGGTTCGCGTGGTGAGTGTGGTAACAGCCTGACAAAGTCGAGGAGCTGCGTTTTTCTGGTCTTTGGATCTAGTTTGATGGCTGGTCTCTGAGGATCAGTTAGGCCGAGGAAGTCCAGCAATATTGTCGGGAGCTGCTCGGAAACCGGCAGTGCTGCCAATCGCTCCAGGACAATGCGGCGCGACACATCTGGGGCCTGTTTGTAGCGAAGACCAAAATAATCCCGCATTAATTCTAGTACAGGCTGAAATGGGGTCGCTCGCCCGTGAGCTAGTACACGAGCCTCAAAGACGCGGATGCCTTTTGCGCGACAATTTTCGGCGAACTCGAAGCAAAGACGGCTCTTGCCGATGCCAGCCTCTCCGACGACGCCCACCACATGCCCTTCACCCTTGCTCGCATTTTCGAGTTCATGCAGAAGAGCAGCGAACTCATCTGTTCGGCCCGTCAGCGGACTTAAACGAATTCCGCTTCGAAAGACACCGCTCGAGGGCGCATGCATAAGTCCTCTTACTTTGAAAATCTCAACAGGCGAACTGATCCCTCGGATAGATTGTGAACCTAGCGGTTCGACTTCAACGAATTGCTTGGCGGCGACGTAGGTCTCTTTTGAAATTACGATCGATCCTGCGTCCGCCAATTGCTCCAGGCGATTGGCAAGATGCACATTTGCTCCAGCGGCATCAAAGGTTCGGTATATTCCGTGTTCGATCGTTTGAACAACAACTTCACCGGTGTGGACGCCCACGCGGATTTGCAGATCTTGGTCATTTAAGCGAGCTATCCCGTCCTGCATTGCAAGAGCCGCCAGGCAGCCCCGCACGGCATGATCCTCGTGTGGTTGCGGAGCGCCAAAGATCGCCATCACCCCGTCACCTTGTGATTTATTGACGACGCCTTCGTATCGGGTGACGGCTTCTCTCATTAGCTCCAGAACGGGCTGAAGGCGCCTCATTCCGACCTCGGGATCGCCTAGGCTATCGATAAGCGCGGTGGAGTTCCGAATGTCCGCAAACAGAATTGTGAGCCGTTTACGCTCTCCACCTTTGGCATTGAGCGAACTCAATACCTGCTGCCACGATCGATTGGCTTCTTCTACAGCTGTAGCCTTCAGAGTTGCACTGCAGCGCCCACAGAAGCGAGCCGTGGGCCCATTCAAGTGCCCACAGGCCTTGCACTCAATTCCGAGAGCGGCCCCACACCCTTCGCAAAAATCATTCGTCGCCTTATTCTGGCAACCGCACCGCAAACATTGCATTAGGTGGCCCCCTTACACAGCGGAGCGCGACTGATCAAAATCATAATACTATTTGCAGAACAACTCCATGCCGCTTTGCAACAACCACCACTCTGGATCCGCTATGCGCTGAGGAGATACTCCGCCGCCATCGGCTTTTTTCGGACAAAACTGAGCGCGCCGCAGAATGCGCGGTTTTCCCGGCGACCCCAAATCAACTCGGTAAAGCCAACACACAGTGGATAAGTATGAAATACGTTACATTTGCGAGATTTCTTATACAGTGCGCAGAGGCCGACTGAGATTTTTAGATGGGCCCGCAGAATGGTGCTTCCGAGTCGACGCCTTCAATAGCGTCGACGATTAGTGACAGACTTACTCGAGAGGTTTGGTCGCGAACTCCTGAAGTCAGTTCTCTTTTTAAAGCGTCCAACAATTAACGCCCGGAAGCGGCGACCTGTGTGTCGGTGCGGCTCGTGCCGGTCCATCGCGATTTGGTACACCACGATTGGGATCGCAGTTCAGTTACTCATTGCCTTGTCGGTGAATGGACCTGGCTCCGAGGCGTTCCGGTTGAACACGCATAAGATGGTCCATGATTCCAATTCGGCCGTTTTGGGAAAGATAGGGACGCCATGCTGAACGCATCCATCCTGCCACACAATATCTCCCTTTGCGGCTCGAAAAACCGTAGTCGAATGTTGGAAGTCCTTGTGTCTCAATTTCGAGCCGCGTTCGTCGGCATCGAATATGAAGTCGATATGCAAACTCGGATCGTGAACGCTCAGGCGTTTCATATTGGAGGTTTGCGTTTCGTACGTCTTTATGGCGGTCTCGCCTTCCATCCACTCGTCAGCGAAGATGCACTGGTCTTTACGCTGCTGCACGAGACCGGCCACCATCGTGCACGTGGTCGCAGGTTCGCAGGCGATCCAGAGCTTGCCTGCGACTGCCGCGCCGACAAATGGGCCGTTGACGCTGGTGCTCGTGCACTACGTCGCTGTACCGGGCGGTCGATGAATCTCCCAGCTGCGCTAGACAGCCTTGACGAGGCGGTCGCGTCGATCAACGCCGGCGCCACCGCGCCAAGGCGACGCCTTCGGTCGCTGGATTGCTGGGCCGGGTTTTGGCCAACGCGCAAATCGCGGCTCCGCATTGGCAACGCTCCGGTGCCGACCGGGCCATGCTATCATTCGCGCTAACTCGGCAGAGGAGGACGAAATGGGTGGATTAATTCCGATAGGCGGTGGTGCTGACGCCGAGATCAAAGGTCTCCTCAATACCGCATTCAACGATACGAATATTAAGGCACTCCGACGAGTCGTCGCAAAAGAAAATCTATTCGACGACCATCACCATCTGCACCGCATAGCGTACAGATTAGGAACCTATCCGGTTAAGACCTATACAGGAGATGACGCGAAGGGAAAGTGGTTCTATTTCTTAAAAAAAATCCTGAAGGACGCGACACACAACAATGTATCTACCACGCAATCGGTAAAAGCAATTTTGTCATACGCCATGAATAATTCGGTCGTTACGAGCGTGGTATTTGATGCGGTGCAAGGCACAGACACTACCGCAGACCATTATGTTTACCCGAACAATCCGGTTACCAATAATGATATTGCCGCTTTGATCGATACGACAGGAACATTGAGAATATCACTCATTTGTCCATCACCTCTACCTGACAAATCGTCTCCAGTTCCCAACCAACAAGCTGATCTTGATGAAAGTCCTGCAAATATCATCGAAAGACCTCCGATAAAAATTTTCACGCCTTCAACTCTCTCGCCTCCTGTTCTTTCGATAGACACTCGCAAACCGCGAGAGAAAAAGAACACGAAACGCGCTCCGCAAAAGAAAACAAAGAGCAAGAAAAAACGTTCAAAGAAATAGATTCTTTGACCGGCTGCTGCCTGAGCGCATCGATGAACGACTTGCAGCCAACGCCCTGCGGTTAAGCGGCAGCTGTCAGAGAAGCGGCGTGCTGCAAGGCTTTCGTCGACTGCCTGCAGCAATGCTTCAGCCTGTCAAAAGACCGGCCGCCTGCACTTGCGCGGAAACGGAAAGTTTGCGAGCGGCCTCAATACGATCCGGCGCTTCACCTGATCCCACCCAAAAATTCCGCTTGCGCCGTCGGGCAAATCAGTGGCCCTTGTTTGCGCGTCTCGCACCCACGAGAGGGGCGCTACGCGATCGTCACGAGTGTTGGGCGCGAGATGCGATGGGCGCGTTGGCGTCGCCGGACGAGCGGCATCGATGCGCACGGCGAAATCGTGTGGTCCTGATTCCCCGACGCTGGAATCAAGTCGGTGCGTGACGAGCGCGCAGACGACGGTGGCAATAAAGCCCGGTCACCGGGGAGAGTACGTATAAGCCGTAAAACCATTGCGCGGGGAATGCCGGTCGCTCCGGCTGAACCTGTGGTCACTGCCGCCTGCTTACTTTGTTGCAGGCGGGCCATGGGTGCGGCCTGCATCCGGCATTCCCCGCGCCCTCTCTTCTTCGAGGGACATTGTGTTCGGCAAGACTCGGGCGCTTCACGCGCCGCGGGAATGTCTCGCGTCGTCCTGGACAAGCGAGCAAAGCGAGCGCGATCCAGGACCCATTACCCCAGGATTGAGTTGTTGCGCACGCTGGAACGACGAGCTCATTACACGACATCTGCCTGTGGTAATGGGTCCTGGCTTTCGCCAGGACGACAGCGGAGAGCACCACGCATGCCCCTCAATCTCCCGCGACCGTCTCCGCTTTCCTCACCGCATTCCAGAACGCTTCCGCGGCATTGGTGGAGCGGGCACGCGAGCGATAGAGGCAGATGCCGATGTCGATTTCCCAGCTCCTGTCTCCCGCGCGAACGAGCCGACCGGCCGCCAAATCATCCTGAACCAGACTTTGGGGCGCCCAAGTGATCCCTTGTCCTTCGCGGACCATGTCGATCAGCAGCATGACCGGGGCAGAAAAGCTCGGGGCGAGATGCGCCTGCGGCTCCCTCGCGGCGAGGAACGAGGAGACGATCCGCCCGACCCCGGAACCGGGATGATAGGCGAGATAGGGCAGCGGCTGCTTGGCCGTGCCGGGCAGGAGATAGCGCGGCTCTGCTTTTCCCCGCCGCCCGCGCGCTCCGCCTGCGGGCGCGCTGAGGGGGACCAGCACATCATCAGCCAGTTGAATGCGCTGGAACGAATCCGAATCCAGCCTTGTCATCAGGCTCGGGTGATAATTGGCCAGCATGAACTGCACTTCGGCATCGATCAGCATGCGCTCGCAGGCGGCGAAATTGACCGCCACGAGTTGCACCGCGGCCGTCGCGCTGGCGCCCTGTATCTTCCGGATCCAGCCAGGAAAGAACGTCTGCGACAGTGTATGTGTCGCCGCGAAATGGATAGTCTCGGCCTTCAGCCGCGCGACTTCGAGCGCCTCCTGCTTCCCGACCATGACGCGGCGCAGGACATCTTCGGCGACGGGACGAAAAGTCTCGCCGGCCGGCGTCAGGGAGAGCTTGTGGGTGGCGCGCTCGAACAGCGGCGTGCCGAGCCAGTCCTCCAGCGCGCGGATGCGGCGGCTCAGCGCGGGCTGGGTGACATGGCGCCGCTCGGCGGCGCGCGAAAAGCCGCCCTCCTCGACGACGGCGACGAAGTCCTCCAGCCAGTTCAGGTCCATGATGCGGTTTTGTCCTCAAATCATGCCAATACGGCATTAGCGCCTTGACCGGCGCTGGTCCAATCTGGACTCAAAGCAAAAGCACATAGCCGCCATCGCTTCTTCCGGGAGGAGCCATTTTGCAGATCGCGACCACCCCCACTACCGCATCCGTTCCCTCGGCCACCGCAACGCGGCGGCGCAAGCCCCTGTGGCGCGAGCCCTATGTGCTGGTCGCCATCGGCGCCGCGCTCGGCGCGCTGCTGGGCGCACTGTTTCCGGCTTTTGCGGCCGACATGAAGCCGCTCGGCGATGTCTTCATTTCGCTGATCAAGGTCACCATCACGCCGCTGATCTTCCTTGTGGTCGTGTCAGGCATTGCGCAGGTCGGCGACATGCGCACCGTGGGCCGCATCGGGCTGAAGGCGCTGGTTTACTTCGAGGCCGTGACGACCTTCTGCCTGCTCTTCAGCCTCCTCGTGGTCCAGTTCGTGAAACCCGGCGAGGGCGTCGCGCGCGCCAATGCGCAGCAGGCCGAGACCATCGCCAAATTCAGCCAGGCGCATGTCGGGTCGATCTCCGACTACCTGCAGCACATGGTGCCCGACAGCTTTGTCGGCGCATTTGCGAGCGGCGATGTGCTGCAGGTGCTGGTGCTCGCGCTGTTGTGCGGCATCGGCCTGCTGTTGCTCGGTGAAAAGGGAGCTGCGATTCGCAACGGCCTCGATCGCGTGACGGAGCTCGTCTTCAGCGTTGTCCATGTCGTGGTCGCGCTGGCGCCGATCGGCGCATTCGGCGCCATGGCGTTCACGGTCGCCAAGTTCGGCCTTACAACGCTCTCTGCGTTGGCGCTGCTGGTCGGCACCGCCTGGGCGATGATGGCGCTCTTTATTTTCGTCGTGCTCGGCGTGATCTGCAGGCTCGCCGGCATCAAGCTGATGGACTTGTTGCGGATGCTCCGAACCGAGCTCCTCGTCGTGCTCGGCACGTCGTCCTCGGAGACAGCCATTCCCGGCATGATGGAAAAGCTGCCCGCGGCCGGCGTCGGCCGCGCGGTGGCCGGGCTCGTCATTCCCTCCGGCTATTCCTTCAATCTCGACGGCGTCGCGCTCACGCTTCCGCTGAGCACGCTGTTCGTCGCGCAAGTCTACGGCATCGAGCTCACGCTCACGCAGCAGGTCAGCATTTTCGTGGTGATGCTGTTCACCAGCAAGGGCGCGGCCGGTGTCACCGGCGGCGCCTTCGGCGCGCTCGCTGCGACCGTCATCGCAGCCGGTCTGCCGGCGGAGGGCCTGGCACTGCTGCTCGGCATCGACCGCTTCATGTCGCTGGGGCGCGCCGTCACCAACACCATCGGCAATGCGGTTGCCGCCATCGTCGTCGCCAAATGGGACGGCGAATTCGATTCCAACGCCTGGGCCTCGGTAGTCGCCGACCCTCAAACCAAAGCGAGCTGAACATGAGCGCACGTCACGAAGAACTCCCCGTCATCGGCCTCATTCCCGGCGATTGCACCGGCATCGGGCCGGAGCAGACCGCACGGATCCTGGCCGACGGCAATCTCACTGAGGTGGCGCGGCTGGTGGTGATCGGGGACGCGCGCGTGCTCGAGATGGGCATGTCGCATGCGGGCGTCAAGCTGAACGTCAAGCGCGTGGCTTCCCCGGCGCGCGCGACGTGGGAGAACGGCGTGGTGCCGCTCGTCGATCTCGGCAACATTGATCCCTCGCGCTTCCCGCTCGGCAAGGCCAATGCGGAATCCGGCCGCCTGACCGGAGATACGCTCGCCCGCGCCATCGAATTCGCCAAGGCCGGAGAGCTCGACGCCATCACCTTTGCGCCGCTCAACAAGCGCGCGATGTTCGATGGCGGCTGGAAGTTTCCGGACGAGCACAAGATGTTCGCGCACCTGCTCGGCCATGAGAGCTATTTCTCCGAGATGAACGTGCTCGACGGCCAGTGGATGTCACGCGTGACCGGCCATCAGTCGCTGCGCGAGGCGCTCGACGGAATCAACCCCGTGAGCATCACCGATGCAATCGAGCTCGCCGACCGGATGATGCGCAAGGCCGGCATCGCCAAGCCGCGCATCGCGGTCGCCGCGCTCAATCCCCATGCCGGCGAAAACGGCCTGTTCGGCCGCGACGAGATCGAGATGATCCGCCCGACCGTGGAGGCCGCGGCCAAGACCGGCATCGCCTGCACCGGACCTTTTCCCGCCGACACCGTCTACATCCGCGCCTTTGCCGGCGAGTTCGACAGCGTGGTCGCGATGTATCATGACCAGGGCCAGATCGCGACCAAGCTGCGCGGCTTCAACCGCGGCGTCACCGTCACCGCCGGCCTCGATACCGTATTCACGACGCCCTCGCACGGCACCGCCTTCGACATCGTCGGCAAAGGCGTCGCCAAGACCGGCGCCATCGAGAGCGCGGTCCGGCTCGCGGCCCAATTGGCCAATGTCAAAGCCATGAATGTCAAAGCGATGGCCGTTCATTGAATAATGAGGAAAGCCCCGCCTTGAAGCGGGGCTTTTCTCATTCAACCATGCGGGGTTCGCTATTCGACGGAGACGCGAACCACGCCGGATCGCATCATGCCCAGCGCCCGCGCGGCGGTGACGGATAGATCGATCACCCTCCCACGCACGAAGGGCCCTCGATCATTGACGCGACATTGGATGGTGCGGCCTCCGGCGCTTACCGTCAGAACGCTACCCATCGGTCTGGTCCGATGGGCGCATGTCATGCCCTGACCGCGGCCGCCATAATAGGAGGCGAGACCGCTCTCGGCATGAGCAGACGAGATGAGGAGGAGCGAGACTGTGACAAGTAGAGAGGTTCGAACCATGGGTCCTCGCATGTGCGTGACCCCTGCCCGCAGCCCTGTAAGCCGCGAAAGGTGACCGCGGCTTGACCAAATCTGGGGCATTTGGAGAGATTGGAACCCGCGGGACATACCGGCTGCTATCGAGGGTGTGATCGCCCTTGCAAGCGGCGCGGCGTCAGGGCTAGCCTTGCCACAAAAATCCAGGGAGGCTTCGCGATGCGGTACGGCACTTTCATGATCTTGGCGGCGGGATTGATGGCGCTCGCGCCGCCGGTGCAGGCGGAGACCCGTGCAGCCTATGTGACCCTGATGCTGCAGGCCTTTGCCGCAAAGGTTCAATGCCCTGGCACCGAGGTCGCCTACCAGGACCTCGTGCAAAAAGCCCAGGACATGCAGCAGGCGGACGGAACGACCGAGTCCGCCAGGAAGGCGATCGCCTGGCTGCTCACCGGCGGCAAGATGGGCGAGAAAGGTGACGACACGCTGATGGGCGAAGTCGCGCTCGCCATGCAGACCACCGACCTCGATCAGAAGCGGCTCGGCATGCAGAGCTGGTGCGATACGCAGAAAACCAAGCTCGCAGGCTTCATCCGTTCGAAGAGCTAACGCCACATGCTCCCTTGTGCCGAAGCAGTTTTCGCGGTCTAATTATCAGTGAGGCCTTGATACAGCGCCTCCTCGCACGCTTCGATGCCGCAGCGTGTTCCAAGGCAATGGCTGCCACACCCACTCACGAAGGGACGGTGGCGCTCGCCTTCGAGTTCATCGGTCCTTCGTTTTCTGCGCGGAGGACTACATGAACCTCGCCCCCTACCTGATTGCTTCGGAGCCCTATTACGAGCCGCTCGGCAACGAGATCGAGGCATTCAGGGCCGCCTATTCGGAACGCCTGCCGGTCATGCTCAAGGGACCGACGGGCTGCGGCAAGACACGCTTTGTCGAGCACATGGCCTGGCTGCTCGGCAAGCCGCTGATCACTGTTGCCGCGCATGAGGACATGACCGCGGCCGACCTTGCGGGCCGCTATCTGCTCGAACCATCCGGCACCGTATGGCATGACGGGCCGCTGACACTGGCGGTTCGCTTCGGCGCGATCTGCTATCTCGACGAAATCGTCGAGGCGCGGCAGGACACCACAGTCGTCATCCATCCTCTGACCGATGCGCGGCGTATCCTGCCGCTGGAGAAGCACAACGAGATCGTGCCTGCGCATGCCGATTTCCAGCTCACGATCTCCTACAATCCCGGCTACCAGAGCGCGGTCAAGGACCTCAAGGAATCGACCAAGCAGCGCTTCGTCGCAATCGATTTCTCCTATCCACCACCGCCGACGGAGGCCGCCATTGTCGCGCGGGAGAGCGGGGCGGACAGCGATCTCGCCGGAATCCTGGTGGCCATCGCTCAACGGTCCCGCAATCTGCAAGGGCATGGACTCGACGAAGGCGCCTCCACCCGTATGCTGATCCATGCCGGGCGGATGGTGCGTGCCGGGCTGCCGCTGGAAGCTGCCGTGCAGTCCGGCATCGTGCTGCCGATCACCGACAACCCCGACATCCGGGCCGCGCTCAGCGACGCCATCCAGGCGTGCCTGCCGTGAACGCCGCCAGACAGCCGATCAGCCTGCATGTGCTGTCGTCGGAACAGGACAGCACAACGCATCGGCTGCATCTCCTGATGCGCCAGCGCGAGATGCTGCGGCCGCTGTTTCGCGCGACATGGGATGATCTCTCTCACCATTTCGACGCGACCGAGCTCGAAGCCTGGTCCGGTGCTGTGCTCCAGCTCGCCAATGTCAATGCGGGGCCGGCCTGCCTGATCGCCTATTGGGAGGCAAGCAAGGACAATGCGGAACGCGAGGAGATCGCACCGCTGCTCGCCGCCGCACAAACGGCTGCCGATATCTGCCGCCATGCTGGCGCGCGGGCGGCGACAGCGGCGCTGCGGGCGCTGCCTGTTGCGGCGCGCGCCTTCGGCCGCGGCCCGCAGCTTGCCCGATGGTGGCGGGTCATGGATCTCCTGGCGCGGCAGGCCGCGGAGTCGGTCGAGCCGGTGGCGGCGCGGCTGAACGAGATCCTCGCCCCCGGTACGATCGATGCCTTCGAGAATTTTGTCTCGGCGGGCTTGCGCGCGGCCTCCGGCAACAAGGCGCGGCGCATCGCGTTCTTTTCGCTGGAGGACGAGCTTGCGCGCCGCATGATCGCGCGCGATCTCGGCAGCGTCACCTTTCCGGAGACGGAGGTCGAGCTCAAGGCGTTCCTCACCGCATTATGGGGCCGCACACCCCTGCTCCGCAGCTTTTCGACCGACAACAACCAGGTGGCGCAACGCCGTGCGTCGATCGCGGGGCCGCTGATCCGGCTGCCGGAAGTCTATCGCGGGGTGCAGGGCGATGCTGCCCGGACGTTGTTTCGCGCGGCGGCCGCGCATGCGCAGGCGCACCTGATACTCGGCCAGGGCCTCTTTCCGGTCGGCACGCTTAAGCCGCTGCAGATCGCGCTCGTCAACCTGGTCGAGGACGCGCGGATCGAGCGGCTTGCGATGCGGCAATTCCCGGGGCTGCGCCGGCTGTGGTCACCCTATCATATCGCAAGCCCCTCCGGCGTCGTCGCCGCGCCCACCCTGCTCGCCCGCCTGGCGCGCGCACTGTTCGATCCCGACTATACCGACGACGACGCCTTCGTCGCCAAGGGACGCGCGATGTTTGCGGCGGTCGCGGCACACATCGAGGACGCCGCGATCAGCCGCGAGATCGGCATGCTGCTGGGCAACGATCTCGGCCAGATGCGCGTGCAGTTCAACGTCAAGACCTATGTGGTCGAACCGGTCTATCGCGACGACGGCCTCGGCCTGTGGGACTTTGGCGAGAACGCGCCGCCTTCGGGTGAAGTGGTGGAATTGCCGATCGAGGCGGTCAAAATCGAGCAGCGGGAGACCGGCGATCCGGACTCCACCCGTGGAGACATGGAAGGCGAACGCGCTGACATCGGAGCCGCGCGCCCGGTTGCCCCCGACCAGCGCGGCGTTGTCATCGCCAAATATCCGGAATGGGACAGTGCACACGCCATCGAACGCCCCGAGTGGACCGTGGTCCGCGAGGTCGCGCCGCCTCTCGGCGAGCCACGCCGGATCGAGGAAGCGCTCGACCGCGCGCACGTCCTGCGCCGCCGCATCGGCCGGCTGATCCGCGGCGTACGGATCGGGCGCAAGATCCGTCTCAACCGACAGCACGAGGGTCACGACCTCGACATCGACGCCGTGCTCGACGCCGGCATCGCGCTGCGCAGCGGTCGCGAGCCCGACCCGCGCATATTTCGGTCCTCTACCTCGGTCTACCGCGACCTCTCGGCGCTGCTGCTGATCGATATCTCGGAATCGACGCGCGACCGGTTGAGGTCCGGCGAGACCGTCCTCGATATCGAACGGCTGGCCGTCTCCATCCTTGCCGAGGCCATGGACAAGCTCGGCGATCCCTTCAGCCTCCTGGCGTTTGCCTCCGACGGCCGCGAGGACGTCAAGATGACCAGCATCAAGTCATTCGACGAGCCCTACGACCGCGCGAGCAAGGCGCGGCTGGCCGGCTTGAGCTCCGGCCTGTCGACCCGGCTTGGCGCTGCGCTGCGCCACGCCGGCCGCGTCATTGATGGCACCGTCTCCGCCCGCAAGCTCGTCATCGTGCTCACCGACGGCGAGCCTTCCGACATCGATGTAACGGAGCCGCTGATGCTGGTCGAAGATGCCCGCCGCGCCGCGGTTGGACTGCATGCCGCCGGTATCGACACTTACGGCGTGGTACTGGGCCAAGCCGGCGCTTCGGCGGCGGCACGCATTTTCGGTCGCGGCAAAACGATGATGGTTCATCGCGTCGAGGACCTCCCGAACCGGCTCTCCGAACTTTATTTCCGTCTGGCCCGACTCTAGCTCCCAAACGTTTCGTCAAGCACACTGATGCCAACCCGGCGCGACCAAATCAGCTCGCCAAGCCGTACCACATAGTTCTCCGCCCGCCCCTGCATCGCGACGAACAGCACGTCGCCCTCGAAACGCACGCCCCATCCGAGATTGCCGACGTGGTAGCCCAGTTCGATGGCGTCGCTGATCGAGCGCGGCTGGAGGCGAAGCCAGCGCTGGCCGGCCGCACGCACCACCACGGCGTTGTCATCGTCGAGCAGGAGCACGGCGCCATCGAACAGCCGCTCGTGGCGCGGCAGTGCGATGGCTATGTCCCGCCCGCCACGTGTGGTGGCGGTCAGCTCCCGCTGATCGAGGCGATCGGGCGACAGGCGGAGCTCGTCGACGGCGTTGCGAAGCTCCAGCCGATGGAGCTTCTCGGAATAGGCGGGCTCGAGACGGCTGCCGATGATGTGGCCGACGCGGAGCATGACAGGCCTCGCTCATCCCGCCAGCAGCTGCTTCAGCTTTGCATCGATGAAGTCGACGTCCTTGGGATTGGTACCCGGGCCGCCGGCAAAGTGGCCCCAGATCGAGGGCACCGCAATGAACTCCGCGTTCGGCATGTGGGCGACCTCGAACTGGCTGTCCTCCGGCGGGAAATAGAGGTCGGTCTGGCCCGGCATGACATAGGCCTTCGCCTTGATCGCCCCGAGAGCTGCCTTGAAGTCGCCCTTGTAGAGGTCGTTGTCGCTGATGTCCCCGTTCTGCCAGGTCCACAGCATGGTCAGCAGATTGTTGGGGTCCTTCGGCAGGAAGAAGCCTTCCCAGAATGCGACCAGGAAATCCTCCAGAGAGGAGTAGCCCATGGCCTCCAGATCAAGCTTCTCGCGATAGAAGGCCTGCGAAAAGCCCCAGCCGGCATAGACACGGGCAGCGGCACGCAGGCCGCGCGCCGGCTTTTCGGTGTACCAGCCTTCCTTCCAGGCGGCATCCGCCGTCAGCGCGGCCTTCACGCCCTCGAGGAAAACAAAATTGTGGCGCGAACATTTGGCCGAGCCGCAGAACGGCGCGATCAAGTCCATCATGTCGGGGTAGAGCGCGCCCCAATGGAAAGTCTGCAGCGCGCCCATCGACCAGCCGGTGACCAGGCGGATGTGCTTGATGCCGAACTTCTCCGTCACGAGACGGTGCTGCGCGCGGACGTTGTCGTAGGCCGTCACCTGCGGAAAGCGCGGGCCGTTATAGGGCTCGGGCGTGTTGCTCGGCGACGACGACAGGCCGTTGCCGAGCATGTTCGGGATGATGATGAAGTACTTCCCGGGATCGAGCGCCCGGCCTTCGCCGACCAACCACTCATTGTCGTAATGCTGGCCGGAATACCATGTCGGGTAGACAATGACATTGTCCTTGGCCGCGTTCAGCGTGCCGAAGGTCTTGTAGGCGAGCTTGCAGTCACGCAGGGTCAGGCCGCGCTGCAGTCTGACCTCGCCGAGATCATGGATTTCATAATCGAGACTCACGATGATTTCCCCTCTTGTTCCGGATACGGACCGAACGGGACCGGCGCCCAGGCCGAGAGCCGGTCCCGCATTATCAGGACTTCGCCAATGCCAGGCGGGCGCTCGTCGATTTGGCGATGACGTAATAGACGATGCTCGCCACCACCGCGGCCGAGATCGCGGTTGACAGATACGGCAACCATTCTTCGACGATGAAGGCGCAGATCGAACCGCTCGCCCAGGCGATGAACGCTTGCGGCCGCCAGTCCGCGTCGATCTGGGAGTCCGGCCGGAACAGATACTGATCGACCAGGATGATCGCGCCGATCGGCGGCACCAGGATGCCGAGTAGCGACAGCCACTGGATGAAAAACGCCCAGACATTGCCGGCCGCGACGACGATGCCGAGCGCACCCAGGATGATCGCCATCAGGCGCATATGCGTGCCGAGGATGCGCGACCAGCCGGTGGCGGCATTGTAAAGGCAGTGCGAGCAGACCGAGCCGAGATTGATGTAAAGAAACAGGAACGCCAGCGCACTCAGCCAGGCCATCTGCTTGCCGTTCATGTAGCCAAACATGTTGTCGGCACCGAACGGGTTAGCGTTGGGTACTGCGAGCGCGGCCGTCATCACGCCGCCAACCAGCATCGCAACCAGGTTGGCGAAGGGAAACGCGCTGAACGTCGCAACCAGGGAAGCGGTTGGAGTCCTGGCCCAGCGGTTGAAATCGGCGGTCACGGTCCCGGCATCGATAAACAGCGCCAGCACCACCGTGAGGCCTACCCCCATCGACATCGTGGCGACGCCGTTATTGCCGGCATAGGCAAAGATCGCCGATGCCGAATGCGTGGACACCGCGTCGAACGCGACCGCGAGACCTAGAATGACGAACAGAGGTACCGAGACGAGGCCGATATAATGCAGCCCCCTAACCCCAATGAAGGTGATGCCGATATAGAGCAGCCCTGCAACGATCGTCATCGCGATGTAATTGAGCCCGTAGGTCGAGCTGACAAGCGCGCCGGTGATGCCGGTCTGCACCGCATACCAGCCCAGCAGCAGCGTTGATAAAAGTCCGGAGGCGAACACGTAGCCCTTCTTGCCGAACACGATACTGGCAATGAGGGCGAAGTTCATGCCGCGCTTGGTACCGATCAGGCCGAGCAGCCCGACATAGGCGAACATCAAGAGATTACCGATGATCATGGCGGCCAACGCCCGTGAGAAACCCATGCCGAGTACGAGCAGCGAACCGGTCATGGCGCCGGTGATGATCATCGGGAATCCGAGCCACACCAGGGTGACCGAGAACGCACTGCGGCGTGCGTTGGCCGGCACCGGCTCATGCTCATATTCATTGCCGAGGAGATGATCGACCTGATCCTCGGCAATATGGAGGCCATCCGTGACGGAGGCCGACTTGGATACACTGGTTGTCATGGTGCAGCATCCTTATGAGTGAGGTACGATTGGCGTAAAAATCTCCCATTCGCCGCCGCGGCAGCGGCGTCGGCACGATCAGTTGTCGTTAGATTGGGCTTCGAGCTACGCGGCGCGATCTGATGTCAGGCGACCGACCGGGAGTCCGAACATCCCCCTATTTCGCGACGCCGGCGGCGCGACCCGCCGGCGCAGCGTCCCACGTTGCGATCAGCGATGCGCGACCTTCTTGTTCGGGATGCCCTCGATCGGACATTCCTCGGTGCCCACCGTGGTCCGCGTAAAGGACTCGACCATTTCCCGCGTCCCTTCCGGATCGGCGATCCATTTGGCGTAGAACTCATAAGGACAGGCCGCGACTCCGCGGTCGCCGTCGCCCGAGTTGATCATGCCGGTGTAGCCGCGATGAACCAGCTTGAAGAGATGGTTCTGCGACTGGCCGGTCTTGCGCGCGTCGCGGATCAATGTCTTGGAGAGCTGGGCGTATTGCACGCCGTAATCCTCCTCGCCGCATTCGCCGAGCGTGCGGCCGTCGAAGCCGATGATCGCCGAGTGGCCGAAATAGGAATAGACGCCGTCGAAGCCGGCAGCATTCGCGACCGCCACATAGACATTGTTGGCCCACGCCATCGCTTTCGCCATGATCACCTGCTGGTCCTTGGCGGGATACATGTAGCCCTGGCAGCGCACGATGAGCTCGGCGCCCTTCATGGCGCAGTCGCGCCAGATCTCGGGGTAGTTGCCGTCGTCGCAGATGATCAGCGAGACCTTCATCCCCTTCGGTCCCTCCGAGACATAGGTACAATTGCCGGGATACCAGCCCTCGATCGGCACCCAGGGCATGATCTTGCGGTATTTCTGCACGATCTCGCCCTTGTCGTTCATCAGGATCAGCGTGTTGTAGGGCGCTTTTTTCGGGTGCTCCTCATGCCGCTCGCCGGTCAGCGAGAATACGCCCCAAACCTTGGCCTTGCGGCACGCCTCGGCGAAGATCTCGGTCTCGTCGCCGGGTACGACAGAAGCCGTCTCGTACATCTCCTTGGAGTCGTACATGATGCCATGGGTCGAATATTCCGGGAAGATCACGAGATCCATGCCGGGCAGGCCGGTCTTCATGCCGACGATCATGTCGGCGATCTTGCGTGCGTTCTCCAGAACCTCCGCCTTGGTGTGAAGGCGCGGCATCTTGTAGTTCACGACGGCAACGCCGACCGTGTCGTTGCTTGAGGTAATATCACCGTGCAGCATATGGTTCTCCTTGTCGCTTGCTCGTCATCAAATTGCTGGTGCTTGGACGTTGCACCATTGCCTGCTCCCCCATGCGCATCACACCGCCATGTGACGGTGAACCAGCGCATCGCTGAGATCCTCGATGTCGCCTGATGCCACGACCCGGCCCTTCTCCATCATGGCGAAGCGTTGCGCGGCGCGGCGGACAAACGAAACGTTCTGCTCGACCAGGATCACGGTGAGCCCGATATCGCGGTTGAGCCTGATGATGACGTTCTCGATCTCTTCCACGATCGAGGGCTGGATGCCTTCGTTCGGCTCGTCGAGGAGGATGATCTTCGGATCGGCCGCGAGCGCCCGCGCGATCGCGAGCTGCTGCTGCTGGCCGCCGGAAAGCACCCCGCCATTGCGGTCGAGATTATCCATCAAGTAGGGGAACAGCTCTGCGACCAGCGGCGGAATCTCGCGCTTGCCGTCGGAGCGCGCAAACGAGCCCATCAGGACGTTTTCGCGAATGGTGAAATCCGGGATGATCTCGCGGCCCTGCGGCACATAGGCGATGCCGGCGCGCGCGCGGCGGAAGGTCGGCTGCCGGCCGAGGTTCTTCTCGTCGAGCCTGATTTCGCCGTCCATGCGGTCGGTGAGGCCCATCAGCGTCTTCAGCAGCGTGGTCTTTCCGGTGCCGTTGCGGCCGAGCACGGCGGTGACCTGCCCTTCCGGCACTTCAAGGCAAACGTCATGCAGGATGTGGCTGCGGTCGTAGAAGCTGTCGACATGGTCGAAAGCCAGCATCACGAGATCCCCTTCGAGCCGAGATAGGCCTCGCGCACTTTTGGATTGCTCTCGATCTCCCCGACATTGCCTTCGGCCAGCACCTGACCCAGATGCAGCACCGTGATGCGCTCGGCGATCTCACGCACGAACGCCATGTCGTGCTCGACGACGACGATGGTGTGGCGTCCCTTGAGGTTGTTGACGATGAGCGAGGTCTTGTGCGTTTCCGCCTGGGTCATGCCGGCGGTCGGCTCGTCGAGCAGGATGATTTTGGGATTCTGGGTAATCAGCAACCCGAGCTCCAGCCATTGGGTCTGGCCATGGCTGAGATAGGCAGCGATCCGATGGGCTTCCTCCGTGAGGCCGATCAGCTCCAGCACCTCATCGACGTTCTGCTTGGCGACGGCACCGAACCCGAAGCCGAGATTGGAGAACACGCCCGGCTTTTTGCAGCTGGCCACCTCCAGATTGCGGCGGACGCTCAATTCCTTGAACACGCTCGGGATCTGGAACTTCCGCCCCAGACCGGCGCGCGCGATCTTGTGCTCTTCCCAGTTGGTGATGTCGGTGTCGTGCAGGAACACCCGGCCGGAGGTCGACTTGGTCTTGCCCGTGATCAGGTCCATCAGCGTGGTCTTGCCGGCGCCGTTGGCGCCGAGCAACACGCGCAGTTCGCCCTCGTCGATTACCATGGAAACCTGGTTGACGGCC
The DNA here is from genome assembly GCA_035487555.1 of Bradyrhizobium sp. Taxonomy (GTDB): domain Bacteria; phylum Pseudomonadota; class Alphaproteobacteria; order Rhizobiales; family Xanthobacteraceae; genus Bradyrhizobium. The sequence continues at coordinate 21,044 of DATHMA010000246.1, read as the reverse complement.
TTGAAGCCTTCGAAGTCCACGCTGAGCCCGTCGATGGTGAGTGCCGCCTGCGCCATCGCCCCTCACTCCGCCGCTTGCGACGATGGATCGGTCACGCGTAGCGCCTGCGCCGCCCCATTGCCGGGCTTGCGCGCCACCAGGCGATCGACGAGATCATGCGCTAGTCCCGCGATGCCACGCGGGAGATAGAGCACGACCAGCACGAAGATAAGGCCGATGATCGCCTTCCAGGCCTCGGCAAAACCTTCGGTCTCGCTGACCTTGGCCGAGATCACGTTGATGAGGATGGCGCCGATGCAGGCGCCGAGGATGGACGAGCGTCCGCCGACGGCGGCCCACACCACCATGGTGATGGAGAACGTCAGGTCCATGAAGGTGGGCGACGCAAACTCCGACACGATCACATAGAGCATGCCGGCAAAGCCCGCGATGGCAGCAGAGACCGCGAAGAAGAAGGTTTGATACGACGGGACGTCGAAACCGAGATAGCGGGCGCGGTTCTGATCGTCACGCACCGCCTGCAGGATGACTCCGGCGCGGGTCTCGACCAGCAGCCGCGCGGCGAGCAGCACCAGACTCAGCGATATCGCCACCAGATAATAGGTCGGGACCACATACGGATCGAATTCGAGATCGCCGACCTTGAACCAGCCGAGGTCGGTGAGCCCATTGAAGCCGTTGGTGATGGGCTGGGCGTCGATGACGACAAGCCGCACCAACAGCACCAGCGCCAGCGTGATGATGGAGACGAACACGCCCGAGATGCGCTTGCGGAATACGATGGTGCCGAGCACGGCCGCGATCACGACCGGAACGATCAGGCCCATCACCACGCCGAACCACTGGCTCTGGAACGGCAACCACAGGAACGAGGCCTTGTTGATGCAGCACAGCTCCGTCGGCGCGCCCGGCTCGGCATTCCACAACATGAAATCGGGCACCGGCTTGTCGGAGCCCTGCTGCAGGCTGGTCTGGCTTGCGAGCTTCAGCGACATCGCGAGCATGTAGGCCCCGGCGCCGAAGAACAGGCCCTGTCCGAGATTGAGGATGCCGGCATAACCCCAGGACAGCGCCACTGCGACGCCGAGCATGCCGTACACCAGATATTTGGCGACGCGGTTGAGCCAGAACGAATCCATCACCAGCGGCCCGAACATGATCAGCACCACGAAAGCCGCATATATCGCCCATTCGATTCGCGCTTTGGTCAGCATCGCGCTAGCGCCCCTTCAGGGCGAACAGGCCCTTCGGTCTGAGGACGATGATCGCGATCACGACGCCGAACACCACTGCGCGCGCCAGGATGTCGTTGGTGGCTGAGGCGACCAGGCCGTCGATCTCGCCGAGGATGCCTGCCGAGAACACGGAGCCGAGCAGGCTGCCGACACCGCCCATGACGACGACGAGGAAGCCGTCGACCACCATCGGCGTGCCCATGTCGGGAAACACCGTCTTGAAGCCGCTCATCATCACGCCGGCGACACCCGCAAGCCCCGAGCCCAGTGCAAAGGTCAGTGCATTGACGCGCGTGACGTCGATGCCGCAGGCCGCCGCCATCTTCGGGTTGCGGATGATGGCGCGCACCTGCGTGCCCGTCGTGGTGCGGTAGATGATGAACCAGGTGATCAGCGCCAGGATCGCCGTGACCAAAATGATGAAGGCGCGGTAGCGGTTGAGATCGGCGCCGCCGATCGAGAACGTACCCTGCAGGATTTCCGGCACGCTGACATTCTGCAGCCCGGGGCCCAGGCCCTGGACGTGGATACCGAAAAAGGCGAGACCGAATTCGAGCCGCACCGCCTGCTGGATCAGGATCGCAATGCCCCAGGTCGCAAGCAGCGTGTCGAGCAGGCGCCCATAGAGACGCCGCACTACCACGCGCTCGATCAGAAGACCGAGCAGGGCCGTGACGATGAAGGCGAGCGGGATCGCGACAAAAATGTTGGTGCCGAGCCAGATACCGGACAGCACCGTGACATAGGCGCCGATCATCACCATCTCGCCATGAGCCATGTTGATCACGCCCATCGCGCCATAGGTGATCGCCAAGCCCAGCGCGACCAAAAGCAGGATCGATCCGAGAGAAAGACCGATGAACAGGACCTCGAGCATGACACCTCGCCTCGCATCCACCGCGCTTTCACGCGGTGGACCACGGGTTGAAAGCAATCAGGTTTTGTTGAGCTTGGCGGTCTCGAGGCCCTTGCCCGTGCAGAACAGGTTGGTCGGGGTCTCGCCATAGGCCACATAGGGGAGCGGAATGACCGGCTCCTTGTAGGCGTCGATGATCTTGCCCTGCCCGTCCGGGAGCCACTGCGCGATGCGCGGCGTGAGGTAGGTATGCAGGTTCTCCGGCTCGATCTTGACGTGGCCGTTGGGCGCATCGAACTCCTGGCCCTTGACCGCGTCGCGGATCGCAACCGGGCTGATTTCCGCGGCCTTCTCCACCGCCTGTTTCCAGAGGAAGACCTGGAAATAGGACGATTCCAGCGCGTGATGGGTCACCGCCTTCGGGTCCTTGACGAAAGCGCGGTAGCGCTCGACGAAGGCCTTGTTGCGGTCGGTGTCGATCGCCTGGAAATACGGGAACGAAGTGTAGCTGCCGACCGCATATTCCGCACCCATCGCCGCGATCTCGATCTCCGAGGTCACGGTCGCGCAGATCGGCAGCTTGTCGTGGGTGAGGCCCTGGTTCTTGTACTCGCGATAGAACGCGACGACGGAATCGCCGACTACGTTCGAGAGGACGACGTCGCAGCCCGAGCCCTTGATCTTGTTGACCATCGAGCCCCATTCGGAGTGGCCAAGCTCGAGATATTCATCGGCGATCCATTCGCCGCCGTTCTTCTCGATCAGGATCTTGGAGACCTTCGCCATCTCGCGCGGATAGATGTAGTTCGAGCCGACGATGAAGAACTTCTTCTTGCCGAGCGTCTTGATGATCCAGGGGATGAAGTTCGAGAGCTGCTGGTTCGGAACGGCGCCGGTGTAGACCACGTTCTTCGAGCACTCGAAACCTTCGTAGTAGGTGGGATAGAAGTAGAGATTGTTACGCTTCTCGAAGACCGGCAGCACCGCCTTGCGGCTCGCCGAGGTGTAGGAGCCGAACACGGTCGGCACCTTGTCCTGGATAACGAGCTTGGAGGCCTTCTCGTTGTAGGTCTTCGGATCGGACGCACCATCCTCGGCGATCGCCGCGATCTTCATGCCCTTCACGCCGCCGGCGTCGTTGATCTCGCTGATTGCCATCATGGTGGCATCGTGCAGCGACTTCTCGATGATCGAGAGGCCGCCCGTGAGCGAGAAGAGTACGCCAACCTTGATCTCGCCCGTAGCTTGTGCGCCGGTCTGGAAGACCCATGGCGAGCTGATGACCGTGCTGCTTGCGAGCAATCCATTCCTGAGAAACCTGCGTCTGTCGATCGCCATCACTCCGCTCCCCTTGTGTGCAGGCGCACGAACCCGTTCGCGCCGAAGCACGTTGTCCCGAACCGAAAAGTTTCCAGATCAGACCGCTCACCGAAAACGCGACTGCGTCGGCGGCAATTCACGGTCAGCAAAAACAAAAAAGCCCGACAGATCCTCGCGGACCTCTCGGGCTACCTAGCCGGCGCCAGACCAGCAACATCGATGGTCCGGCAAGCGTTGCAAGAATTTTCTTCTTACAACGGTAAAAAGCTAATCATCTTTCGGACGGTATTGCAATAGCTCGTTTGCGTGGATGATCGCAGCGGCCATATCGTCCATCGACAAGCGCTTCGCCATCGCCTGACGACGGATGCTTTCGTAGGCATCTGCCTCATTCAATCCCTGTCCATCCATCAGAATCGCTTTTGCTTTCTGAATGCGCTGGATGCCCGCGAGCTTGCGTTCGAGCTTGCGCATCTTCTTTTCGGCTTCGCGCCGCTCGAGCCAGAGCGAACGGGCGATGGTGATGTTGGTGAGAACGCCGAAGGGACGGATCGGCCGCTCGATGACGGCGACGGCGCCGGCTTCCAGCACGAGTTGCAATGTCGAAGGGTCCTCGTAGCTCACCACCGCGATGAGCGTCGGCCGATGGCCGCCGTCCGACTTCAACAGCCGCTGAATCTCCACGCGCACATCGTGCTCGATCGCAAGCAGCACGATGTCGGCGCCCTCCGACCAGCAATCCGGCACCGGCCACTGGGTTTCCACCATGCAGCCGATTCGGCGAAGGTGCTCGACCAGGCTGGTGCGTTCGCTGTCCGGCGGGTGCACGACATGGACCCGCAAGCCCCGCAAGTCACGAAGAATTTGGATTGCCACGTCCAGTTCTCCGCCGCGCGACGTTCATGGATGAAGCAGCTGCAAATCGTCGACAGACCAGTCGTCGAGGCTCTGTACGACGCAGTAAGGATCGGGCTTCACGCGCACCCCCGGATTCCACACGGTCTGGAAACGACCGTTGCGGTCGAGCCGCGCGATCCGCGGCCAGAGGTAGGTGTGATTATTCTCGAGATCGATGCGCACCCGCCCCTGCGGCGCATCGAATTCCGAGTCGCGCAAATTCGTCAGCACCTGCTCCGGATCGTCCGTCCCGCATTTGGCGACTGCCCGCATCGCCAGATGGAGCTGGAAATAGGAAGCCTCGGCGCCCGCCGTCACTGGTGCATCCGCACCATATTTCTCCTTGAAGCTTGCCACGAAGCGCCGCGCCGCGGGCGACGACAGCGTCTCGAAGAACGGCGCCGCCGTGATGTGGCCCTCAGCCGCCTCGGCGCCCATTTCGGCGACTTCCGCCTCGCTGGTCGTGAGACTCGCAATCGGCATGCGGGTCGGGTCGAAGCCGGCCGCGCGATAGTCGCGGTACAGCGTGGCGGTGCCGCTGCCGACCACGGTCGAGAAGATAACATCAGGCGATGTCTTCTTGATCCGGGCGACGACGCGCTCGAAATCCTTGGCCTCGGGATAGAGTGGGATGTAGAGCTCGTCGAGAACCTTGCCTTTGCCCTGGCTGACGAAGTCGCCCATCACGCGGTTCGACTCATAGGGATAGATGTAGTTCGACCCCACGAACAGGAAGCGGTTGCCATAAGCCGACAGCAGGAATTTCGCGAGTTGCAGCGAGTTCTGATTCGGCGCGGCGCCGGTGTAGATGCAGTGCCTGGAATACTCGAAGCCCTCGTAGAGGGTCGGGTAGAACAGCAGCCCGCGATGCGCCTCGACCACCGGCAACACCGCCTTGCGCGTGCTCGACATGTAGCAGGCGAACAAGAGGCGGATACGGTCGACCTGAAACAGCCGCTCGGCGAAGCTGCGGAACTTCTTGGGATCGGAAGCCGGATCATACATCACCGGCTCGATCGGCCGACCGAGCACGCCGCCCGCAGCATTGATCTCCTCGATCGCAAGCAAGGTCGCGTTGAGCTGGGTGCGTTCGATCCCCGACGTGACGCCGGTCTGCGAAAACAGCACGCCGACGCGCCAGCTACCGGTATTGTCTTCTATCAAAGCCATTGCAGCCTTATCGCTTTCCGCCAATGGCGGTTAATTCAACCTGAACGAAGTTTATTACCTGATTAACGCCATTGAGAATAGCAGGTGTTCAAATTCACCTTGTTGGGCCGAGCGCGGCGAGCGAAAGAACGCGCGAAACCAAATCTATCCCCCGCGCCGCAGAGTTGCCAAGGCGCCGGGTAACCGCAATACTGGCTCGAAGTTCGCGCTGACGCTGCCGGAGATCAAGCTAGTGACGAAGACAGGGCCACGTGCAAAGCAGGCCGGCCGCGACGCATGGCGTGTTGGCGTGCTGTTTTCGCGCAGTGGACTGATGGCCATCACCGAGTCCGAGCATTTCTTCGGAACCGCGCTGGCCATCGAGGAGATCAACAAGGCGGGCGGAATCCTCGGGCGCGAGATCGAGGTCATTGCCTACGATCCCGGCTCGCTTCCCGAAACCTATCGCAAGATGGCCGACCGGCTGCTGACCGAGGACGGCGTCTCCGTGATCTTCGGCTGCTCGACGTCGGCCGAGCGCAAGGCCGTGCTTCCGGCCATCGAACGGCGCAATGGGCTGTTGTGGTATCCTTCGCTGTACGAGGGCTTCGAGTACTCGCCGAACGTGATCTACACCGGAGCCTGCCCCAACCAGAACAGCTTTCCGCTTGCCGAATACATCGTCCGGAAATACGGGCCTCGCGTCTACCTCATCGGCTCCGACTACATCTATCCGCGGGAGTCCAACCGGATCATGCGTGATCTGGTCGAGTCCTATGCGGGACAGATCGCAGGCGAGCAATACGTTGCCATGGAAGCCAGTGACGCCGAGCTGACGCGTGCGCTCGAGATGATCCGCATGCGGTCGCCGGATGTGGTGTTCTCGACCATCGTCGGCCGCACGGCTCAGCGATTCTATCGGCTCTATGCCGAAAAAGGCTTCGATCCTGCCCGGCTTCCGATCGCAAGCCTGACGCTGGCCGAGGGCGAGCTGCGCGAGATCGGACCGCGGCACTGTGTCGGGCATCTGACCGCGGCCAGCTATTTCGGGTCTCTGCCCGGCGAGAGCAGCGGCCGCTTCAAGGCGGCGTTCACCAAGGCCTATGGCGCGGAAAGGCCGGTCAGCATGTGGAGCGCCGGCGCCTATGCCCAGGTCAAGCTGTTCGCCAGGGCGCTCGCCCAGGCCGGAAGCCTCGATACGCAGCGTCTCGTCGATGCCGCGCTGGGGCTGAGCCTCGATGCTCCCGAGGGCCCGGTTCAGATCGATGCGGACAACAATCACGTATGGCTGACACCGCGGATCGGACGCGCACGTGCCGACGGCAGGTTCGATATCGTCTGGGAAAGCAAGGGACCCATCAAGCCAGACCCCTACCTCTCGGTTTCGCCGATCGGCGGACGCTGGCTGACCGAAGAGGCGATCACCGCATGAAACCGGGTGTGCGCCGCCTCATCGAAGACCTTCGCGGCGCGCGCGTGCTGGTCATCCATCCGCGCGATGCGGAGGGCGATGCGCTGATCGATCAGCTCAAACGCATCGGCTGCAACGTGCGCGGCGTGTGGCCGCCCCCGCCCGTCATTCCACATGACGTCGATACCGTGTTCCAATTCGTCGATTCCTCGGAGGATACCGTTTTCCCCGCCGGCTCGACCGAGCAGGAGCTGACGCTGATTGCCATTGTCGACTACGAAAACCCCACCATCCTGAAGCGGCTGCTCGACAGCAATGCCCACGGCGTCGTCAACAAGCCGATCCGCTCCCTAGGCATCCTCTCCTCACTGGTGCTGGCCCGCTCGCTGCGTGGCTACACGCGGCGGCTCGAAGGCAAGGTGCAGAAGCTGGAGGATACTCTGAAAGCTCGCCGCGATGTCGACAAGGCCGTCAAGATCCTCGTTGCCTTGAAGAAGATCAGCGAGTTCGAGGCCTACGAGCTGGTGCGCCAGCAGGCAACACAGAAGCGATTGACCATGGCCGAAATCGCTGTGTCGATCATCAATGCGCAGGAAATGCTTGGGGGACTTGGTGTTCTCGATGCGCCGGCGCCGGCACGCTCCGGCTCACCAGTTGAGCATTAGCGGCCTTATTTTTTTGCAATCTTGGCCGTTGACTCAAAGCTCATCTTGAGAACTATTTGAGGCGCGCGCGGGCCACGTGCCCGCGACAATGGCCGGTCGGCCATTTCAAATCAGGCTGTGTAGCCCTCGAACTGCGTCGCTCGGCGCATTCGGGGGTTTTTGTTTTGCGCAACGCAAGGGAGCGGAGTGCGATGGATTCGCTTGCTTCAACGACACCGGATGAAGCGAAGATCAAGATCGCCTGCATTCAGATGCAGCCGGCGATCGGAAATGTCGAAGCCAACGTCGCTCACAGCATTGCGTTGATCGATCGCGCGGCCGGGCTCGGCGCCAGGCTCGTGGTGCTGCCGGAGCTTTGCAACAGCGGATATATGTTCCAGTCGCGCGAGGAGGCGTTCGCCGCATCCGAGCCCGTGCCGGCTGGACCGACCGTGCGCGCCTGGAGCGAGACGGCCGCCAGACACAAATTGCATCTCGTCGCCGGCATCTGCGAGCGCGATGGCGCCAAGCTGTTCAACAGCGCCGTCCTGATCGGGCCTGCCGGCTACATCGGGACGTTCCGCAAGGTCCACCTCTGGAACGAGGAGAACCTGTATTTCGAGCCGGGTGACCTCGGCTTTCCCGTGTTTCACACCGCCATCGGCCGCATCGGCATGGCCATCTGCTACGACGGCTGGTTTCCAGAAACCTATCGCCTCTGCGCGCTCCAGGGCGCCGACATCGTCTGCGTGCCGACCAATTGGGTGCCGATACCGGGCCAGGCCGAAGGCCGCGAGGCCATGGCCAACATTCTCGCGATGGCGGCCGCGCATTCGAACTCGATCTACATCGCCTGTGCCGACCGAGTCGGGACAGAGCGCGGGCAGCCGTTCGAGGGCCAGAGCCTGATCGTCGGCTACACCGGCTGGCCGGTGGCTGGACCTGCAAGCCGCGACCGGGAAGAGATCCTGGTCGCGGAGGTCGCACTCGGCGAAGCGAGGCGCGCGCGCAACTGGAACGCTTTCAATCAGGTTCTGCGCGATCGCCGCTCGGATCTCTACGACGAGATGCTCGGCAGCGACGTCAAGCGCGGTTGGTACTGAGCAGTGGTAACCAGGATGGAGGATGTCCGATGACTTCGCGTGCTTTCATAGCCTCTCTCGCATTCATGGCGGCAACCGGTTCTGCCCTTGCCGCCGACCCGATCAGGATCGGCGTTCCCGTCGGTCTTTCCGGCGCAAACTCGGTCGTGGCTCCGTCCGTCGTGCAATCCGCGGAGCTTGCCGTCGAGGAGATCAACGCCAAGGGCGGCGTGCTCGGCCGTCCGCTTGCGCTTGACGTCGCCGATGACGGCTCCGGCGCCGCCGGCGCGCAGAAGGCGTTCGATGCCCTCGTGTTCCAGAAGAAGGTCAATGTACTGATCTCGATGGAGACGAGCGCGGCGCGCAATGCGGGTCTGCCGATCGTGGCGCGCGGCAAGACGCCTTTCATCTATACCTCGTTCTATGAGGGCAAATCGTGCAGCCCGTATCTTTATGTCAACGCCTGGGTGCCGGAGCAGCAGGTGCCGCCGATCGTCGACTATTTCAACAAGGAGAAGAAGGCGAGCAAATACTTCCTGATCGGCTCCGACTATGCGTTCGGCCGCGGCATGCTCGCCTTCACCAAAGCCTACATCGAGAAGACCGGCGGCAAGGTCCTCGGCGAGGAATATCTGCCGATAGACGGCTCGGACTGGACGTCGATCATCTCCAAGCTCAAGGCGTCGGGCGCCGATGCGATCATCACCTCCACCGCCGGCGGCGCGCCCAACGTCACGCTGACCAAGCAGTTGCGCGCCGCCGGCGTTTCGCTGCCCTACGGCAATCTCGCGGTCGATGAAGGCACGGCCAAGAGCATGGGCGCGGACGCGGCCGACATCTACATCTCGGCCTCCTATGTGACGGGTATCGACAGCGCCGCCAACAAGGCGTTCCTCGCCGCCATGGGCAAGAAGTTCGGCGCCGACCTCAAGACGCCGAATGATCTGTCGGTGCCGGAATATGAGGGCGTCTACGCCTACAAGGCCGCGGTGGAGAAGGCCGGTGGAACGGATCCGCAGAAGGTGCTGGCGGCCCTGTCCGAAGTCGCCGTCGATGGGCCGCGCGGCACCATCAAGATGGACAAGCAGCGACACGCTCCGCTCACCATGTATCTCGGGCAGGTGCAGGCGGACGGCAGCGTGAAGGTGATTCAGAGCTTCTCCAATGTCGACCCGGGCGCGCAATGCCCGCCGAAGTCGTAGACTGAAGGGGCACGCGAGGCGGACTGGCCGTTTCGCGCGCTTCTTCCGTGGAGCAAGCATGCTCACCATAGCCCTCGACGCGATCACCACGGCGGCGTTGCTCTTCATCATCTCGTCCGGTCTTCTGATCGTGTTCGGGGTGATGAAGATCATCAACTTCGCCCACGCCGCCTTCGTCACGGTCGGCGCCTATGCCGCGCTCGTCGGCGCAAGGCTCGCCTTGCCATGGGTGCTGATCCTGCCGCTGGCCTTCGCCACCGGCGCCGCGTGCGGCGCGCTGACGGAAACAACCATCGTGCGACGGCTCTATCGACGTCCGCTTGACGCCATTCTCGCGACATGGGGATTGGGAACCGTGATCGGACAGGTCATCACCCTGATCTTTGGACGCGAGGTGCAGTTCGTTCAGGCGCCGATCACCGGCACAGCGTATTTTCTGGGGATCGATTATTCCGCCTATCGCATCGCGATGATCGCCGCCGCCATCATCGTCGCGGTGGTGTTCACGGGACTGCTGAACGGCACCCGTCTCGGTCTTTCCACGCGCGCGGTCATCATGAACGAGATGCTGGCGCAGGGACTGGGCGTCGACAGCGCGCGCGTGCGGCTCGTCACTTTTGCGATCGGCAGCGGGCTCGCCGCGCTCTCCGGCGCGCTAATCACGCCGCTCTCGAGCGTCGATCCGAACATGGGGCTGCCCTGGCTCATCAGCGCCTTCATGCTCGTCATGGTCTCCGGCGGATCCTTGTTGACGCTCGCGGTTTCGAGCCTCGTGCTGGGCGGCCTTCAGGTGGTCGTATCGACGTTCGTCAATCCCATCCTCGGCGGGCTGACGATCGCCATCTGCGCGGCCGTCGTGCTACGCATCCGGCCGGAGGGTTTTGCGCGTGCCTGAGGCCCGACAGTTCGGCCAGACCGGCGCGGCGTCGATCGATTTCTCTGCCGGATTGCGGATAACGGTGCTGGCGCTGCTCGTCGTCGGCAGCATCGTTCTGGCTCCGCTCCTGCTCGATACCTACACGACCAATATCCTGATCCGCGCGTTCTTCGTCGCGATTGCGGCGATTACCGTCGATATCGTCTGGGGTTATTGTGGCACGCTGACCTTCGGTCAATCGGCCTTCTTCGGCATCGGCGTCTACGCGCTCGCGATCATCTTCACCGAATATGGCTTTGGGTCATGGCAGGCCGTCCTCGGCATAGCGACGGCCATCATCGCCGCAGCCACGGTCGCCGCCCTGACCGGCTGGCTGTCATTCTATCCGGGCTCGACGCCGCTCTACGCATCGATTGTGTCGCTTGTCGTTCCGATCGTGCTCGTGCAGATCCTCTACTCGGGCGGTACTTTTACCGGTTCGTCCAGCGGGCTTGTCGGGTTCGAGAGCTTCGATTTGGAAGTGGAGAACTGGTTCCGCCTGGCTGGACTCAGCCTCGCCGCCGTTGCGACGATAGCCCTCATCATCATGCGCAGCGACACCGGCCGTCTGCTCAAGGCGCTGCGCGACAATGACGAACGTTGCACCTACCTTGGCGTCGATACGTCGCGCTATCGCATCATCGTGCTGGTGCTGACCGCGATCGTCGCCTCGCTGGCGGGCTTCGGCTATGCCGCCTTCGGCGGCGTGGCGGCGCCCGAAAACGCCAGCTTCACGTTCGGAACGAGGCTGATCATCATGGTCGCACTCGGCGGCCGTGGCACCATCGTCGGCGCCATCGTCGGGGCACTCGGCATCGAGGTCGCGAGCGCCTATCTCTCCGGCAGCTTGCCTTATGTCTGGGAGCTGATTATCGGCATCGCGTTGATAGCCGTCATTCTCGCCTTTCCGGACGGCCTCGTCGGTGCGGCCAGGCAATTGACTCGCGGCATGCGTCCACCCGGGCGCAGCACAACTATCATGCTCCGCCCGATCGAGACTGCGGCCATCGGCGGCACGGAAAGCGGGACCGCGATCGAGGTGAAGGGGGTTGGCAAGCATTTCGGCAGCCTGTCGGTCCTCGACGGCGTGGAATTCACGGCAAAACGCTCCGAGCTCCTGAGCCTGGTCGGGCCGAACGGCGCTGGGAAGACCACTCTCATTCGCTGCCTGTCCGACGGACGCGAGCGATCGGCCGGCTTTGTCGCGATCGGCGGACATGCCATCGAGCGACTGTCGCCGAACCGCGTGGTCCAGTTCGGTCTTGGCCGCAAATTCCAGGCCGCGTCGATCTTCGAGGCACTCACGGTGGCCGAGTGCCTAAGGGTTGCGCGCACCTATCGCGCCCGGCCGTCACTGATTGCGACATCCACCATGCTCGATCTGCCTCCAGCCGCGATATCCGTCGTGGAGCGCTCCGGGCTGTCGGAGCGGCTCGGCGAGGAGGCCCGCCATCTCAGCCACGGCCTGAAGCAGGCGCTCGAGCTTGCGATGGTGCTTTCACTGGAGCCCGAGGTCCTGTTGCTCGATGAACCGACGGCCGGCCTGACCCGCGCCGAGCGCCAGGCTTTTGCCGACATCCTGACCTCGCTCACCGCGCGCGACCGGCTTTGCATTCTGCTTGTGGAGCACGATCTCGATTTCGTTCGCGAGATTTCCTCGCGCATCATCGTGCTGCACCAGGGCAGGATTGCCCTGGACGGATCGGTGAACGAGGTCGTGAACAGTGCGCTGGTCCGCGAGATCTATACCGGCCAGCAATCCACGACGTCGGAGGCGATGCCATGACCGACGCGCTGCAGGTCGATCGGCTCTCCAGCGGCTACGGTACGTCGGAGGTGATCAGCGATGTCAGCTTCAAGCTGTCGACATCAGAAGTTCTTGCCGTTGTCGGCAAGAATGGCATGGGCAAGACATCGCTGCTGAAGGCCGTTCTGGGCTTCCTGCCGGCCTGGCAGGGCAGCGTGAAATTCGCGGGGAAGGATGTGACGCGCATGCCGCCGCATCTCAAGCGCCGGCTGGGCCTGATCTATGTGCCGCAGGAGCACGCACTGTTCCAGGATCTCACCATCCGCGACAATCTTCGGCTCGGCCTCTTGTCGGACGGTGGTTTCGAGACCGCGCTCGAGCAGGTCGGCCAATGGTTTCCGGTGCTGACCCAGCGCCTGCAGCAACGTGCCGGCACCCTGTCGGGTGGCGAGCAAAAAATGCTGATTGTCGCCCGCGCACTGATGGCAAAGCCGGCCGTCCTGCTGCTGGACGAGGTAACCGAAGGCTTGCAACCTTCCCTGGTCGATCGCTTGTCGGACGTGCTGACGCGGTTTCGTCAGCAAATCGGCACATCCATGATCGTGATCGAACAGCATTTGCCATTCGCCCTCGGCATCGCCGATCGGTATCTGGTGTTCAAGCGAGGCGAAATCGTCGATAGCGCCCCCGTCGATCGGGAAGCGGCGCAGCGAATAGAAGCCCACATGCGAATCTAGCGGCCCGACACGCGAGCCGGCTGCACAGCCATCGTTATACGCCCCAACGCAACGCAGCGGTTTGGACGGGTGCGTCCCAGAGGCGCTTCATCTCCTCATCGAGCAGCGACACCGTAACCGAGCAACCCGCCATGTCGAGCGAGGTGACGAAGTTGCCGACCAGGGAGCGCGCGATGACGCAGCCAGCCGTCTCCAGCTTTTGGCGGGCGTCGTTGTAAATCAGATAAAGCTCCGACAACGGCGTTCCGCCAAAACCGTTGACCAGCAGGATCACCTCGCCTCGTGCGCGATCGCCGAGATCGGCGGTAATGGCGCCGACCATTTCCGCCGCGATTTCGTTGGCCGGCTTGAGCTTGACGCGCCGGCGCCCGGGTTCGCCGTGAATGCCGACGCCGACCTCCATTTCGTCCTCGGCGAGGTCGAAGGTCGGCCTGCCGGCGGCCGGAACAGTGCAGCTCGTCAGCGCGATGCCGATCGAGCGCGTGGCTGCATTGACACGGTCACCCAGCGCCTTCAGCTCGTCGAGCTTGCGCCCCTCTTCCGCGGCCGCGCCGACGATCTTTTCCACGATCAGCGTGCCGGCGACACCTCGCCGTCCGGTCGACCAGGTCGATTTTTCGACCGCGACATCATCATCGGTGATCACGGTTGCGGCCGTCTTGCCCGACATCTCGCGGGCCATGTCGAAATTCATGACGTCGCCCTCGTAATTCTTGACGATGAACAGCACCCCGCCGCCGGTATCGGCGGCCTCGGCAGCGGCGAGGATGAGATCGGGCGTCGGCGAGGTGAAGACCTGCCCGGGAACGGCTGCGTCCAGCATGCCCGTCCCGACGAATCCGCCGTGGAGCGGCTCGTGCCCCGAACCTCCGCCTGACACCAGCGCGACCTTGCCTCGTTTGAGGCGGCGGCGCAGCACAAAGGGCGCGGTCTCGCCGAGACGCACGATGTCGGAATGCGCCGCGCAGAAGCCGGCGAGGCTTTCACTCACCACGTCGTCGATGGCGTTGATCAGCTTTTTCATCCCTTCCTCCCTATTTTTGCTCTAGCTATCTTCGATCAGCCTCGCGACCTTCTCCGCGAATTCGCTCAGCAGCGTGTCGAGCTTGTGATTTTTTTGCTCGCTGCCGAGATCGGGCAGCATCAGTGTCAGCCGCCGGCTCCGCTCGCGCTCTTTCAGGAGCAATAGCCGCCGCGGATGTGCACGATGATAGGCGGTGAGGAAACGCTCCTTCTCCTGCGCCGAGAAATGGCACACCTGAATGATCGCATGCACATGCTGCGCGGGAATCGGCGTCTGATAGGCGGGGTTGGCGATTTGCGTGATGAAGCTGCGGTTCTTGCCGAGGGCTTCGGCGAGGCGCTGCCTCATGCCGGAGGGGCGACGGTCAAGGATATCGCCCAGGATCGTCTTGTAGGCCGCAATCAGGCCTTGCGAATTTTCCGGAGTGGGCTGCGTGCTCATGCGGCTTTGCCGGAATAGCTGAAGATCGCGGCCCTGACCGGCCCGAGCGCGCCGGGTGCGACCGAAAAGCTGCGCAAGCCCTGATCGAGTAACGCTGCGACCTGTTGCGGATCACCGGCGAGGTCGCCGCACAGGCTGGCCTCGCGGCCGCGCCGATTTGCATGGTCCACAACATGCCGGATCAGATTGAAAACCGCGCGGGAGGGACGAGCGAGATCGGCGAGCTGCGGTTCGTCGCGGCTTGCCGCCATGACATATTGGATCAGGTCGTTGCTGCCGATCGAATAGAAGTCGGCGTCAAAATCCGCGATCGCGAGTGCGGCGGCCGGCACCTCGACCATCATTCCGAGCGGTGGCATCGCGGCCTCCTGCCCTTCGCCGCGCAGCTCTTCGATAGCCTGGCGAAACAGCTCGCGACAGCGATCGAGCTCTTCTGGCACCGTGACCATGGGAATCATCACTTTCAGATTTCCACCCACCGCGGCGCGTGCCAGCGCCCGCAGTTGCAGGCGAAACACGTCCAGCCGCCGGAGTGATAACCTCACCCCACGCACGCCGAGAAACGGATTGAGATCGCCGGGCTCCGTCAAGCCCGCGATCGGCTTGTCGCCGCCGGCATCCAGGGTGCGAATGGTCACCGGCTTACCGGCGGCCCACTTGGCCATCTGGCTGTAGACCCAGTACTGCTCTTCTTCGGTCGGAAGCCGTTCGCGTTCTTGAAACAGAAACTCGGTTCGCATCAGACCGATGCCGTCCACCCTTGAGGGGTCCATATCCCCGAGTTCGGCAAGCCCGGTCACGTTGATCATGAGCTGGACCCGCTCACCATTACCCGTCAAGGCGGGACCGCTGATGGAGAACGCGGCATCTCGCGCCTGCGCCTGCCGGGCGAGGCGCCGGTGATAGTCGGCCCGCAGCGCGGGATCGGGATCGACAATCAGCACGCCGGCGTCACCGTCCAGCACAGCGTCAGTGCCGCTCTCGAGATGATCGATATCGACGCCGACGATCATCGGCACGCCGCGCGATCGCGCGAGGATGGCGACATGGCTGGAGGGACTGCCACGGCGCAGCACCAGGCCCCCATCACGCCAGTCGGTGGCCAAAAACACCGACGGCGGCAGATCTTCCGCGGCAACGATCACGCCTGCCGGCACGGCCTGATCGACTTCGCCGGCCAATCGCCGCAGCACACGGTCGCGCAAGTCGCGCAGATCCGAGGCGCGGGCACGAAAATAGGGATCATCGGCCTGATCATAGCTCGCGATTTCAGGATCGATGGCTGAAATCCAGGCCTTGCTCGCAACCTCGCCATCGGTGATCAGCGCAAAGGCGGGCGCAGCAAGGTTCTCGTCCTCGAGCAGCGCGACCTGGAACGCGAGGATGGCTTCGGCGTCTTCATCATCGATCTTGTCCGCCAGTCCGACGAGATCGAGCTTTGAGGCCTCGAGCGCATCGGTAAGCGCCTCTCGTTCGCCCGCCGCCGAGCGCGACTGTCGCGTCTGCGGCTTCGCGGCGGAAAGGCGCACAAGCGGCCCCATCGCGATGCCCGGGGCGGCAGATCTCCCCTCGACGCGATGGGCGGGCCGATGCGTCCTATGGTCCATCCTGGAAATCTCCATCGACCAGCATCACCAGCGCATCCAGCGCGGCTTTTGCGTCATGCCCCTCTGCTCGGAAATAGATCGTCGAGTCCTTCGGCGCCTTGGTCGCCATGACCTTGACGATGCTCTTGGCGTCGATCCAGGGCCCGTCCGGCGAAAGCCCGAGATCGATCTTCGATTCAAATCCCTTGGCAAGCTTGGTCAGCTTCACGGAGGGCCGGGCATGCAGCCCGACCTCGTGTCGCATGAGAACCGATGCCTTCAGTCTATTCATCCCAATCGTCTCGCTTCACGCCGGCGTCAGTTCTTCGGCCGTGCGGCGCACGGCTTCCAGCGTCGCCCCTGACGCCGCCTCGGTCGCCGCCATGACAGCGCCTTCGACCACCGGCGCATTGCACACGACGACGCGGCCGCGCCGCGGTTCGGGCAACATCTCGATCGCCATTTCGCTGTTGGTTTCCGCACCACCGAGATCGACGAGAATGGCAACGCCCTTCTCCGACCACGCCTTGTCGATAGCCGCCATGATCGCCTCGACGTTGGTGCCGAGCCCGCCATCCGGGTCTCCGCCGCACCAGCCGAGCGGCACTTCGCGACCGACCATCTGCTCGACCATCATGGCCGTCCCGCGGGCGACGTCCGCCGAATGAGACACAATGACGATTCCTACATTTTCATTCATGCACAACCTTCCATGACGTCTGCGACCGCGTCGACGATCAATTCGGAGGATCGCGCGCCGGGGTCCATATGTCCGATACTGCGTTCACCGAGGAACGACGCACGTCCGCGGATTGCCTTCATCGGGACGGTGTTCTCGGCTGCGAGGTGCGCGGTGGTCCTCAGCCGCGCCGGCAACTCTTCGCCTCCTTCACGCAACACGGCAAGCACCGGAAAGAACACGTCCAGCATCGTCTTCTGGCCGGCCTCCGACTTGCCGCGCGTCTTCACCGCATCAATGGCCGCGGCAAAGGCCTCAGCGACCTGTTCCCGGCTCACCTCATCGTCGAGCGATTTGCCGAGCGACAGGAACAGGGTGCCGTAGAGCGGGCCGGACGCACCGCCCACTTTCATGACCAGCGTGGTGCCGACGCCTTTCAGGGACTCGCCAAAGCTCTTCGCGGCAAGCTCGTCGGCCGCCGCCAGCACCGCTTCAAAGCCCCGGCGCATATTGGTGCCGTGATCGCCGTCGCCGATGGCGCGGTCGAGATCGGTCAGCTCGTCCGCACTGGCGATGACGCGGCTCGCCACGGCCACGATCAGACGTTTGCGCGTTTCGCGATCGATCATCATGCGAGCACCCCGTCGGCAGCTATACGGTTTCCCGACTGATCGAAATAGAGCGGCTGCAGGAATTCAAGCGCGACCTCGTCTCCCGCCTTCAGCTCCTGGGCCGGATCGGCAAGGGTGACGAGCGAATGGCTGTCGAGCTTGAGGTGTACATGATTCTGATCGCCGAGATGCTCGACCCAATGCACCCGTGCCCGCGGCCCCGAATGATCCGCCGAAAATATCCGGATATGCTCGGTACGCAGGCCAACGGTGCGCGCCTCCAGCGGCGCCGATTGGCTCGCCAGCAACTCTGCCGGAACGAGGTTAATGGCGGGCGTCCCGAGCCGGCTTGCGACATAGGCGCTGTTCGGTCGCTCATAGATTTCGCGCGGCGTGCCGAGCTGAATCAAAAGCCCTTCGCTCATCACGCCGATACGATCGGCCATGGTCATGGCTTCGATCTGATCATGCGTGACGTAGAGAATCGTGGTTCCGAGCTCGCGCTGGATGCGCTTGAGCTCAAGGCGCAATTCGGCGCGGAGCTTGGCGTCAAGCGAGGACAGCGGCTCGTCCATCAGATAGACAGCGGGCTCGCGCACCAGGGCGCGACCGATGGCCACGCGCTGCATCTCACCTCCCGAAAGCGCGGTGGCGCGATTGGTGAGCTTCTGCTCGATATGCAGCAGCTCCGCCACCTGCTGGATCCGACGGCGGATGAAAGCCTCGCCCATGCGACGCGCCGGCGAACGCAGTGGAAAGGCCAGATTGTCGTAGACGGTCAGATGCGGATACAGCGAATATTGCTGGAACACGAAGGCGACGTCGCGCTCGGCAGGCAATTCCCCGGTGACATCCCTGCCGCGGATGACCACGCTGCCCTGATCGGGCCGTTCCAGGCCTGCGATCAATCGCAAGGTCGTGGTCTTGCCCGCGCCGGTCGGTCCGAGCAGCACGACGAATTCGCCGTCCGCAATGGACAGCGAGAGATTCCGGATCGCCTCCACGGCGCCAAAGCGCTTGCCGACATCGACGAGGGAGACATCAGCCATGGCGCCCTCCCCCATCCAGCGCCGAGGACAGCACCGCACCGCTGGCGGCATCGAACAGCGACAGCTTGTCCGACCGCAATCTCAACCCAACCGTCTCGCCGACCTGGACCGGCTTGCCCGACGGCAGCCGCGCCTTGACCTGGCCACCTGCCGTGGTCACGGTGACAATCTGCGTGGTGCCGAGATACTCGGCGCCGATCACCCGGCCGCGAAGCTGCGAGCTGTCGGCAAACGCGACATTTTCCGGACGTACACCCAACGCGAATTTGCCTTCCGCGCGGCCTTCGAATAATTCCGGCATCTCGACCCTCGCGCCGTCGATCCAGATGACGCGATCGCCCCGTCGCGGCGCCGTGTGCACCTTGAGAAAACTCATCGGCGGCGCGCCGATGAAGTCGGCCACGAACATCGTCTTCGGACGATCATAGATCTCCTGCGGCGAGCCGATCTGCTCGACGCGTCCCTGGTTCATGACGGCGATGCGATCTGCCATCGCCATGGCTTCGAGCTGGTCATGGGTGATATAGATCGAGGTGGCGTCGATCCGGTCGTGCAGCGCGCGCAGCTCGCCGCACATCAGCCTGCGAAATTCGGAATCGAGAGCCCCGAGCGGCTCGTCCATCAGGAAGGCCTTTGGCCGGCGCACGATGGCGCGGCCGAGCGCGACGCGCTGGCGGTCACCGCCGGACAGGCCGCCGACCCTGCGGTCGAGCAGATGATCGATCCGCAGCAGCCGCGCCGCTTCCTCCACGCTCTTCCTGATCTCGGCGCGCGGAAAATTCTGACATTTGAGGGGAAAGCCGATGTTCTCCCGCACGTTCATATGCGGGTAGAGCGCAAATAGCTGGAACACGAACGCGATGTCCCGAGCCGAGGCGGGCAAGGAAGTGACGTCGTCGCCGTCGAGCAGAATGCGCCCGGATGTCGGAAGCTCCAGCCCTGCGATCATCCGCAAGGTCGTGGTCTTGCCGCAGCCCGACGGCCCGAGAACGACGAAGAACGAGCCGTGATCCACCGTGAAGCTCTCGCCCTTGACGGCGGCAAACGCTCCGAAGGATTTCGCGACCGCTTCGAGTTTGATCTCCGCCATGACGCTAATCCGGAAAATGGCTGACGATCACGAACCCCAGCGTTCCCACGAGAATCGTGACGAAGGAATAGCTGAAGAGATCGAGCGAGAACGGCTGCATCAACATGACGACGCCGAGCCCGATCAGCGTCATGGCGACGGCCTCACTCGGACCGCGACGCAGCCACAACGGAAATCGCGAAGCGCGGCGGTCGATCCGTTCGCTCATTTGCGCACCGCCCCGAAGGTGATGCCACGCAGCAGGTGCCGGCGCAGCAGGATGGTGAAGAGCAGGATCGGCAGGAAGAACAGGGTGGTGGCGGCGGCCACCGCCGGCCAATCCTGGCCACCCTCGCCGATGATGAAAGGAATGAAGGGCGGCATGGTCTGCGCGTCGCCGCTGGTCAGCAGGACCGCGAACGCATATTCGTTCCAGGCAAAGATCAGGCAGAAGATCGCGGTCGCGGCGATCCCGGTCGTCGCCTGCGGCAACACCACCTTGAAGAAGGCCTGCAGGCGAGAGTAGCCGTCGACCATGGCGGCCTCCTCATATTCGCGCGGGATCTCGTCGATGAATCCCTTGAGCAGCCAGACCGCGAGGGAGACGTTGACGGCCGTATAGAGCAGGATCATCCCGAGCTTGGTGTCGGTCAGCCCGAGGTTGCGGAACATCAGATAGATCGGGATCGCGACTGCGATCGGCGGCATCATCCGCGTCGACAGGATGAAGAACAGCAAATCATCGGCGAGCGGTACACGGAAGCGCGAGAAGGCGTAGGCCGCGATCGTCCCGAGGCAGACCGCCAGGAATGTCGATCCGAACCCGATCACCATCGAATTGATGAAGCGCGGCACCACTTTCGAGGGACCCGCGATCACCATGTTGCGCGAGCGCACCAGGCGTTCGTACCACGTCTGCGGCGGCGGCAGGCTCGCCAGGAATTCCGGCGTCTGCCGCGTGCGCGTCGTGAACAGGTTGACGTAGCCTTCGACCGAAGGCTCGGAGATGATTTTCGGCGGATAGGAAATCGAATCCGTCGGCGTCTTGAAACCGGTCAGGAAGATCCAGAGCAGCGGCAGGATGGCGATGACCGCATAGAGGGCGACGATCGCCCCGCTGATGGTCTTTGACAGCGACGACGGCTCGACGACGGAATGCGCGCTGACGGTGCTCATCGCTGCTTCACCCGATCAAGGGCCCGAACATAGATATTGGCCGCACCGAACACGGTGACAAACAGGATGATGGCGAGTGCGGACGAATAGCCGGTGCGCCATTTCTCGAACGCTTCGCGCTTCAACGTGATGGATGCGACCTCGGTGGTCGATCCCGGACCTCCCGAGGTCAAGAGGTTCACCATGTCGAACATTTTGAAGTTCTCGATGGCG
>DATHMA010000245.1:0-20746 GCA_035487555.1 Bradyrhizobium sp. | reverse complement strand
AAAAAGGCGGGTCTTGCTTGTTGTCGGGAGGGTATCGTCTCAAAGGCAACGCTTCAGGGCAAGGGCCCAATAACCCTGCCGCCATGCCCTCAGCGCGGTACGGATTTCATCGGACGGAATGGGGCAACGCGGCCTGGATGGAATTTGTAAACCCTGTTTGCCGCAGGCCGAATGGCCGGCGAAGCCCCAAGGTTTCCTTATGGTCCGTACAAATTCGGACACTTGTCCGCAGTTTTGGCGCGGCATTTACTTTGAATCGCAGTTTAGGACCGCTCATAACTCCGGTTTAGGCGTCCAACCCGCACAACACTCCCAGGGATGGCCATGTTGCCACAGGGAGCCAGTTACGTTGCCGACTGCACTTGCGCGTACGTTCGCTGCGCTCAGCGCAACCAACGAAGCGATTCTGTACGCGAAATCGCCGGAAGAGTTGTACCGCAAGGTGTGTGAAGCCGCTTTTTCCAGCGGCAACTTCCTGGCGACGGCGGTGTTTTTGCTGGAGGAAGGTACCGATTTCCTGCGCTTTGCCTCCGGATTCGGCGAGGACATCAAGCGGCTGTGCAGCATCGATATCACCATTGTCGAGGGCACGCCGGAAGGCTCAGGGGTCTGCGGCCAGGCCTTTCGCGCCCGCGAGGTCGTGGTCAGCAATGATTTCCTGAACGACAAGCGCTCGATGGCCTGGCGCGACGGGGCCCGCAAGGGCGAGGTCGGCGCCGCGGCCGCGGTGCCGCTCACCTGCCAGGGCCGCAGTGTGGGCGTGCTGCTGGTCACGCGCCGCGAGCCCGGTTCGCTCACAGACGACATCGTCGCGATGCTCAAGCGCATGTCGGCGAATATCTGCTTTGCGCTCGACAATTTCGCCATCGAAGCGGCGCGAAAGGATAACGAGCGCGCGCTGCGACGGTTGAACCTGATGTTCGGCGCGATCAGCGCCACCAACGAAGCCATCCTGCGCGCCAAGACCGAGCAGGAGCTCTACCAGCGCGTTTGCGATGCCGCCTCCTATAGCGGCAGGGCGATCGCGGCGGTGGTCATGCTGCCCGAGCAAGGCTCGAGCTGGCTCAAGCCGGTCGCGAGCGCCGGCGGCAGCGCCGAGCTGGTAACGCAGTCACGCTACTCGATCGATCCGGACGATGTTCATGGTGCCGGCGTCTGCGGGGCGGCGTTCCGCACCCAGAGGCCTTGCGTCGATGGTGATGTCGTGGGCTCCCAACAAGGCGAGCCGTGGCGGCGGGCCGGGCGCGAGAGCGGCGCTGTCGCATGCGTCGCGGTGCCCCTGATCAAGACCGGCCAGAGCGTCGGCGTGTTGATGTTCTTTGTCGGTCGCTCCTGGGCGGCGGACGAGGGGGTCGTCGCCGTGCTGGCGCGGATGGCCGAGAATGCCTCGTTCGCGCTGGATAATTTCGAGCGCGCGGCGGAGAAGGCAAGGGCCGATGCGCAGCGGGAGCGGCTGGCGCGCATGCTGGTCTCGCTTTCCGCGACCAATGAAGCGATCATGCGCGCCAAGTCGCGCAGCGAGCTGTTCGAGCTGGTGTGTGAATCGGTGGCGCAGGGCGCCAAATTCACCTCGACCTGCATCGCGCTGGCGCGGCCGGACAGCGATTATCTCGATCTGGTCGCGGTCGCGGGTCCCACGGCCGAAAATACCAGGAAGGTGCGCCTGTCGCGCAATGCCGACCATCCCGAAGGGCGCGGTCTTTCCGGCACGGCGTTCCGCGCGGGAGAGGCCTGCATCAGCAACGATTATCTGAACGACTCGCGCGGCATTGCCTTCCATCCCATCGTTCGCAGCGACGGCGCGAAGTCAGGCGCGGCGTTTCCGCTGGAGGTCGGCGGCGGCATCATCGGCATCATGTTGTTTTTGTCGGCGGAGCGGCACACCTTCACCCCTGAACTTGCCGAGCTGTTGCAGCGTCTGGCAGACAATGTGTCGTTCGCGCTGGAGAATTTCGACCGCGCCGACGAGAAAAATCGGGCGGACGAGCGCATCGAATATCTCGCCTCGCATGACAGCCTGACGGGGCTGCCGAACCGCGAGATGTTCAATGAGCTGCTGCGCCATTCGATCGACAGCGCGCGCCGCCACGATCGGCCCTTCGCGCTGCTATTCATCGATCTCGACCGCTTCAAGATCATCAACGATTCGCTCGGCCACGATGCCGGCGACATGCTGCTGGTGGAAATCGCAAACCGCTTGCGCGGCGCCCTGCGCCCGGGCGACGTGGTGGCGCGGCTCGGCGGCGACGAATTCGTCGTCATTCTCGGTGAAGCGTCCGATCGCGGCGATGTCGAGCGCATCGCCGGCGTCCTGCTGGCGTTGCTCAGCGAGCCGATGCAAATCGGCGGCCATGAATGTCATAGCTCGGCCTCGATCGGGATTGCGATGTTCCCGGACAACGGCAGCGACGCGCCGACGCTGACCAAGAGCGCCGACATCGCGATGTATCTCGCCAAGGAGGACGGCAAGAACGGTTTCCGTTTCTCCAGCGGCGAGGTCAAGGCGCAGTCGTTCGAGCGGCTGAAGCTCGAGACCGAATTGCGCCGCGCCGTCGAGCGCGATCAGTTCTCGTTGCATTACCAGCCGAAGATCGACCTGGCGAGCGGGCAGATCACCGGCGTCGAGGCGCTCTTGCGCTGGACCCATCCGCAGCTCGGGCAGGTCACGCCGGCGCAATTCATTCCACTGGCCGAGGAGACCGGGCTGATCGTGCCGATCGGCCGCTGGGTGCTCAATCAGGCCTGCGCGCAGAACATGGCATGGCAACGCCGTGGCCTGCGGCCGGTGTCGATGGCGGTCAACCTGTCGCCGCGGCAATTTGCCGACGAACATCTGCTCAATGACATCGACGAGGCGCTGCTGGCGAGCGGCATGTCGCCGGTGCTGCTGCAGCTCGAGGTGACCGAGAGCATGGTGATGCGCAATGTGGCGCGCGCCGTACGCGTGCTCGACGCGATCCAGAGCCGCGGCATTCGCCTTGCGATCGACGATTTCGGCACCGGCTATTCGTCGATGTCGCTGATGAAGCAATTCCCGATCGACACCATCAAGATCGACCGCTCCTTTGTGCGCGACCTGCCGCGGGATTCCGAGGACCAGGCCATCGCGCAGGCGATCATCAGCATGGGCAAGGCGCTCGGCATGACCGTAGTTGCCGAGGGCGTCGAGACCGCGGCGCAGCAGGCGTTCCTGCGCGATCATCACTGCGACGAGATGCAGGGCTATCTGTTCAGCAGGCCGGTGCCGCCGCGCGAGCTCGCCAAATTGCTGCGCTCGCCGCCGCTGCTGGCGTCGCCGCCGCTGCAGCCGGAGGCGCAGGGCGCGCCCGATCGATCCGGCAAGCCCCGCAAGGCCAAGAAGGCCGTCGGCTGAAAAGCCATCGAGTGAAAAGTATTGGACTGAAAAGTATTGGCTACTTCTCTTCGGTCACCTCGGTTGCGGTGGCCGGACCTTCGCCCATGATCAGGAGTACGGCGTCCTCGTCCTTGGCGCCGTCCCAATGCACCTGCTTGCCGAAATGGGTCACGAAGCTGCCGGGTGGCATCGGGACGCTGCTGTGCTCGGGGTCCCATTTGGGCCCGGTGCCGACCCACCAGGTGCCTTGCAGGACGACGATGTAGCGGTCGTTGGGGTGGAAATGCGGATGGCTGAAATGATTGCCCTTGGTCCATTTGTTATAGACCATGTAGAAGCCGGGCTTTGAGGGATCGCCGACCACGACAGCGCTTTGCGCGCCCGCTGCATTCACCGGCCCCCATGGAATCTGGTCCGGCATCTTGTAGACAAGCGCGGCAGGATTGAGGGCAGGCTCGGCGGCCGAGCCGATGCTCAGGGTCGCCGCCAGGCAAATCGGCAGCGCAAGAAATCGCAAGAGCCGGTTGGTCGCCGTCATCATATCCTCCCAGATGTTTTTTGCGCCGGAATAGGCGCGCTTGTTGGTTGTTATGCTATCCGGTTGCGTCAGTGCGGTGCAAGGCACGAAGGCGTGTGCCTGCCCTGCTCGAGAGAAGGCAGTTGCAGCATTGAAATCGCGCTTGTAAGACAACGCGCTCTGCTATCGTCAAGGCACAAACAAAAAACGGGAGGACTCGTGATGCGATACGGACTTCGGACAGTGGCCGCTGGACTCTTGGTCAGCGCGGCTGCGCTTTATGCCGGCGCTGCGTCCGGCGCCGATGACGGCTGGGTCACCTTGCTCGACAAGGACAAGAAGGGCGACTGGAACGAGGTCGGCAAGGCCAATTGGGAGATGAAGGACGGCGTGCTCTCCGCTGACAAGCTCGACGGCAAGGATCTCGCCTATCTCGTCAGCAAGGTCCCCTACAAGGACTTCCAGATCTACGCCGAGTTCTGGGTCGACGAGGAAGCCAATAGCGGCATCTTCATCCGCTGTGAGAAGCCGGACAGCATCACCGGCAAGACCTGTTACGAGGTCAACGTCTTCGACAAGCGGCCGGATCCGAGCTACGGCACCGGCGCGATCGTCGACGCCGCCAAGGTCGACCCGATGCCGCATGCCGCCGGCAAGTGGAACACCTATGAGATCACCGCGCAGGGCCCGCATCTGGTCGTCACGCTCAACGGGCAGAAGACGGCCGACGTACAGGACTCCAAGCATCTCGATGCGGGACCGATCGCCCTGCAATATGGCTCGGGCGTGGTGAAGTTCCGCCTGGTGAAGATCAAGGCGCTGTAAGCAGCGCCGACAGCGAGGCTCACACCGCTTTCAGCGGGTGAGCCTTGAGGTGCCAGGCCCAGGCGGTGCGGATGATGGTCGCAAGATCCGAATGCCGGGGCGAGAATTGCAGCACCTCGCGTGCGGCGCTGGCGTCGGCGACCAGGTAAGCCGGGTCGCCGGCGCGGCGCGGCTTGATCAGATGCGGCACGCTGCGGCCGGTCTCGAGCGCGATCGCTTCGAGAATCTCGCGTACTGAAAAGCCGTTGCCGGTGCCGAGATTGAAGGCGCCGCCCTGATGTCCTTGCATCAGGAGTTTCAGCGCCGAGACATGGGCGGCGGCGAGATCGGTGACGTGGATGTAGTCGCGGATTGCCGTGCCGTCAGGCGTATCGTAATCGGTGCCGAACACGGCGAAATCGGACAGATGGCCCTGCATCGCCATCATCGCGCGTGGAATGAGATGGGTCTCATTGTCGCGCAACTCACCGATGGCGGCCGAAGCATCGGCGCCGCTGGCATTGAAATAGCGCAGGCAAAAGGCGCCGAAGCCGTAAGCGGTGCGATAATCGGCGAGGATGCGCTCGATCATCCACTTGGTCGCACCATAGGTGTTGATCGGCGCGCAGGGATAGTCTTCGGATAGCGCCTTGCTGTCGGCATTGCCGTAGACCGCGCCGGTCGAAGAGAACACCAGGTGCTTGCAGCCGGCCTCGCGCATGACGCCGAGCAGCGACAGCGTCCCGTTCACATTGTTGGTGTAGTATTTGTGCGGATCGGCCATGGACTCGCCGACGAGGGACGCGGCAGCGAAATGCATCACGGCCTGGATGTCATGCTGCGCGAAGACCCGCGCGAGCGCTCGACCGTCGAGGAGATCGCCGATCACGAGCGGGCCGCGGACAAAATGGCGGTGGCCGGTCGACAGATTGTCGTAGACGATCGGCTGATAGCCCGACGCCTCCAGCGCGAGGCAGGCGTGCGAGCCGATATAGCCCGCGCCGCCCGTGACAAGAATGGCAGGGCGATCGTTCATGGGCCCGTCTAGCGGCGTGTCCGGTCGGTGTCGGACGGCCGGCTCCGGTTGAACAACAGATAGAGCGCGCGTGGATTGGTGGTGAAATAGCGCCAGAACAGCCGCCGCGGCTCGAGCCAGATGCGCCAGGCCCATTCGAGGCCGACCATCTGCATCCATTGCGGCGCGCGGGCGCGGCTTCCCGACAGGAAGTTGAACAATCCGCCCGAGGTCTTGATGACGCCGACATTGGTAAGATGCGGCGTGAACTCGTCGACAAAGGCCTGCTCATAGGGAACGCCGAGCGCTATCCAGAGATAATCGGGCGCCAGTGCATTGATCTCGTCGATCTTCTTGCGCAGCGCCTCACCGCGCAGATAGCCATGGCTGTGCCCGACAATCTCCAGGGTCGGATGCCGCGCGCGGACCTTGGCGACGGCCGAGGCGTTTTCCTCTTCATTCGCGCCGAACATGTAGAAGGTAAGTCCGGCAGCGGCCGCCTTGCGCGCGACCACGTCGAACAGGTCGGTGGTGGCGACACGCTCCGGAAGCGGCGTCTTCGACTTGAAGCGCGACACCGTCACCAAGGGCTGGCCGTCGGCGTTGATGAGATCGGCGGCGCGGAACAGCCGCTCCGTCATCGGTTCGGTCGAGCAGCGGGCCAGCACCTCGCCATTGGCCGAGGTCAGATAGAGCGGCCGGCCGACCCGGCGATGCGGGAAGGCCGCCTCGATCATGAAATTCGCGGTCTGCTCGATATCGAGCACGGCGAGCCGCAATCCGCCCAGCGTGATGCGGGGAATGTCCGATGTCGCGGCGCGTCCGATCTGGTTCTGGCGGCGTTCAAGCATATTGCCTGCTCCGCTGCTGCGCTTGCGTGGGTGGCGTGAGCTCGTTCAGGATCACGCCCGCGAGCTTCTGCTGCGCCGGTCCGAGGGAAGCGATGATGTCTTCCATCGCATCGTTGATGTCGAGGTTGACGGGCAGCACCGCGACGACGCCATTGGCAAGGTCAAGCAGCTTGCGGTCGGCGGCTTCCCACGGCAGCGCCGGGCCGTCGAGGACGACGAGGTCGTAACCCCCGGCTTTGCGCGCCAGTGCGATGCTCTGGCGGATGGCTTCGGTCGCCTTGGCATCGCCGCCCTTGGCGGTCGGCAGGATGGAGATTCCGTTCGCGGTCGTAATCGTCCGTGACGCCTTGCCTCCGATCGTGAGCCAGGCCAAGCGGCTTGGCTCGCTGTTGCCGAGCCGCGCCACCTTGTTGGAGAGCTTGTGATCCCTGTGATCGGCATCGATCATCAGCACGCGGGCGCCGTCACGGGCGGCGGCAAGCGCAAAATTGAGTGCGGCCACGCAGCGGTCGATGCAATCGTCCTCGCTGATGACGGCGACGACCGGTGCAGTTTGCTCCGGCGCGCGACGGCCGATCGAGGAGCGCATGTCGCGCAGCGAATTGAGGAACGCGGTCAGCGGGAAGCCCGGGCGCAGCGTCGGCCAGCCGAAGCGCGTGACGTCGGCAGTGTTCGAATCGGCCATGATACCGCCGAGGGTGCGGATCACGTCGTAGTCCTGCAATCTCGCAATCACCGGCTTCTCGACCACCGCAATCGGCGCTTCGCGGCGGGGCGGGTCCGACAAAGACCTGCGGTCGGAGGCGGAGGAGCGCGTGCGCGGGTCGGCGGGCTGCGGTTCGGTCGGCAGCCGGTCAGCCGCGACCACCCAGCCGGAGGCGGCGAGCCCGCCGAGCATGAAGCCGAGCATGGCAATCAGGCTCATCGCCGGCGGGAAGGACCGATGCTGCGGCACGGTGGCTTCGCCGATGATGCGCGAGGCCGAGGTGTTCAGGCTTTCCTGCTCCTCGGTTTCGCGCGAGCGCTTGAGGAAGGACTGATAGAGATCGCGGTTGGCGTCGACGTCGCGTTCGAGCTCACGCAGCCGTACCGAGGCCTGGCTGAGCTGGACGCTCTGGCGCTTCTGGGCGTCGAGCGACTTGGTGAGCGAAGCCTCGAAATCACGCGCGCGGATCAGGTCGTTCTTGGCCGACAGCGCAAAGCGGTCCACTTCCTCGTTGATGACGCGGCGCAGGTCCTCGACCTGCTTTTCCGTCTGCTTCAGCGACGGGTGCAGCGGACCGAGCTCGGCGCTCAGCTCGGCGTATTTTTTGCGCGTTTCGGCATATTGCGAACGAAGATTGGCAATGGTCGGCGACTGCAGCACTTCGGGAATCGCGCCCGGATCCACCGAATTGTTGCGGCTCTTTTCGATCTGGTCGAGTCGCGCCTGCGCGTCGAGCGTTGCCGCATGCGCCGCGGCGAGCCGCTGGTTGGAGGCGGAAAGCTGCTGGTCGCTGAGCAGCGAATCCTGGGTGCCGACGAAATTGTTCTGCGCCTTATAGACGGAGAGCGCATTCTCGGCGTTTCGCAGGCGCTGCTGCAATTCCTTGAGGCGGCCGGAGAGCTCGGTGGTGGCTCGCCGTGCGGCGGTTGCCTGCGTGTTCTTGGACTCGACGAGATAGGTGTTGGCAAGCGCGTTGGCGAGCATGGCGGCCTTCGCCGGATCGCGCGACCAGACCTCGACATCGACCACGAAACTGCGCTCGGTCTTGCGGATGGTGATGTGACGGCTCAGTGCGTCCAGCGCCACGATGTGGTCGGGCGTCGCCTCCGGGGCGGGGTGAAGCCCGATCCCGAACAAGCCGAGGATGGACGCCATGATGCCCTTGCCGGCGCCGCCGCCGAACTCCGGATCGCTTTCCAGGTTGGTGTTCTGGATCACCTGCAAGAGCACGCTGTTCGAGGTGATCAGCCGTGCCTGGCTTTCCACCACCATCGACAGGCCGGAGACGTCGACCGCGCGCGGCGTGAGCTCGCGATCGACCAGCTGCAACTCGCGGGGATCGATATAGAGCTCGGCGACCGCGGTGTATTTCGGGGTGAGGCTCTTGCCGGCGATCACGGCGGCCGCGGCCGCAATCAGCGCGGAAGCGATGATCAGGGTCTTGCGCTGCCAGAGCAGGCTGAACAGCGCAAACAGGTCGAAGCCCGACGGCGCGCGCGTCGCCGCACGCCTGCCGGGCCGCGTCCGATTTATCGGCTGGTCATAAACAAGCATGATCCCCAGCTTCCATCCAAACTGCCGCACGCATTGGCTGAGGGGTTACTCTTCGGGTTACGCTACGCACCGCTTTCGGCGCCGAACCAACGCAACAACAAAAATTAACCATACTCATTGAGGGACTATTCACCGAAATCGCAAAGAAACCGTTTAAAAGCCGGGCCTTGGTGCCGATGTAATCCGGCAGCGCGGCGCGGTGCCGCACGTCGGCACCGGGAGCGAACAGGTTGGCGGTGGCGGCGAAGACATCGAGCAGCGGCGTGCGCGCGGAGTCAAATCTCGTAGCATGGCGCGTTGGCGCGCGCGCTACTCCAGACGCGGAAGCCGAGCGAAACGAAAAATTAACCATACCGGTTAACGAACCGTTCACAGGTGTGGCGTGCGCCGCGTTCGTGCGTTGGTCCATGATGGGGCGAGCGAGTCCAGAAATGGGATTGGCAGGGCAGGGCAGTGGCGCCGCCGGCAAGCCGTCGCGGTCGCGCGGAAGCAAGGCTTCCGATATCGCGCGCAAAAACCACGCGAATTTGGATCGCGCGGCGGTGTCCGGAATTGTCCCGATGCTGGCCTGTGTCATGGCGCGAAGAACGCAGCAATATCGGTGCCGAGCCCGGCGCGACGAACTCTTGATTCAGAACCCTTACGCCGGGTGGTTAATTTCGAATGCATTAACCTTTTGCGATGACGCTCCAGGCTTCGCTGGCCGACCGCGTCGGCAGCGAGCAGTGGCGCGCATTCAGATTTCATTAACCAGCCGAAGCGTTCCGGCATCGAATTTTCGGACCTTGAGGTGATGAGCCAGCTTCTCGCGACGTCGGAAGCTTCCGCGCTGCTCGGCTTTCTTCGCCGCCAGCAGGTCGTGGTCGTGCTGCGCGCGGCGACGTTCATCGCCGCGTTGCTGCTGGCGTGGATATCGCTCAGGCCGTTCGTCGATCTCGCAGAACTCGATCTCGCGGACACGACCAGCGGCAATGAGACGATGACCTATGCGGTCTTCGGCGGGCTTGCGATCCTTACGGCGCTTCTGACCATCCCGGAGAATCGCCAGGGGCTTGCCACGCTGCTCACGCCGGGATTCCTGATTTTCGGCGCCTGGTTGCTGGTCAGCGTCGTGACGTCGACCGATCTCATGGTGTCGGTCAAGCGCTTCACGCTGACCGCGGCCGCCGCCGCAGTCGCCTCCATGATGTTCTTCCTACCGCGGTCGCAATCGGAAATGGCCCGATGGTTCGCCATCTCGGTGCTGGGGCTGCTTGCGACCTGCTATCTCGGCATCGTGTTTGCGCCAAATCTGTCGATCCATCTGGCCACCGATCTACAGGAGCCGCTGCTGGCCGGAGACTGGCGTGGCGTGTTCGGCCACAAGAACGTGGCGGCGGCCGTGATGGTGATGATGCTGTTCCTCGGCATTTACATCATGCGCAACGGCTTGCCTGTCGCGGGCTTTGCCTGCGTCGTGTTGTCGGTCATTTTCATTTTCAACGCCGGCGGCAAGAGCGCGTTTGCGTTGGGCGTCATCACGTTTGTCCTGAGCTTTACCGTCACGATCGTAAAATCGTTCTGGCTGCGGGCGATCATGCTGATATCGCCGCTGTTGCTCCTCAATCTGCTGAGCGTCGGAACGGTCATGAGCGACCGCCTGGCTGCGATTGCCGATGCGCTGCCATTCGATACGAGCTTTACCGGCCGCACTGAAATCTGGATATTTGCCCTGCAGTCGCTGCGGCCGCGGCTCTGGTTGGGCTATGGCTTTTCAGCCTTCTGGGGCACCGGCGCGAGCCGAACGACAGAGGCCGGCATGGAGTGGACGGCTACTGTCGCCCACAGCCATAACGGCTATCTCGACACTGCGCTCACCACGGGTGTGCCGGGCCTTGTGCTCCTGGTCGTGGTGCTTGTCATCGCGCCCTTGCGCAATTTCCATCTCGCCGATCGCGGCGGCAATAACGGTCCGCTGACGATGGCGCTGCTGCGCATCTGGCTGTTCGGAATCTATCTGGCCGGGTTCGAAAGCTTCTTCCTCGACCGCGCCGATCCGATCTGGTTCACCCTTCTGATAGCTGTGTTCGGGCTGCACTATCTGGCGCGGTTTCGAACAGCGGCGTGATATTGGCGGCCTGATAGGGTTTCGGTGCCAACCCGAAGGCCGCCAGATTGCGTCCGACGGAGAGGCAAAGCGGGTGTGATGCCGGCAGCCAATGTCCGGTCGTAAACAGAGCACGCAGCGCGCGAAGCGGGGCGATGCCCAGCGAGATGGCATTCTTCAGGATCAGCCAGGCGGTGCCGCGCAGCCCGCGATAGCGCTTCTGGTCGATCCGATAATTGATCGCACCTGTGGCAATAGATCGTCGAAGCACCCAAGGGGTTTTGGTGCGTTGCGCCGGCACCGTCTCGAATACTTTGGCGTCCGCGTTCCAGTACGATCTGAAGCCGGCGATCCGACAACGCGTGAAGAAATCCATGTCGCCGCCACCGAGGAAATTGAAGCTGACATCGAGCGTCGGTTCGCCGAGTGCCTCAAGCACCCGTCTGTGGATGAGGCAATTTCCTGTCCCATGCAGCGCCGTGGTTTCGCCTGAGCCAGTGATCGTCGAGTAGAACAGCGGATGTCGCTGCAAGCTCGGCGGCGCGTCGCTTTCAAAGTGGCGCAGCACGGGTCCGCCGACCAGATCGGCTCCGCTTGAACGCGCGGTGTCAATCATCCCGGCAAGCCAGTCCGGCGCGGCCTCTTCATCGTCATCGATCATCAGGAAAAGATCGGCCGTCGAGAACTGCGCAAGCGCTGTCCTGAACGCGGTATTGATCGCGCTGCAATTACCCTGTGTATGCTCTACAACACAGAAACCCCTGAGAGCCCGCGAGGCAAATATCGCGTCCGCGACCCGTTTGCCCTCGAGCTTTTCGGCATCGTTCTCGACCACCACCACGGCAAAATTCTTCGTTCTGACCTGGGCAGCCAGCGATTCCAGCGTCTTCTTTAGGCCGGTCGGCCGCCGGAACGTCGGTATGCAAACGATGGCCTCGGGGCCAATCTCACCGCTCATTGCGAATGTGGTTCGATCCAGCATCAGAGCCCTGCCAGTGCGCCGAGCGCGTGAGCAAGCGTCTTTGGCGCCTGCGATGGGAGGAGCGCAATCACTTCGGCCGTCTCTTTCACGGCGCGACCATAAGCACGGGCGCGGATGGCCTGGCAGGCAAGATAGGTCTTCAGATGCGCCTCCGCCTTTCGCCGCAGCCGAACGGCCTCGCTTTGATCCACCTTGCCGATGATCATCGGATCCGTGAACACGCGCTTGAGGGCCGCGCGATAATGGCTGAAATTGAGCCGGCCGCTCATCATCGCGCTGCTGTCATGCACGCGATACTCCAGGACGGTCGTCCGCGGGCGCCAGACAATCGGCCCGAGCCCCGCGAGCCGGCAGAACAGGTGCCAGTCCTCGCAATAGCGCAGCGACTCATCGAAGCCGCCGGTGCGGCGAAATTGCATGTGGCGGATCAGCATGACGCCGCCATTGACAATGAAATTGCCCGCGAGCAGATCGCGCAGGATCTCGCCGCTCGGCTTGCCGCGACGGCCGAGCAGGCTGCGACGGCCGACGCGACGTCCGCCGGCGTCGATCCGCTCATAGTTGCCGTAGACGGCAACGCAATCGGCCGGAAAATCATCGACAAGCTTTCGCGTTGCATCCGCAACGAGGCGATCGTCGGCGTCCAGAAACATGACCCAACCATGCTCGCGCTCTTGATCGGAGCACTGGCGTTCGACTTCCGCAAAGCCGAAATTGCGGGCGGCCGAGACGCCACGTCCGGCGCCCTTAACCAACGTCACGCGTGGATCGTCGATCTGCGCGGCAATTTCAGCAGAGCCGTCCGTCGATCCGTCATCGACGACGACCACCCGCTTCACGCCGGGCTGGTTAAGCGCGCTCGCAATTGCCTCACCGATAAACCGAGCGCCGTTCTTTACCGGGATGACGACATTGACCCACATCGGTACCTGCATGTGTCGCGCGAGCGCGGAAATGTGCCAGAGCTGAACACTCATGGACAGTGTGTGACACAAGTCGGCAAGGTCCGTGCCAGGGGTGAGGGGCGATATTCGCGGATCGATTCAAGTTTGAATTAACGCAGTTGGATGAAATTTGAGGTGTTCGCGTTGTTGCTTTGATATCCAGTCGCCACATCCGTTGCAGGCGGCACGTTGATGATGATTAACAGACGAGAGTTAATTGCCGGCAGTCTGGCCACGGTGGCATCCGCGGCGGTCAAAGGCGCGCCGTTGGCTGCCGATGCACACAGCCGTCGCGATGGTTATGGAGCCGCGGCGACGTTTGCGGACTTGCAGTCCGATGTTCGGCTGAAGAATGCAATCACCAAATACTGCACGCAGATCGTGCCGGTCTATGAATTGAAATGGCCGACGCTGCGGCCCGATCCGCATACGTTTGCCTTCGAGAAGGCCGATGGCTTGCTCGACTTCGCCCAGAAGAACGGCCTGACCATGCGCGGCCATAACCTCGTCTGGTACGCGGACCTGCCGGAATGGACCAAGCAGATCAAGGACGCTGCGACCGCGGAGCGCGCGCTTCGTGATCATATCGCAACCGTCGTTGCCTATTATCGCGGTAAGCTGACCTCCTGGGATGTCGTGAACGAAGCCGTCCCCGAATTTCCCAAGCGCCCGACCGAGCGGCGCGAGTCGCTGTGGCTCAATTTGCTGGGCCCCAACTACATGCGGATGGCGTTCCGCACTGCCGCCGACGCTGATCCCGACGTTCAGCTCGTGATCAACGATTACGACATCGAGTCGGTCGGTCCGCGCTTCGCCGCACGGCGCGCGGCGCTGCGCAATGTCGTTTCCGATCTGCTCGACACCGGTACGCCGCTTCATGCTGTCGGCCTGCAGTCGCACTTGCACGGTGAGCTCGACATCGACACCGATGGCCTCGCCAAATGCGTTGCCGAGTTTCGCTCCTGGGGCCTTGATGTCATCGTCACCGAGCTCGACGTCGACGACAAGCAACTCCCGGGGCCGGAAGCGGAGCGCGACGCGATCGTCGCGAAGAAGGTGGACCAGGTGCTTTCGGCGATCACCTCGGAAGCGCCGCTGCGCTCGATCCTCACCTGGGGAATTGCGGACCAGTATAGCTGGATCGACCAGATGTTCCCCCGTCCGGACCATCTGCCCAACCGCCCACTGCCGCTCGATCGGGATTTCCGGCCGAAGCCGTTCATGGACGTGATCACGAAATTCACCCGCGAGGCGACCTGACGTGAGCAAGGAATGCGAGCCGCATCACGGCACATCTCAAGCGGTGAGTTGGGCCTGAGCGATGCTTCGACACGCCTCCCAATACATGATCGCGAGCGTGGTCGCCGCGGTGTTCGGCTTCCTCAGCACGGCGGCATTCACGCGGCTGCTCTCGCCGGATGATTACGGCGTCTATGTCATCGGCGTCGGCATCGCCGGCTTCGTCTCGGCGATCCTGTTTACGTGGGTGCGCTTTTCCGTAATGCGGTTGCAGTCCGAGGGCGGCGAGCGCGATTTTCGCGGAACGGCGCTTGCGGCCTACGGCATATCGGTCGCATCAGCGCCATTGCTGTTGCTTGTGATCTCGCCGCTTGCCCACCGCAACTGGCAGGAGGTCGGTTGCGCCATTGTACTGGCGCTCGGCATCGGCCTTGTTGAAATGGGCCAGGAGATCATGCGCGCCCGCTTCCAGGTGCGCGCGTTCGTCACCGGCGCGGTGCTGCGGACCCTCGTGTCCTTTGCTCTTTGTCTGGCGGCGATCAAACTGGGGTGGGGCGGGTTCGGCCTGCTCGCCGGCACCGCCATTGCCTATTTCGTCACCGCGGCATTCAACGCCCGCACCATCTGGCAGGCGCCGCTCGCCAAAGCCAACCTCGGCGAGCTCCGCCTGTTTTTCCGCCTCGGCTTCGTCTTCACGATCACCGCGTTCGTCTACACCTTCCAGTGCTCGATGGACCGTCTGTTCCTCGCCTGGCATTCGGGCGAAGCATTCTCCGGTCTTTACGGCGCCTCCGCCGACCTCACGCGGCAGATCATCCAGATGCCGGCCGGCAGCCTCGCCGCGGCTGCGTTCCCGATCGCCGTGAACAGCCTTGCGCAATACGGCGTCGCAAAGGCGCAAGCGCAGCTGGAGCGTTTCGGTGAAATCCTGCTCGCCGTTTCGGTGCCGGCGGCGGTCGGTCTTGCGCTGACCATTCCTTATCTCGCCGCCTTCCTGCTCGGCCCTGCCTTTCGCGACACCGCGGCGCTGATCGTGCCGATGCTGGCGGCGGGCTGGCTGTTTCAATGCATCACGCAATATTACGTGCATGTCAGCTTCCATCTCGCCAAGAAGCCGGAATGGTCGCTGCTGCAAGGATTGGCGAGTGTTGCGGTCAACATCGTCTGCATCTGGCCGATGACGAATGCGTGGGGATTGCAGGGGACGGCAGCGTCTTTCATGGTCTCGGAAGCGCTTGGTGTCGTGATCGGCCTGATGCTGACGCGCTACGCCTATCGGCTGCCCTATCTGCTAGCGCCGCTGGGACGCACGCTGCTTGCGAGCGGGCTGATGGCGGGTGTCGTGCTGGCGCTGGAACGGCTGTTGCCGGTGCCGGGTATTGCGGCATTCGCGGTGCTCGCGGCGAGCGGCATGCTGGTCTATGGGCTTGCCGCGATCGGCCTGAACATCTGCGACGCGCGTGGCGTGCTGCACACGCTCGCGCTCAAGGTCTTCGCGACCGCGGAGCGCGGCTAGGCCGCCTCGTGCTCGAGCGCGGCGGACAGGACGCCGCGGATATCGCGGATCGAAGTCCCGGAATAGGACTGAATGCAAAGCGCGACCTGCTCGGGTGCGGCCGCCTGAATCATCGCCTCGATCGACGATTTGTCGAGTCGGGTCTCATCCCAGTGCGACAGCGCGAGGCTGCGCTCGACGATCTGATGGGCGGCAAGATGAGAGGGTGAGCTTGCGACAAAGCGGCCGTACAGGAGATATTCCGAGAAGGGACGCTTCCGGCACATCGAAAGCTGCCAGCTCTTGCCGGTCGCGGACTGGATCTGCCCGGTCATGGCGCGCACCGTCGCCTTGTCCCAGACCAGGACGTTGCCGACATAGTCGTCGGAGGGGAAAGTCGTTTCGCCCAAGCCGAGCATGGCGTCGCAATTGCGCAGCCAGAGCGCATGGAACGGCGCGTCGGCGCGAATGGCGTGGCGATCGACGTAGAGCGGAGACTTCTCCGCGCCGGCATAGCGGCTGACATCGAATTTGCGGAAGAAGAAATTGTCGGAATCGATGATGCACATGCGCTCTTCAGGCGCCGCGAGAGCGCCCGCGATCTTGGCGATCTGCTGCACATGCCAGCCGTGCACGGGCTTCGACAACAGCGACACCCAGACGCGCCGGCGGCTTGGCGACAGCGCCTTCGGCAAGGCCCACAGCCATTTCGGCAGATAGCGCGAGACGGGAATGACGACGCGCTTCTCGGAATTGTATTTTTCGAACAGCGCCACGTCGTCGTCATTAACGATGACATAGTGCCTGGTGTAGCCGGTCAGGCACGCGTCGATGCTGTCGCAAAGCAGCGCGAAGCGTTCGAGATCCTTCGCATGGCTCGGGGTCAGCAAGGCAACGGAATGCATCGAGAGCTCTGATCCGAAAATGGGGCTGCGGGATAGATATCCCCACTGCGTCCCAAGCAATAGTCGTAAGCGGCTAATGGTTCCATGGGAGCTGCGTTAAAGGTTAACAGAAATGATACAATGCTGTGGAGTCCCGCTGTCTGTTCGGGAACGGTTTACCGTTAGCCATACATTGCAGACGTTCGGTTCCGCGAGCTGATTGCGCTGGCACCGAAGCGCTTGCCCTGTCAGATAGGAGTAAGCATCCATGCGTGCCGTCCCGGCTCGGGACGCCACCACGTTGGCAAGATATGCGCGAAGCAACCTGCGACGAAAAAATGATCAAGCTGAGCCAAGCGATCGCGGGACGAGCACAATCAGTTTGATGGTGGGTGAAAGGCATTGGGCAAGTCGGCCGTTCTAGAGCTTCAGGAGACAAGCGCACGGGGAGCGTCGACCGATGCTTCGTTCCGCGTCGAGTTTGTCCGCGACTGGAGCGAGGCTGCCGTGCGCTGGAACGAGGCCGGCGACGGCACCAGCTTTCAGCACCGGCATTGGCTCGACGCCTGGTACCACGCCTTCGATACGGTCACGCCGCTGATTGCCATCATCTCCGATGCGTCGAGCAAGCGCGATGTCGCGCTGGTTCCGCTGGCGAGCCGCCGGCATCACGGCATTCGTCTCGTCGAATTCGCCGATCTCGGGGTGAGCGACTACAACGCGCCGATGATTGCCTGCGAAGCGCCGCGCGATTCCGCGAGCATGCGCACGATGGGACAGGCCTTGCTCGCAGCGCTGCGCCAATTGCCTGATAGGCCCGATCTGGTTCGCTTGAAAAAGATGCCGGCGGAAATTCGTGGGCGGCCGAATCCGCTGGTCGCGTCGGGCTGGAACGGCTCCTCCTCGCTGAACGGCAATCTGGTCGAGGTCGGCGATGATTTCGAGGCTTATCGCGCCTCGATCAGGAAGATGCAGATGCCGCGCTGCTGGCGCGTATTCACCCGCCATCCCGGCGCCAGATTTCAGATCGCCACCACCGCCGACGAAGCCCGGCAGTTTCTCGACGTCATGGATGTCCAGCAGCACCAGCGGATGGAGAAGCTCGGGATCAGCTTCGTCCTCGACGATGTCAGGCACGCCAAATTCTATCGCGACGTCGTCAGCCGCGGCATCACGGAAGGTTACGCGGTGGTCTCTGCGCTGATCGCCGACGACAGGATCGTTGCCACCACCATGGGATTGCGGCATGGCGATGCTTATTCGCTGCTGCGGACCAGCAATGCCGGCGGGCAGTGGTCCAATTGCTCTCCAGGCCTGCTCTGCGTCGAACGGACGATGGCGGCGCTGCACGAGCAGGGCGTGCGCAATTTCGACCTCAGCATCGGCAATTACGATTACAAGCGGCGCTTCGGCGCGAAGCGCCTGCCGCTCACCGATGTCAGCATTGCGCTGTCCTGGCGCGGCGCCCCTTATTTGCTGCGTGACCGCACCGCTCAGGGGCTGCGGCGCTATCCGAGGCTCGCCGAACAGGTGCGGCGCGCGGTCGGTCCGTTCGGCAAAGCCGGGCATTAAATCTTCCGCACCACACCTGCCTGTCCGATCTCGCATTCGAGTGCGTCGCGATCCCACTTCGCGGTATTAGCCGCGGCCAGATAGGTGCTCTCCAGGAAATCGAGCAACGCGCGATCGGGATTCTCTGCAGTGCGCGCGGCATCATAGGGCAGGACGAACTCGCCGAGTGCTTCACTGAAGAAAGCGGCGTCGGGGCGGACCTTGACGGCGCGGAATCCGGCCGGCTCGGGATAGGCATAGGAATAGAACGCGGGGTAATCGATGGCGCCGCCGCCCGGCCAGAAACCGGCGCTGCTAACTTCGTGCGAATAGGCCTCGCAGGCCACTTCATCAGGCAGATGCGGAACACCACCGGGATGGCGCGGGGCGCGGCGGCCGGAGAAGCGCGTCACAGCGAGATCGAAGCTGCCCCAGAAGAAATGCACCGGGCTCGCCTTGCCGATAAAGCCGCTGCGGAACTGCTTGAACACACGATCGCTGTTGACGAGAATCTGGAAGAAGCGCTGCACGGCGTCGCCATCGTAGGAGGCGTGCTGCGTGTCTTCGGAGAAACGGATCGGGTCGGGCAGCTCATTCGGTATCTCGTCGATCGCCACGTGGATACCGAGCTCGGCAAGCGCTGCGATCACGGCGGCATAAAAGCTCGCGACCGAATGACCGGCGAGGGCGAACTGGCGGCTTGCACCGTCGCTGGTCGAAACCTTCAGGACATGATCGATGAAATCGAACGCGATCTCGAAGCTGCGAAGGCCGTCCGGGATCGGCGAGGTCGAGAGGCCGCGTGAGGTGACGTAAAGCGTCACATGCCAGGAATGGTTAAGCCAGGGCGTGAGCGCCAGCCTGATCTTGCCGACGATCTGCGTCCATAATTGCAGTGTCGCGCAAGTGTCACGCCAGGCCGCAAGCGGCAGCTCCGGCCATTGAGCTTGCAGATGGGGCGTCTGCGGATGTGAGGGCATGGGTCCGCTCCGAGGAAGATCGTGCAGGCCGGGAGCCTATCACGAATCCCTCACGAAGCCGTGCACCCCGCACAGCGGCGCGCGCCGCGCGTGGCGCGAAAAAGGCTTTTGCAGTACCAACGCCGCGCCATCGCCTGCAGCGGGTTGCGTACGATCTGAGCCATGAAGATTAGTTCGACCATCACAGAATCCTTCGTCCCCTGGCAACGTAGATAGGGCAGCATTCTCCCTGGAGAATGCCGCCCATTTCGTAGCTGCCATGCGCTCAGTAATGGCGCCTTAACCATGCACCTTAGCCGTGCAGCTTCTTCGCGGTTTCCGCGATCACGCGCCCTTGATAACGCGCGCCGGCGAGTTCGTTGGCGCTCGGCTGACGGCTGCCGTCGGTGCCGGTGATGGTGGTGGCGCCATAGGGCGCGCCGCCGGTGACCTCGTCGAGCTTCATCTGACCGGCAAAGCCATAGTTGAGGCCGACGATGGTCATGCCGAAATGCAAGAGGTTGGT
Organism: Bradyrhizobium sp.; assembly: GCA_035487555.1. Lineage (GTDB taxonomy): Bacteria > Pseudomonadota > Alphaproteobacteria > Rhizobiales > Xanthobacteraceae > Bradyrhizobium. Next base: position 1,278 of record DATHMA010000245.1, on the reverse strand, counting down.
GATGATCGAGAACAGCGTGGTCTCCTGGCCGCCATGCTGGGTACCGGTCGAGGTGAAGGCGCCGCCGACCTTGCCGTGCAGCGCGCCCTTCATCCAGAGCCCGCCGGCCTGATCGAGGAAATTCGCCATCTGCGAGGACATGCGGCCGAAACGCGTGCCGGTGCCGACAATAATCGCGTCGTAATTGACGAGGTCGTCGATCTTGGCGACGGGAGCGGCCTGGTCGACTTTGTAATACGAGGCTTTCGCGACTTCCGCCGGTACCAGTTCGGGGACGCGCTTGATGTCGACGGTGGCGCCGGCCTCGCGCGCGCCTTCAGCCACGGCGTTGGCCATCGCTTCGATGTGGCCATAGGCGGAGTAGTAGAGGACGAGAACTTTGGGCATAGGGGACTCCTGTGGGGTTGGGGTTGATTAAGAGTTGCTCGTCATTGCCGGGCTTGACCCGGCAATCCATCGATCTCGAAAGGGCTCTTGCGAAGGGGATGGATGCCCGGGTCAAGCCCGGGCATGACGAGTGGAAAAGTTGGCCTTACGCCGCGTCGACCAGCACGAGTTCGGAATCTTCCAGCGCGGTGATCTTCACCTTGGCTTCATCCGAGATCGCAGCGCCGTCGCGGGCATTGACGCGCACGCCGTTGACCTCGACGCTGCCGACCGCCGGCACGAGATAGAGGTTGCGCGCCTTGCTCGGCTCATATTCCGCGCTTTCGCCGGCCTTCAGCGTGGTGGCGAGCACCCGCGCGTCGGCGCGGATCGGGAGCGCGTCCGTATCGCCCTTGATGCCGCTTGCGATGGTGACGAGCTTGCCGGAGCGGTTCGCCTTGGGGAACGGCTTTGAGCCCCAGGTCGGCTGGCCGCCATGCGTGGTCGGCTGGATCCAGATCTGGAAAATCCTGGTCAGCGTCGGCTCGAGATTGTACTCGGAATGACGGATGCCGCTGCCTGCGCTCATCACCTGCACGTCGCCGGCTTCGGTGCGGCCCTTGTTGCCGAGCGAGTCCTGGTGGGTGATCGCACCCTCGCGGACATAGGTGATGATTTCCATGTTGGCGTGCGGATGCGCCGGAAAGCCGGTGTTCGGTGCGATCTCGTCGTCGTTCCAGACCCTGAGCGCGCCGTGGCTCATGTTGCCGGGATCATAATAGTTGGCGAATGAGAAGTGATGCTTCGCCTTCAGCCAGCCGTGGTCGGCGCCGCCGAGCTTCGAGAAGGGTTTTAATTCGATCATGTGAGTGTTCCCTTGGTTAAGGTGCTTTGGTTGGGAGCCGGGCGCCG
>DATHMA010000244.1:0-21648 GCA_035487555.1 Bradyrhizobium sp. | reverse complement strand
CCGGCGGGGTCACTTCGGCGCAGAGCGGCCTGTTGTTCGTGCTGGGCAAGCACGACGGCGCTTTGATGGGCGAAGCCGGTGCGGCACTCGATCTCGGCCCGCCGGGGATCAGCGGGCTCGCGGAGCGGATGGTGGAGGCGGGGCTGCTCGAAAAGCGTGCCGATCCCGATGACGGCCGCGCCTCGCGGCTCTGGCTGACCGCCACGGGCAGGAAGGCGCTGGCGCGCACCAAGGCAGGCGTTGCCGAGCTCAATGCGCGCCTCACCGAAGGCTTCAGCGACGCCGAGATCGACATTGTTTCGCGCTGGCTCACCAGCGTGCAGAGCAAATTTCCCAGAGGAGACGACGAATGACCGACCATATCAAGATCGAGCACAAGGATCACATCCTGACGCTGACATTTGCGCGCCCCGACAAGAAGAACGCGATCACCAACGCCATGTACGGCAAGCTCGCCGACGCGCTCATCGCGGCCGAGACCGACAAGGCGACCCGCGTGATCGTGCTGCGTGGCGAGGGCGACATGTTCACCGCCGGCAATGATGTCGGCGAATTCGCGATGATGGCGAGCGGCGCGTTCAACGACGAACGCCACGTCTCGCGCTTCGTGGAGGCGATCGCGCGCTCGACCCGACCGCTGGTCGCGGCCGTGCAGGGCCGCGCGGTCGGGATCGGCACCACCATGCTGCTGCATTGCGATTTCGTCGTGCTTGGCGAGGACGCGATGTTGTCGACGCCTTTCGTCAGCCTCGCACTGGTGCCGGAAGCCGCCTCCACGCTGTTGATGCCGCTGCGCATCGGCTATGCCCGCGCCTACGAGATGTTTGCGCTCGGTGAAGCCATGAGTGCTCCGACGGCGCTGCAGCTTGGCATTGCCAATCGCGTGGTGCCGCTCGACCGGCTGCATCAGGAAGCAGCGTCCGTCGCAGCAAAGTTGGCGAAGCTGCCGGCGGGCTCGCTCTCCACGACCAAGCGGTTGATGCGCAATGCCGAGGTGCTGTCGGCTCAGATCGGCGCTGAAAGCAAATGCTTTGCCGAGCGGCTCACCACCGCCGAGGCGCGCGAGGCCTTCACGGCCTTCGCCGAGAAGCGGCCGCCGGATTTCACGAAGGTCGCAAGTTAGGCAGCGCCATTCCGCCGCGGCTTGCGCCGGCTGTCCCGAACGGCAAGACTGGCAACAGGGATCAAGATTGGAGCAGCCGATGCCCCTTTGGACCTGTGAGCAGTGCGGTGCGCAGTTTCCGGAAAGCGACGCGCCGCCTTCCGCCTGCCTGATCTGCGAGGATGAGCGGCAGTTCGTGAACTGGAAAGGCCAGCGCTGGCTCACGCGGGAGGAATTGACGACGTCGCAACGCGTCGTCTGGCGTGACGATCTCGGCATTCCCGGTCTTGGGCTCGAGCCGTCCTTTGCCATCGGCCAGCGGGCGTTGCTGTTGCGCGAGGCAGATGGCTGCGTGATGTGGGACTGCATTCCGCTCGCGACCGCAGAGGCGGTGTCCTATGTCCGCTCGCTCGGCGGGCTGAAGGCGATCGCGGTTTCGCATCCTCATTTCTATGGCGCCGTCGCCGACTGGAGCGAGGCGTTCGGCGGCGTGCCGGTCTATCTGCATGCCGACGATCGCCAATGGATCACGCGGCCCTATCCGTCGATCGTGAACTGGACCGGAGAGAGCCGGCAGCTTTCGGACGACATATTGCTGCTGCGCGCCGGCGTTCATTTCGACGGCGGGACGATTTTGCATTGGCGCAAGGGAGCGGAAGGAAGGGGCGCGCTCTTCACCGGCGACATCGCGATGGTCGGAATGGACCGCCGCACGGTCAGCTTCATGTACAGCTTTCCGAACTACATCCCGCTCGCCGCTGCCGCCTTGCGACGGATTGATGAGGTTGTCGCTCCCTTGCTGTTCGACCGCATCTATGGCGCCTGGTGGGGCCGCAATATCGCGGAGGGTGCCAAAGCCGGCTTCGATCTCTCGGTGCAGCGTTATCTTGCGGCGATCACGTCGGCGTGAGCCAGCGCATCGCTGCGTGACGTTTCTTCCGCATCGCAGCGACGCTGGGGAAGCAGGGAATTCTCCTGCTATGACCGGTTCCGTGCGCAGGGTGTGGCGGAACAATCACACCTGCTGACCGAATTTAGTATTACGGCCATCTTGTCATCGCCGACTCGCACTCAGGCGCTTATCTGAATTCCAAGCTAACCACGGTAAAGCTGGGGTGATGGTTATGAAGGCGATGCGTACTGTTTTGCTTCTTTCTTCGGCGGCGACCCTGAGCGCGGTTGCAAACGCGAACGCGGCGGACCTGCCGGTGAAGGCCAAGGCGGTCGAATATGTGAGGGTCTGCTCGCTTTATGGCGCGGGCTTCTGGTACATCCCGGGCACCGATACCTGCATCAAGATTGGCGGTTACGTACGCGCCGACGTCACCTTCGACGGCAGCGGTTCGCACGGCCAGCCGGCATGGAACGGCGATTCCGGCCAGCGTAACCGCTATTTTGACGATTTCATCGCGCGCTCGCGCATGGTGCTGCAGGTCGATACCCGTACTGCCACCGAATACGGCGTGGTCCGCACGTTCGCGCATGCGAACATCCAGTTTAACAATTTCGGTACCTCGAACCCGTCGGCGGGCACCTTCGCCATCAGCCTGCCGGGCGGCCTGAGCGGCTCGACGCTGAACGGTGAGGGCGGCGGCTATGTCGCGGTCGAATACCTTTTCCTGCAGTTCGCCGGCTTCACCTTCGGCCGGTCGGCTTCCGCCTATGCGACGCCCTGGCAGGGCTTCCCGTCCAACATCAGCTCTTACCTGATGGGTGGCCAGAACACCGACATCGGCGTCAACAACATCCAGTACACGGCCCAGTTCGGCAACGGCGTCTCCGGCACCATCGGCCTCGAAGACCCGAGCGTGCAGGACCGCACCTCGATCTACAATCTCTCCACCGGCCTGAACGCCGTCGGCACCACCGGTTATGCCTATGGCGGCACGCACTCGCCCGACATCAACGGCAACATCCGCGTCGACCAGGCCTGGGGCCTGTTCCAGATCTCGGCCGCCGCGCATGAGGTCGATGCGTCCTACAACATCCTGACCGCCTCGAGCGGCGCTCCAACCAACCTGTCGGAAATCTCCGGCCACCCCGAAACCAAATGGGGCGGCTCGGTGCAGGCATCGGTGAATATCAAGAATCTCCCGACCGGCCCCGGAGACGACATCAAGCTTGATACCGACTATGCCAAGGGTCTCACCAAGAACGTGATCGCGACCTCCTCGGCTTCGCCGAACTTCGCGATGTTCGGCGGTAGCAACCGCGCCTATCAGAGCGTCGGTTTCGGTGCGACCACGGATGCGGTGTTCCTGCCGGTCGCGAACGGCGGCACCGGTGACCTGAAGCTGACCGACGCCTGGGGCATGCGCGGTTCATACACCCACAACTGGGATGCGCACTGGAACTCCAGCCTGTTCGGCTCGGCATCGTGGGTGCACTACAGCGGTTCGGCCACCGACATCACCTCCGCCAAGGGGCAGTACTGCTTCGAGTACATGACCGCCAACAAGCTGTCGGCCGCGGCCGCCACCATTTCGGGGGACTTCAGCTGCAATCCCGACTATCTGGTCACTCAGCTCGGCTTCAACACCCGCTGGACGCCGGTCAAGAACCTGACGTTCACGGGCGAAGTCCAGTGGTTCCACCTCGACCAGAACTTCACCGGCACCGCGATGCTGACGCCTTCGGCGCCGATGCCGACGGCGAAATATGAGTACAAGGACCAGGACACCTTCATGTTCCAGGTGCGCGCGCAGCGTAACTTCTGATTGGAAGCGGTGCTTCACGCCCCGGCGGGAAGCACCGACCTGCCGTCCTGACGTCGCGACCAGGAAATGTAATAGGCGATCGTGGTCATCATCGCGATCCCGCTCAGGCTGACCAGAACCTGCATCGCGACCGAATTCGGTCCGGTGATCAGGATGAAGTGCGCGGCAAAGGACAGGAACACGCCGACGCAGAACGACGTCAGCCATTCCTCGCCGCATTTCATCACCGGCTGCAAAAGCTTCGAGTGAAGCGGCGCCCAGTCGCGTGGCACGAAATAGGTGAAGAGCAGCGCCAGCGCGAGCAGGTGCACGACGCGGTACGAGGCGAGGTTTTCCTTATCGCTCACAGACAGGCTGATACCGAAATCCGGCAGCTGGGCGGCGAGCGCCGGCGCATGCGCCGCCAGCGTCACCACCAGCGCGAACACGAGATAGGTTGCGGCCGCGGCGCGCAGCAGCGGAAGCCGCTGCAACGTGAAGGTCAGCTTCGGGCGGCTCAAGGCAAACCAGGCGCCGAGCACGGACAGCAGCTGCCAGCAGAATGGGTTGAAATACCAGGTGCCGGTCGGAAACGCGGGCAGGCTCCAGTCGAAGACGCGCGATGCGACATAGAGGGCGATCGAGCCGGCGAGCGCGAGGTTCGGCCGCCGCAGCATCACCCACAGCATCGGCGGAAACATCGCCAGCAGGGCGACGAACAATTGCAGCACGTCGAGATTCAGGGGCTTGGCCTGCAGCATCAGCCCATGCATCAGCGTCCGGATCGGATGGTCGACGATGCCGATCACATTGTACTCGTCGATGATTTCGGTGGTGCCGTATTGTGCGGCGACGTTGCTGACGATGTCGATATAGATCACGAACAGCACGACATAGGCAGCATAGAGCTGCCACAGGCGCCGGAGCATCCGCGTCGACGCCACCACGAAGCCACGCTCCAGCGCCATCCGGCCGAAGAAGACGGCGGCGGCATATCCCGTGACGAACACGAACACGTCGGTGGCGCCGGTGAAGCCGAAATTGCGCAGCGTGATGAAGTTCACCACGTTGTGGGGGATGTGATCGAGAAAAAGAAACCAATTGGCGAACCCGCGCAGCAGATCCACCCGCAGATCGAGGCTGCGCGCAGCAAGAATTTTCTTCGCAGAGAGGTTCATGATGTCAAACGTGAGAAATCGTCGCAGCAATATCTATGTTCGCAACGCAGCAAATCTAGCTGCGCCGTATGATCAACTCCGAATAGAGTTTACGTGAGGTCGGGCGCTGACGGATTTCCGTGATGAAGGAGTGAGCGCCGAATCGGTTAACCACGGGTTACGACGACACCGCTCGGCCGTCAAATCATCCACGCCACCGCGATCACTTTTGCCGGCGCTTTATACGCGCGGACGGAGCGAGCGATGCATGTCCATGGTGTAGGTGTAGCGGCCTTCCGGATGGGTCGTGACGGTGACCTCGAACAGCTCTTCCCGCGCGCCGTAATAGCGGCGTACCACGGTCAGCGCGGGTGAGCCGGCCTTGACCTGCAACGGCTTGGCCAGCCCCGCCGGCATGGCGCGCGCGAATATCTCCATCTGTGCATATTCGGTGGTCTGCCCGAACATTTTTGCAACCTGCTCATGCACCGGCGTGCGGCCATGGTCGCTGCGTTTCACGACGTCCGCGAATTTACGCAATACGTAAATCTCGACCCAGCCGAGCGGCGCCGCGAACTGGTCGGAACGCCTGATGGCTTCGATCAGGAACCAGTGCTTTCCCGGTTCGCATTTCAGGAGTGCGGCGAGCTTGCTGTCGGCCGTAATTTCACGGGTCGCGACCACCTCGCGATAGGTCTCGTTGGAATAGCGCAGCCACTCAGACAGCGACGTGACGCTATGGCTGAACAATACCGGCGGCTCCGCCGCGATCACCACCGAGCCGAGGCCCGCGCGCCGCACGATCAAACCTTGCTCGGTCAAAATGCGCAGCGCTTCGCGCACGGTCTGCCGACTTGCGTCGTAGCGCGCCATCAGCTCGGTTTCGGTCGGCAGCAGGTTGCCGACGTCATAGCGGCCGAGCCGGATGTCCTTTTGCAGCCGGCCTGCGATATCGCGGTAGCGCGTCGATTTGCGTTTTCGCGGTTCAGCGGACATCGCAGATGACCGGCTGTCCCGTCTGCATCGATTTGAGCGCGGCCTCGAAGGCCGACAGCGTCACCAGCACGTCGACTTCCGGCACCGGGAAGGGACGTCGGTTCTCGATCGAGTCGGCAAAGGCGTCGAGCTCGGCGGCCAGCGTATCGACGGCGGAATATTTGATCTGACGCGGCGCGGTCGCCGACTTGCGAACGACCATCGTCATCTCGTCGAGCACCTCGGCGGAGCCCTTGGTGCCGAAAACATGGACCCGCCAATAGAAGGGCGTGGCGCGGATGGTGGCGAGCGTCCCGCTGACGCCGCTTTCGAATTCGATCGCCAGCATGGCGGTATCGAGCGGCGGCGGACCTTTCTCGCGCGGGCTGAGGTGCGCGTAAACCCGACGCGCCGGGCCGACCAGGCTGGTGAAGGAATCGAGCACGTGCAGCCCCGCGCCGGTCAGGCCGCCGCCCGGCGATTCCGCTTCCGACAGCCGCCAGCCTCCGAGGATCGCGTTCGAGTTCTCGTTGCTGTTGTGGCCCTCGACGTGGAGGATGGTGCCGAGCTCGCCGCTGGCCGTGATCTCGCGCAGCGCGCGCATCGACGGCCAGAAGCGGCGGTTGTGGCCGACCGCGAGCAGCACATTCGCACTTCGGCAGGCGTCGAACATGTCGCTGGCATCGCGGCGGCGAAGCGCCAGCGGCTTTTCGCAGAACACCTGCTTGCCGGCTCTCGCGGCCGCGATCACCTGCGAGCGATGCAGCGAATGCGGTGTCGCCAGCAGAATTGCGCCGATGGCGGGATCGGCGAGGATCGCCCCGAAGTTGCCGGTCAGCGCGATGTTGCGTTCATCGCAAAAACTCCGCGCGGATTCGAGATCGGCTTCGACGGCGCGCGTGATCTTCAGGCGCGGGCTCGATTTGGCGGCCTCGACCAGCGCCCGGCCCCAGCGGCCAAGGCCAACAATGGCGCAATTGATCATGTGGATGCTCCGCTTGGGGCGCGCGACGGACGGATGGCTTCGATGATGGCGGCGCTGTCGGCGTCGGCGCCCGCAAGCGTTATCGCGGCACGGAGGAGGCCGGCCTGAACCTGGGTCATCGGCAGATGCTGCTTTGTCCGCAGCGCTTCTTCAAGGATCAGTTCGGCATCCTTGAGAGTTTGCGCGATATGCGATTGCGCTGAGAAATCCCGCGCCAGCATTTTTTGGGCTTTGGTATCCATCACCCGGGAATAGGCGGCCGATTCGCGCAAGCTGGCAAGAAAGGCTGGCGCGTCGAGCCCCATGCTTTCGGCGAACGCGATACCTTCCGCCAGCGCCGCGCGGTTGTTTTGCAGGACGAGATTGATCGCGAGCTTGGTACGGGCGGCATCGCTGATCCTGGCCACGCGGGTTTGCCGCGGACAGAGAATGTTGAGGACAGTGGCCGCCGCGTCGATCGTGGCGCCTTCACCCGCAATCAACGCCATCGCCGAGCCAGCGCGCACCTCCGCGCTGGTGCCGGAAATCGGGGTTTCGACAAACCGCAGATGCAGCCGGGCTGCCCGGTTCGACAGGTTCGCAATTTCATGCGGCGCGCAGGTCGTGGTGCAGATGACGAGGTCGGCCAAGCCAGCGCCGCGGAAGCCATCGAGCACGGCCTCAACCTGTTCGGCATCGAACACCGCAACGACGACAGTCCGGCAGCGGGCCATCACTTCTTCGACAGAAGCTGCGGCCTCACCGCCAAACGACTTGCATCTCGCCGGATCAGGATCGAACCCGATGACGGGTATGCCGGCATCGATCAGGCGCGCGGCGAGCGCCGTGCCCATCAGGCCGAGCCCGATCATGCCGACAGGGGAGAGCGAGGCCATCTATTGCGGCTCGATACCGGCGGCCTTGCAGGCCTGGCCCCAGCGCACGATCTCGCCGCGGACGAAATCGCCGAACTCGGCCGGTGTCTGGGTCGCGACAATGACGCCGAGATCGGCGAAGTGCTTCCTGGTCTCGGGCATGTTGAGAAACTTTTCGCTCTCGGCATAGATCTTGTTGACGATCGTGTCGGGCGTCTTGGCGGGCGCGAACAGGCCATACCAGATCGTGGACTCGAAGCCGGGCATGGCTTCGGCGAGCGCCGGCAGGTCGGGGAGCAGCTCGTTGCGCCTGGGCGAGGTGACGCCGATGCCGCGCAGCGTGCCGCCTTTCATCTGCGGGATGGCGACGGAAAAATCGCCGAAGGTGAGATCGATCACGCCGGCCATGACGTCGTTCATGGCGAGCGGCACGCCGCGATAGGACGCCGCCACCAGCGACACGCCGCCGCGCGACTGCAACTGCGCCACCGATATCTGCGAGGCGCCCGAGCCGTAGCCGCCCGTCATATTCTTGTGCGAGCGGGTATATTCAAGAAACTCCGGCAGATCCTTTGCCGGGAAACTCGGCTTGACCAGCAGCACCATCGCCGTCGTCGTGGTGCGGATGACCGGGGCAAAATCCCTGACCGGATCGTAGCCCGGATTTTTCAGCGTCGCGACGTTGCTGGCATGGGTGGTGTTGGTGCCCATCAACAGCGTGTAGCCGTCGGGTGCGGCGTGCGCGACTTCGGCCGCGCCGATGCTGCCGAGCGCGCCGGCACGGTTCTCGATGATGACGGTTTCGTTGAACGCCTCCTGCAGATGCTTGCCCAGCAGCCGCGCCACCTGGTCCGGACCGGCGCCGCCGGGGAAGGGCACGATGATCCTGATCGGCCGCCGCGGGTAATCGTCATCGGCTGCGAAGGCGTGCGGTGCGGCAAAGGCAACAAGAAACAGGCAGACGAGAACTCGCGATCGCAACCCCATTGGCATCCTCCCGGCAGTCTTTTTTGATTTATACGGACAAAGTCTGGAGGAGTGCAAGAGACGGCCGATTTGGGGAGGGATGGGTTTATTTGAGCTCGGCTATATATCCGTATAAAGTAGCAGACAGTACCAAAGCGAGGCGGGAAATGACGGATACCAAGGATCTATACGCGCGTGGCCTGAAGCGGCGCAAAGCCATGTTCGGCGATGCCGACGTCGACAAACGCATGGCGGCGTCCGGCGATTTCGGCGCGCCTTTGCAGAACGTCATCAACGCCTACGTCTATGGCGACGTCTGGGAGCGCACCGGCCTGTCCAATGCCGAGCGGAGCCTGGTGATGCTCGCGATCACGGCGGCCAGCAACCGGCCGGCCGAATTCCGCGTGCACGCCAAGGGGGCACTGGCCAACGGCTGTACGCGGGCGCAGGTACAGGACCTGCTGCTCTTGATTACGATGTATTGCGGCATCCCCGCTGCGATCGAGCCCAACCAGATCGCCGCGGAGTTCTTCGGCAAGGAGCCTGTCTAGGGGCAATTCAGGTACTGCGGGAGCGGCTAAAGCCAAGGCGGCGTGGCCGGGGCCCTCAGGAGGCTTGATCGCTCCGATAACGGCGCTATATCGGCGTTTTCCCAATCATTTCTCCGGGCAAACGTATGACCACAACCGATAGCGCCGCCGTGTCCCAGCCGTTCCAGGCCGAAGTCTCCGAGCTCCTGCATCTGATGGTGCATTCGGTCTATTCGGAGACCGATATCTTCCTGCGCGAATTGATCTCGAATTCATCCGACGCCTGCGACAAGCTGCGCTACGAGGCGATCGCCAAGCCCGAGCTGATCAGCGAGGAGGATGCGCCGAAGATCCGCATCATCCCCGACAAGAAGGCGAACACGCTCACGGTTGCCGATACCGGCATCGGCATGGAGCGGCAGGAGCTGATCGACAATCTCGGCACCATCGCCCGCTCAGGTACCAAGGCCTTTGTCGCGAAGCTCGCGGAGGCCAAGGATGGGGCAGGCCTGATCGGCCAGTTTGGCGTCGGCTTCTATTCCGCCTTCATGGTCGCCGAGCGGATCGTCGTCACCAGCCGCCGCGCGGGCGCAAGCGAGGTCTGGACCTGGTCGTCCTCTGGCGGCGCCGGTTTCGAGGTCGCGCCGGCGAGTGAGGAGGACGCCCAGCGTGTGACGCGCGGCACCGAGATCGTGCTGCATCTGAAGGAAGAGGCGAAGAAATATCTCGAGACCTACGAGATCGAGCGCATCGTCGGCGCCTATTCCGACAACATCCAGTTCCCGATCTGGCTGGTGCCGGACGAGGGCGAGCCGCGGCAGATCAATTCGGCAAGCGCGCTGTGGCAGCGTTCGAAGTCCGAATTGAAGCCGGAGGATTATGCCCAGGCCTACAAGTCGATTGCGAATGCCTTCGACGAGCCCGCCATGACGCTGCACTACCGCGCCGAGGGCCGCTATTCCTACGCCGTGCTGCTGTTCGCGCCCTCGACAAAGCCGTTCGACCTGTTCGAGCCGGCACGCAAGGGCAAGGTCAAGCTCTATGTGCGGCGCGTCTTCATCACCGACGATGCCGATCTGTTGCCGGCCTATTTGCGCTTCATCCGCGGCGTGATCGACAGCGAGGATTTGCCGCTCAACATCTCGCGCGAGATGCTGCAGAACAATCCGCAGCTCGTGCAGATCAGGAAGGCGGTCGCGACCCGCCTCATCGGTGAGCTGGAGACCTTGGCCGAGAAGGAGCCTGAGAATTTCGAGAAGATCTGGGACGCCTTCGGCTCCGTCATCAAGGAAGGCATTTATGAGGATTTTGAACGGCGCGAGAAGCTGCTCGCGTTGTCACGGTTCTCCACGACCGCGGGCGAGAAGCGTACGCTCAAGCAGTATGTCGCGGACTTCAAGCCGAACCAGACCGAAATCTATTTCCTGGTCGGCGACAGCATCGAGCGGCTGAAATCCAATCCGCGGCTCGAAGCCGCCAGCGCGCGCGGCATCGAGGTGTTGCTGTTGACCGATGCGGTCGATGCGTTCTGGACCTCGGCGCGGCTCGAATTCGAAGGCAAGCCGCTGAAGTCGCTGAGCCAGGGCGATCTCAATTTCGACCTGATCCCGCTGCTCGAGGAAAACACGGACAAGGCCGAGCCGGCGGCAGATGAAGCGGCGACGATTGCGATCATCAAGGCAAGCCTCGGCGAGCGCGTCACCGATGTGAAGGCCTCCACGCGCCTGACGACCAGCGCCTCATGCCTGGTCGCGGGCAGCCAGGGTCCCGATCGCGAGCTGGAGCGGCTGCTCTCGCAGCAGAATCGCGGCATGCGCACCAAGCCGATCCTGGAGATCAATCTGCGCCACCCGCTGGTGTCGGCAATCGCGAACAAGGGTGATGACAAGGCCGTCGCGGATGATCTGTCGTTGCTGTTGTTGGAGCAGGCGCAGATTCTCGATGGCGAGTTGCCGGAGGATCCGGCGGCTTTTGCGGCGCGGCTCAACCGGCTGGTGCTGCAAGGGGTGGCGTAGTCTGCCCTCCGTCATTGCGAGCGAAGCGAAGCAATCCATGCTGCCCCCCGCGGATAGCTGGATTGCTTCCGCCTTCGCTCTTCGAGCTACGGCGGACACGTCGTCGCTTCGCTCCTCGCAATGACGAGGAGGCCTTATCCCTTCTTCCGTCCCGACAGCTCCACCACCTTGCGCCAGCGATCGGTCTCGGCCGCCAGCATCTTGCCGAACTCGGTCGCATTGCCCGGCAGCGGAATGGCGCCGAGCTCGGCGACGCGCTTCTTGCTCTCCGGGTCGGCGAGCGCGGCGTTGATCTCCTTGTTCAGGAGATCGACGATCTCCTTCGGCGTGTCGTGCGGTGCGCCGACGCCGTAGAACGAACTGGTCTCGTAGCCCGGCAGCGTGTCCGAGATCGGCGGTACGTCGGGCAGGATTTCCGAGCGCTCATGCGTGGTCACGCCGAGCGCACGCAGCTTGCCGCCGCGCACGAGCTCGAAGGAAGAGGTGACATTGTCGAACATGCCCTGGATCTGGCCGGCCATCACGTCGGTGAGGCCCGGCGCCGAGCCGCGATAGGGCACATGGGTGAACTCGACGCCTGCGAGCGCCTTGAACAATTCGCCGGAGAGATGCAGCGAAGTGCCGATGCCGGAGGAGGCGATGCTCATCTTGCCCGGATTGGCCTTGGCGTAGGCGATGAACTCGCTGACATTGTGCACGGGTAGATCATTGTTGACGACCAGCACCAGCGGAATGCGGGCCACGCCCGCGACCGGTGCGATGCCCTTGGCGAAGTCGAATGGCAGTGCCGGATCGAACGAGGCGTTGATCGCATTCGCGGTCGAGGTGAGCAGCAGCGTGTATCCATCGGGCGCCGACGTGATGACGAACTGCGTGCCGAGACTGCTGCCCGCACCGGGCTTGTTCTCGACCAGGAAGGGCTGGTCGAGCTTGTCGCTGAGCCGCTGGCAGATCAGACGCGACAGCACGTCGGTCGCACCGCCCGCGGCATAGGGTACCACCCACTTCACGGCATGGGTCGGATAGGACACAGCGGCCTGTGCCGGTGTGAGACGCCCGCTACAGAACAGGGTTAATCCGGTGCCAACAGCGGATTGGAGGAATGCTCGTTTGCTGATCATGCTGGCCTCTGGATTGGTCAGGGGCGGTGTTGCAGGAATCGGGCCAACGCGCATGGCGTTCCCGCCAACGTGGTAAAGTTCGCCCTGCTGGAAAATTACTCGGCAGCGTCCTTCAGCTCATCGTTGGTTGCTGCCGTCTCGTTGCGCTTTTTCTTGTTGCTGGTCCAGCGCGACAGCGCGTTGGAGAAGGTGTCGAGATAGAGGTAGACCACCGGTGTGGTGAACAGCGTCAGCGCCTGGCTGACCAGAAGACCGCCGACCATGGCATAGCCGAGCGGTTGACGGATTTCCGATCCGGTGCCGGTGCCGAGCATCAGCGGCACGCCGCCGAGCAACGCCGCCATCGTCGTCATCATGATCGGACGGAAGCGCAGGATCGCTGCCTTCCGGATCGATTGCTCCGGTGTCAGATGCTCGTCGCGTTCAGCCGCGATCGCGAAGTCGACCATCATGATGCCGTTCTTCTTGACGATGCCGATCAGGAGGATAACTCCGATGAGAGCAATGAGGCTGAAGTCGAAGCCGAACAACATCAGGATGGCGAGCGCGCCGACGCCGGCCGACGGCAGCGTCGAGAGGATCGTCAACGGGTGGATGTAGCTCTCATAGAGAATGCCGAGGATCAGATAGACCACGACCAGCGCGGCGAGGATGAGCAGCGGCACCGTGCCGAGCGATTGCTGGAACGCCTGCGCCGTGCCCTGAAAACTCGAGCTCAGCGTCGCCGGCGCGCCCATCGTTGCCATAGCCGCCTGCACGGCGCCGGTCGCCTGTCCGAGCGCCACGCCCTGGGCGAGGTTGAAGCTGATGGTGACCGCGGGGAACTGCCCCTGATGTGCAATCGAAAGCGGCCGCACCGGCACGTTGGTCCATTTGCAGAAGACCGATAGCGGCACCTGCTGGCCGGTGATCGGCGAGCGGATGTAGAGCTTGTCGAGCGTGTCGATCTTGCCCTGCAGCTCGGGCAGGATCTCCAGGATCACGTGATAGGAGTTGAGCTGGGTGAAATATTGCGTCACCTGGCGCTGGCCGAACGCATCATAGAGCGTATCATCGATCAGTTGCGGCTGAATGCCGTAGCGCGACGCGGTATCGCGGTCGATCGTGAGCCCGAGCGTCGTTCCCTCGGTCTGCTGGTCGGTGGCGACGTCGCGCAGCTCCGGCAGGGTTTGCATCTTGGCCAAGATCTTCGGCGCCCATTGATTCAGTTCGGCGAGATTGGCGTCCTGCAGCGTGAATTCGAACTGCGTCCGCGTGGCGCGCCCGCCGAGCCGCACGTCCTGCGAAGCCTGCAAATAGAGCCTTGCACCCTCGACCTTCTCGAGCTTGGGCCGCAACCGCGCAATGATCTGCTGCGCGTCGACGTCGCGCTGGTCATGCAGCTTCAGCGTGATGTACATGCGCCCCGAGTTGAGCGCGGTGCCGCCGCCGCCGATGAACATGGCAATGCTGTCGACGGCCGGATCGGCCTGGACGATGTGGCTGAGCTGCTCCTGTTTGCGCTTCATATCCGCAAAGGAGATATCCTGCGATGCTTCGGAAACACCGGTAAGGAAGCCGTTGTCCTGCTGCGGGAAGAAGCCCTTCGGGATGATCATGAAGAGATGGACGGAGAGCACAATCGTCGCGAAGAAGATCAGAAGCGTGGTCAGCTTCCAGCGCAGCGCAAGGTCGAGGCCGCGTTCATAAGCATGCAGCATGCGCTCGAACAGCCGCTCGCTCCATTGGTAGAACTTGCCGTGCTTGGTCTCGCTGTGTGAACGCAGGAAGCGCGAAGCCATCATCGGCGTCAGCGTCAGCGACACGCACATCGAGACGAAGATCGTCATCGCCAGCACCACGGCGAATTCGCGGAACAGGCGGCCGATCACGCCGCCCATCAGCAGCAGCGGGATCAGCACCGCGACCAGCGAGATGCTGATCGAGAGGATGGTGAAGCCGATTTCGGCCGCGCCCTTGAAGGCTGCGGCGAGCGGCCGCTCGCCCTGCTCGACATAGCGCGTGATGTTCTCCAGCATCACGATGGCGTCGTCGACCACGAAGCCGACCGCGATCGTCAGCGCCATCAGCGAGAGATTGTCGAGCGTGTAGCCGAACACCCGCATCAGCGCGCAGGCCCCGAGCAGCGCCAGCGGCACGGTGATCGCGGGAATCACGGTGGCCCAGAAGCTGCGCAGGAAGATGAAGATCACCATGATCACCAGGAGGATGGTGATCAAGAGCGTGATCTGGACGTCCTCCACCGCGGCGCGGATGGTCAGCGTCTGGTCCGAGATGATCTTGATCTTGATCGCCGGCGGCATCGCCGCGATCAGGCGCGGCAATGCCACCTTGATCTTGTTGACGGTGTCGATGACGTTGGCGCCGGGCTGCTTGAAGATGACCAGGAACACGCCGCGCTTGCCGTCGGCCCAGGCGGCCTGCTTCATGTCCTCCGGCCCGGCGACGGCCTCGCCGATATCACGAACCCGCAAAGGCGCGCCGTTGCGGTAGGCGATGATGACGTCGTTCCATTTGTCGGCGTCGATCAACTGGTCGTTGGCGTAGATCGTGTAGGCGCGTTTGGCGCCGTCGATATTGCCCTTGGGGCTGTCGGTGGTCGTGATCGCGATCTGGCTGCGGACGTCTTCCAGCGACAGGCCCTTGGCCACGAGTTTT
This sequence comes from Bradyrhizobium sp., assembly GCA_035487555.1. GTDB lineage: Bacteria > Pseudomonadota > Alphaproteobacteria > Rhizobiales > Xanthobacteraceae > Bradyrhizobium. The sequence goes on along the minus strand of DATHMA010000244.1, from coordinate 6,589 downwards.
GCGGGATCGACCTGCACCCGGATCGACGGCTTCTGCTGGCCACCGATGAACACCTGCGCCACGCCGGAAATCTGGCTGATTTGCTGGCCGAGCTGCACGTCGATCGCGTCGCTCAGCCTGATCAGCGGCACGGTGTCCGATGTCGCCGAGAGCAGCATGATCGGCGAGTCCGCCGGGTTCACCTTGCGATAGGTCGGCGGCGAGGGCAGGTTTTTCGGCAGCTGGCCACTCGCCGCATTGATCGCGCCCTGGATGTCGTTGGCGGCGCCGTCGATGTTGCGGTTGAGGTCGAACTGGATCGTCACCGCGGTCGAGCCGAGCGAGCTGGTCGAAGTCATCTGCGCGATGCCGGGAATCTGCGCGAGCTGCCGCTCCAGTGGCTGTGCCACCGAAGCGGCCATGGTTTCCGGGCTGGCGCCGGGCAGGCTGGCGGAGACCTGGATGGTCGGGAAATCGACCTGCGGCAACGGCGCGACCGGCAACAGCGGGTAGGAGACCAGGCCGATGAACAGGATGCCAGCCATCAGCAGCGATGTGCCGATCGGGAAGCGGATGAAAGGTGAGGAAATGCTCTCGTTCATGCCCAGACTCTTGGAGGCTGGCGCATCTTTTCCCGAACGCCGGGAGCCGGCCCGCCGGCGCGGGCACGGATGTGCGTTTCCTTAACCCTGCTCAGACGATCCCGATCGGATGCCGAATCCGGCCGTCTGTTGGGCGGCAGCATACCCGCGGTGCGAACGGAAAGCTCAATGAATTCATTCGACCTTCGTTTTATCGACGATTGTCGAAGGCGCCGGCGGCTGGGAGAGCGGGCTTACCAAATTCGCGTTTTAACTGTTCGGCTTAACCCCTGGTCAGGCCTATCCGATTATGAGAGGTGCCATGAAAACCAGCCTCGTCGACCGATCAACGGATAGCCAACCGCGCGCAAAGCCGTCGGCGGCGAAAGCCTGGCTGAAGGCGATCGAGCTCACCTCGCGTATCGAGCCCAATCCACAGCGCCTGTTCGCAGATATCGTGGACGACTGGGCGGCAAGGCAGGGCGACCGTCCGGCACTGATGTCGGATGGCGAGAGCCTCACCTACCGTGCGCTGGCCGGGCGCATCAACCGCTATGCGCGCTGGGCGCTCGCGGCCGGGATCAAGCGCGGCGATACCGTTGCCCTGATCATGCCGACACGACCGGACTATATCGCGGCCTGGCTCGGCATTAGTCGGATCGGCGGTGTGGTGGCGCTGATCAACACCAAGCTGGTCGGTCTGTCGCTCGCGCATTGCATCAATGTCGCGAAAGCAGACCACATTATTCTCGCCGACGAACTGGCCGATACATTCGAGACGGCGCGCCCACATCTTGCGCGCGTGCCGAAGGTCTGGACAGACGCGAGCCTTGCCGCGGCGCTCGCGCAATTCGACGGCGGTTCGCTGTCGCCGGCCGAGCGGCGCGACGTCTCGATCAACGACCGTGCGCTGTTGATCTACACGTCAGGCACCACCGGCCTGCCGAAGGCCGCGAGCATCAGCCATCGCCGTATCCTGAACTGGGGCGGCTGGTTCGCCGGCCTCACCGACGCTGCGCCCGACGATCGCCTTTATAATTGCCTGCCGGTCTATCATTCCGTCGGCGGCATTGTTGCACCCTGCAGCATGCTGTTCGCCGGCGGCTCGGTGGCATCAGCCGAAAAATTCTCGGCGACGAATTTCTGGAGCGATCTCGTTCGTTTCGATTGCACGCTGTTCCAGTATATCGGCGAGCTCTGCCGCTATCTGTTGAAGGCGCCGGTCTCCGAATTCGAGAACCAGCACCGCCTGCGGCTCGCGTGCGGCAACGGCCTGCGCGGCGACATCTGGGAGGCGTTCCAGTCGCGCTTTGCGATCCCGCGCATCCTCGAATTCTATGCGGCGACCGAAGGCAATTTCTCGCTCTACAATGTCGAGGGCAAGGTCGGCGCGATCGGCCGGATTCCGCCGCTGCTTGCCCATCGCTTTCCGGCGGCGATCGTCAAAGTCGATGCCGAGAATGGCGCGCCGCTGCGCGACGGGAACGGGCTCTGCATCGCTTGCGGACGCAACGAGACCGGCGAAGCCATCGGACGCATCGGCACCGCCGACGAAGGCGGCGGCCGCTTCGAAGGCTATACCGACAAGGCCGAGACTGAAAAGAAAGTGCTGCGCGACGTCTTCGCCAAGGGCGATGCCTGGTTCCGCACCGGCGATCTGATGCGGCTCGACGAGCAGGGCTTCTTCCATTTCGTCGACCGCGTCGGCGATACCTTTCGCTGGAAGGGCGAGAATGTCGCGACCAGCGAGGTCAACGAAGCGATCCGCGAATGCGGAGGCGTGGTCGATGCCACGACCTATGGCGTCGAGATTCCGGGCTATGATGGCCGCGCCGGCATGGCCGCGATCGTGGTCGACGGGAATTTTGATTTCAAATGTCTCGCCGATCATCTCGTGCGCCGGCTGCCGACTTACGCGCATCCGCTGTTCCTGCGTATCTCTGCTTCGCTCGATTCCACCGAGACTTTCAAGCAAAAGAAGCAGGTCCTGATGCGCGAGGGATTCGATCCGGCCGCCATAAACGAGCCGCTGCATTACCGCGAGCCGAAATCGGGCGCCTATTTGCCGCTCGATGCACAAGTCCATGCGAATATCGCGAGCGGTGCGATCCGTTTCTAAAGTTTTACAAAAACTTTCCGCAATCCTCGAATTTTCGAGGGTTCGGAAAGCAGGGTGTTTACCAAGCGCCGCAAAAGCGCTGCACTGCGGCTGAGCAAATTCACACTTCCGCATTATGATGCGATCGAAGCATTTAACGAAAAAACGAGGCGTTCCATGTCGGTCAGGTTAAGGATCATTGCGGCGATGAAGCAGGTGGCCGAAGAGCAGCAGGTGAAGCTGCCGCCGCTCACCGACGAGCTGTCCCTGCACGAGACCGGGTTCGACTCGCTGGCCTTCGCCATCCTGGTCGCGCGGCTGGAGGACGACCTCGGTATCGACCCGTTTACCATCTCGGAGGACGCGGCGTTCCCGCTGACGGTCGGTGATTTCGTCCGGGCCTACGAAAATGTCCCCGCGTGAGGTCTTTGCGCTTCGCGACTATCTCGGCCCACAGCTGAAGGGCCGCACGATTTCCGATGCGCGGCACGTCGTGTCGCTGACCAATATCCTGTCGCAGACCTGCCTTGACGGCCGCCTTGGCGAGCTTTCAGGGCGATCCGTGCTGGTGTCGATGAGCGGCCAGTTGATGGCCGCGCTCGCCATGATCGAGCTCGACGGCATCGCCCGGCGCATGCTGCTGTGTCCGCCAGATCTCAATCCCGACCACGTTTCGGCTCTGATCGACGATGCCGAAATCGATGCCATCGTCACCGATGAACCGCTTCGATGGAGCGATGCCGGCATCTATCTGATCATTGGCGCCCGGTTGCCGGAGCGGCCTATCAAGGTTCCCAAAACCGAGCGCGCCACCGAATGGCTGATGCTGACCTCGGGTACGTCGGGCATTCCCAAGATCGTCGGCCATACGCTGGAAGGCCTGAGCGGCGCGATCGTTGCCGATGGTCCGGCGCGCGGCATGCCGCCGGTGTGGGCGACCTTCTACGACATTCGCCGCTATGGCGGCCTGCAGATTTTTCTCCGCGCCATCATCGGGGGCGGCTCGATGGTGCTGTCGCAGTCGGGCGAGGCGCTGGCCGACCACGTCGCACGACTCGCGGCGCGCGGCGTCACCCACATTTCCGGCACGCCCTCGCATTGGCGCAAACTATTGATGAGCGGCTCGGCTGTGGGCTTTACGCCGCGTTACGTTCGTCTCTCCGGCGAGATTGCCGACCAGGCGGTGCTCGATGGGCTGGCGCAGGCATTTCCGGATGCTTCGGTCGGCCATGCCTATGCCTCCACCGAGGCCGGCGTCGGCTTTGCCGTCAATGACGGTCGCGAAGGTTTTCCGGCGAGCCTGATCGGGCCGAACAAGGACGGCGTCGAGATGAAGGTGGTCGACGGCTCGCTCCGTATCCGCTCGAAGCGAGCCGCGCATTCCTATGTCGGCAGGCAAGCCGCCGCACTCACCGATGCGGAAGGCTTTGTCGATACCGGCGACATGGTCGAGCTTCGCGACGACCGCTATTATTTCGTCGGTCGGCGCGGCGGCATCATCAACATCGGCGGCCTCAAGGTCCATCCCGAGGAGATCGAGGCCGTCATCAACCGGCATGCCGAGGTAAGGATGTCGCGCGCGAAATCGCGCCGCAGTCCGATCACGGGCTCGATCGTTGTCGCCGATGTGATCTTGACCGCCGGCAGTGCGGAACGGGTGAAGGAAATCCGCGAAGAAATCCTGACCAACTGCCGGGCCTCGCTGGCCTCGCACAAGGTGCCTGCAGTGATCCGCTTCGTCGAGGCGCTGGACGTGACGCCGGCCGGAAAGCTGGCGCGCTCCGATGCGTAACGTCCTCGTCACTGGCGGCAGCCGCGGCATCGGGCTTGCGATTGCCGAGAGGCTCTCGGTCGCGGGCTTCAACGTCATCGCGGTGGCGCGGCACGAGAGCGACGAATTGCGCGCGGCGGTTGGCGCGGCGAAGCAGGGCAATCTGCATTTCCGATCCTGCGACCTCAGCGCGATCGATGCGATTCCTGCCTTCGTAAAGTCGTCGCGCGACGAGTTCGGTCCGATCTATGGCCTCGTCAACAATGCCGGCATCGGCACCGAAGGCCTGCTGGCGACCATGCACAATTCCGACATCGAGGCGCTGGTGCGCCTCAATGTGCTGTCGCCCGTCATCCTCACCAAATACATCGTTCGCCACATGATGGCGGACGGCGAGGGGCGGATCGTCAACATCTCCTCGATCATCGCCGCGACCGGCTATAACGGCCTGTCCGTCTATGGCGCGACCAAGGCGGCAGCGACGGGCTTCACGCGCTCGCTGGCTCGAGAAGTCGGCAAGGTCGGCATCACCGTGAATGCGATTGCGCCGGGTTTCATCGACACTGAATTGACGCAAGGCCTCGGCGGCGAGGGCCGGGACAAGATCGCCAAGCGCAGCGCGCTGCGGCGCTTGCCCGAAGTGGACGACGTCGCGCGCATGGTGGAATATCTGTTCAGCGACGGTGGCCGCAATATCACCGGCAGTGTGCTGACCATCGACGCCGGCAACACCGCCTGAGCGCGTTGGCGCTTCCAGCCGGGCCTTCATAAAGCGATCTTGTTCATGGGCGATATTGAGCGCAGTATTTACTGCGACTCGATTGGGGCCTGCCTGTGCAATTCATCCATACCTTCCAGCTCCGCGATTTCCTCGATACCCTCGTCAGCCTGTTTGCCGCCTTTGTGCTGGGCACGCTGATTGGCGCCGAGCGTCAATACCGGCAGCGCAGTGCAGGCTTGCGCACCAACGTGCTGGTGTGCGTCGGCGCGGCCGCCTTTGTCGACCTCGCCAATCGCCTTGATGGTGCCGAGGGTGCCGTGCGGGTGATCGCCTATGTCGTGTCCGGCATCGGCTTTCTCGGTGCCGGCGCAATCATGAAAGAGGGCCTCAACGTTCGCGGGCTCAACACCGCGGCGACGCTGTGGGCTTCGGCGGCGGTCGGCTCCTGTGCTGGCGCAGACATGGCGGCGCAGTCGGTCGCGCTGACGATATTCGTGCTGGCCGGCAACACCTTGTTGCGGCCGCTGGTGAACGCAATCGACCGCATTCCGTTGAACGAGCGCACCTCGGAAGCGACCTATGAGATCAGCGTCACCACCGATTCGAAGCGGGCCGGGGAAGCGCGCGATGTCATGAACGAGCGGCTGGAGGAAGCCAGCTATCCCGTGCGGGAGACCAAGATCGTGTTTCACTCCAACGACAATGTCGAGGTTTCCGCCATATTGGTGCCGCTCGCCGTCGAACCCGACGACCTCGACTCGGTCGTGGCTGATCTGTCGAAAATGCCGGGTGTCAGCCATGCCACCTGGCATGTCAGCGCGCTAGAATGACGGCCGAACCGCGCCTTTGAAGCGCGGAGGCGACAGGAGGATCACATGGCAACGCGACGCGACTTCATGATCGGCGCTGCGGCGGCCACGTTGCCGCGTTTGATTGCGACCGGCATCGGCGGTCCGGCGGCGGCCGCGGAAAATCCAGCGCCGCGCGAAAGGGATTGGGACCAGGGCGGCGTCCAGCATCTGATCCCGACCGCAAGCCATGATCGCTTCCTGATCAAGGCATCGTTTGCGGAAGCCCAGCCCGCGCCGCCGGAGCTTGCTGTCGGCAAAACCACGGTGCGCGGCCAGTCCAATACCTCCGCCGGCGATTTCTGGCAGTTCGACGTCACCGGACTTTCGCCTGCCACGCCCTACACGCTGTCGCTCAGAAGCGCGAGCGGACGGCCGCTATGCGAGCCCTGGCAGCTTGCGACCTTCCCACCGCCGGATGCAATGCCGGAGCGGTTGCGGGTGATGATCTATACCTGCGGCGGCGGCCATGACGGGCTCAACCAGGGCCTGCCGGCGGGCAAGATCAATTGGCTGCCTTCGGCGTTGCGCAGGCGCCTGCTGGCGCGCGGATTGTCGTTCAAGCCGGATGCGTTGATCGCCAATGGCGAC
>DATHMA010000243.1:0-3083 GCA_035487555.1 Bradyrhizobium sp. | reverse complement strand
CGCACGATCTCCTTGATGGAGCGGTGTTGCTCAAAATAGGCGCGTCGTATCTCCCCGATCTTGTCCACGCCAATCATTCCCCAAAGTCCTCCCCAGCCCATTAGGGCTAAAGGGTAAGCGGTTATTTTCCTCCACCTTGTTGTAGGCGGGCTGACCTGCGATATGCGTTCCGTCATGAAGAGAGCGGATCGCAACATGATTTCGGATGTTGTTGACACGTTACTGGCTCGGCCCCTGCGCCGTCGTTGGAGCGACGATGTCAAGGCGCAGATCGTGGCGGAATCCTACGCGCCCGGCGCTGTGGTCTCGGAGGTCGCGCGTCGGCACGAGATCTCGCCGCAGCTTCTGTCGGCCTGGCGCGCCCGCCACGGCTTGCTGAAGCCGGCGGACGGCACCGCGCCGATGGCGAGGAGGCGCGCCGGAACGGCCGCGATCCAGGATCGGAGTTCGTCAAGCGGCGAGGCTTCTTCCGCGCTCGGCGGCCCAGGCCCAGGGCATCAGTTCGTCCAGACGGGAGGCCGGCCAGAGATTGACCAGCTTGGTGAGGACGTCGGTCAGATAGGCCTGCGGCTCGACGCCGCAGAGCTTGCAAGTCTCGATCAGCGAAGCGATGCAGGCCCAGTTCTCCGCGCCCTGATCATGCCCCGCGAACAACGCATTCTTGCGATTGAGAACAAGAGGACGGATGCTTCGCTCGACGATGTTGGTGTCGAGCTCGATGCGGCCGTCGTCGAGGAACCGCGTGAGCCCATCCCAGTGGTTCAGGGCGTAGCGGATATGCTCGGCGATCGTCGCCTTGTCCGAGACGCGGGTGAGTTGCAGTTCGAACCAGGCCCTGAGCGCCAGCACGAGAGGCTTGCTGCGCGTCTGTCGGACGGCGCGGCGCTCATCGGCACTGCGGCCTCTGATCGTCTTCTCGATGGCATAGAGGGCGGCGATGCGCGCAAGCACCTCGCTGGCGATCGGCGCGGGGCCGCTTTCTGCGATATCGAAGAAGCGGCGCCGCAGATGAGACCAACAGAACGCCAGCGTGATCGCCTCGTCAGAGGCGGCGTTGGCAATGGTCTTGTAGGCGGCATAGCCGTCGCATTGCACGATGCCGCGATAACCGTCGAGCAGCTTGAGCGCGTGGACGGCACCGCGACCGGGCGCGTAGGTGTAGGCCACCGCCGGCGGGTCGGTCCCGCCCCACGGCCGATCGTCGCGCGCGATCGCCCAGAAGAAGCCTTTCTTGGTGCGGCCACGGCCGGGATCCAGCACCGGCGCGGTCGTCTCGTCGACCGCGATCTTGCCCGCGGTCAGGATGATCTCGCGCAGCCGCAGCCAGAGCGGATGAAGCTCCGCGGCCGCATAGCCCACCCAGAACGCAAGCACCGCGCGCTTGATGTCGATGCCCTGCGCAAGCAGCATCTGCGCCTGCCGATAGAGCGGCAGATGCCAAGCATATTTGGCGACCAGCACATAGGCGACCATCGCCTCGGTCGGCAGCCCGCCCCTGATCAGCCGCTCCGGCGCCGGCGCCTGAACCACGCCATCCGTGCAGGCCCGGCAGGCATATTTGGGACGATGCGTGACGATCACGCGGAACTGCGCCGGGACGACGTCGAGCCGCTTCGACGTTTCCTCGCCGATCACATGCATCGGCGCGCGGCAGCAGGGGCAGTTGGTATCTTCGGGCGCAATCGTCACGTCGATGTGCGGCAGATGGGTCGGAAGTGCGCCACGATCGGCGCGTCGCTTATCAGCGCGCTTGCGTGCGCCCGCAGGGTCCTTCTTGTCCTCAGCCGCCTCGTTGGCGGCAACGGCCTGCTCGATGTCCTCGATCGCCAGCAGCAGTTGCTCCGGATCGAGCTTCTCCGAGCGGCGGCCGAACTGCGCGCGTTGCAGCTGCCGCAACAGGTGGCGCAGCCGATCCATCTGCGACAGCGCGTGGTCGCGCTCGGCGATCGCAGCGTCGCGCTCCGCGCGCGCCGCCGCCACCAGCGCCTGCAGCGCGTCGATATCGGTCGGAAGCTGGTCTGTGATGTCGTCCACATCAACCACTCAATCTGATTCGCGGGACGTTGTGGCATGCGAAGAGCGGCCCGATTCAATCGGTCGCAGCGGCTCACGATGTCGCTGTCGGCTGCGCAACGTCGTGGACATGCAGACGCGACCAGTCCAGGCCGTCCATCAGCGCGGCGAGCTGCGAGGCGGAGAGCCGCATCACACCATCGCTGATCGGTGGCCAGCGGAACGCGTTCTGCTCCAGACGTTTCCACAGCAGCACCAGTCCAGACCCGTCCCAGGCCAAAATCTTCAAGCGGTCCGCTCGCTTCGAACGGAAGACAAAAATCGTTCCCGAGAACGGATCATGGTGGAGTTGCTCGCGCACCAGCGCGGCGAGACCGTCGGCACCCCTGCGGAAGTCGACCGGCCTCGTCGCGACCATGACCTTCACGCCCGCCGAAGCCGCGATCATGTGGCCGCCCTCACGGCCCGCAGCACATCGCGCAGCCATGTCGGGTCGACCCCAGCCGCCGCGCGAACCACCGCCCCGCCAATCTCGATGCTGATCGCTGTCGAGCTCCGTGCTGCCGCTTCCATGCCCGGCCCAGCGCCACGCAGCTCCGTCACCACCGGAACAAAGAGTGGCGCCTCGTCGGCCGGCAGGCTGAGCACGCCGGCACGCGCCGCCTTGCGCCAAACGAAAAGATGTTGCGGCGAGATGCCGTGCCGGCGCGCAACCTCCGACACGACCGCCGCCGGCGCATACGACTCCGCCACGATCCGCCCCTTGACCTCGTCGCTCCACCGGCGACGACGTCCCGCACCGACCTGGATATCCACCGGGCCCCGCGGCTTCGAAGCGTCAACTATATGGTCAACCATATATGCGAACCGTACTGTATGTGACGGCTCGTATCTTGCCGGTCAGCTCGCACCCGACAAGGTGGGGGCAGAGAACCGCTTACACTCCTTCCATAGTCTCGTGTGGTTTTCCTGATTGAACTTCGGGAATCCCTCCTCATGCATCATTTTGCATATTTGTTTGGCTGTGTATCGCTTCTTGTCCACTTCCTTCAGCAATATGCGATTTATCT
>DATHMA010000242.1:0-3469 GCA_035487555.1 Bradyrhizobium sp. | reverse complement strand
CTTTGGCGGTCTTGCCCATTTTCTCGCCTGACGCGGTCGTCAGCAGCGGCGTCGTCAGCGCGAACAATTGCGGCGTGCCCATGCGGCGGCCGAGATCGACGCCCATGATGATGTTGCCCCATTGATCGGAGCCGCCCATCTGCACCCGGCAGCCGGTGCGCCGTGCGAGCTCGACGAAATCATAGGCCTGGCAGACCATGTAGTTGAACTCGATGAAGCTCATCTCCTGCTCACGCTCGAGCCGAAGCTTCACCGAGTCCATGGTCAGCATGCGGTTGACCGAGAAATGCCGGCCGACGTCGCGCAGCATCTCGATCCAGTTGAGCTTGGTCAGCCATTCCGCATTGTCGAGCATGATGGCGTCGCTCGAGCCGGAACCGAAGCGCAGCACCTTGGCGAACACGCCGCGGATGCTCTCCTTGTTCGCCTCGATTTCGGCGACCGAACGCAGTGCACGCGTCTCGTCCTTGCCGGAGGGATCGCCGACCATGGTGGTGCCGCCGCCCATCAGCGTGATCGGCTTGTTGCCGCTCTGCTGCAGCCAGTACAGCATCATCATGGTCAGGAAGTTGCCGATATGCAGGGACGGGGCGGTGCAGTCGTACCCGACATAGGCGGTCGCCTGTCCCTGCGCGGCGAGCGCGTCGAGACCCTCGAAATCGGAAGCCTGGTGGATGAAACCCCGCTCCTGCAGCACGTTGAGGAAATCGGATTTGAAAGTGGTCATCTTTCTTCGACTCTGATCATTTTTGTTTTACGGTATTTGCAGCAAATTGCGGGAAGGACCCCCGAACCGACTGCCGCGAACCGGCGCGCTGTGGCATTATAAGATGTGCCCGTTCGGCACAAGGTTTCGGCACTCAAAACGGGATTTTGGCGCCGGGGGTAGGGCGTCGCCAAGGACCTGACGACTATGATGTTAACGACACTCGGTCTGATGAGCGGGACCTCGCTCGACGGGGTCGACGTCGCCATGATCGAAACCGACGGCAAGCAGGTCAAATCGTTCGGGCCGTCCGGCTATCGCGCCTATTCGGATCGCGAGCGAACCCTGCTGCGCGCTGCCCTGACCGAAGCCGTTCATCTGCCGCAGCGCGATGCACGGCCGGGCATCCTGCGCGAGGCCGAACAGGCCGTGACGGTCGCCCATGCGGAAGCGGTTGCCGCATTTGTGGCAAGTAACCGTATCGCCTTCGAGGACATCGATATCGTCGGCTTCCACGGCCAGACCGTGCTGCATCGGCCCGAGCGGCGCCTGACCGTGCAGATCGGCGATGCTGCGGCGCTCGCGAAAGCGATCCACATCCCGGTCATGCACGACTTCCGCGCTGCCGACGTCGCGGCCGGCGGGCAGGGCGCGCCCTTCGTGCCGGTCTATCACCGCGCGCTGGCGCAATCGCTGGACCGCGAGGGCCCGATCGTCGTGGTCAATATCGGCGGCGTCTCCAATATCACCTACATCGACGGCAACGACACCCTGATCGCCTGCGACACCGGGCCAGGCAACGCGCTGCTCGACGATTTCATGTTCCGCACCCTGCGACAGGCCTTCGATTGCGAGGGCCGCTTTGCCGCGCAGGGCATTGCCGATGATACTTGGGTGGTGCGTGCGCTGGAACTGCCGTTCTTCTCGCTGCCACCGCCGAAATCGCTCGATCGCAATGATTTTGCCGCGCTCAAGCTCGGCGAGGTGCAGCCCGCCGACGGCGCGGCCACACTGACGGCCTTCACGGCGGCCGCGATCGCCCGGATCGTGCCGCTGCTGCCAAAGCCGCCGAAGAGCTGGATCGTGGCGGGAGGCGGTGCCCGCAATCTCACGATGATGCGTATGCTGCGCGAGCGGCTGGAGCCCGCGACCGTCCAGGCCGCTGAGACGGTCGGCTGGGCCTCGGATGCAATCGAGGCGCAGGCCTTTGGCTTCCTGGCGGCACGCGGCCTGAAAGGCCTGCCGCTGAGCTATCCCGCCACAACCGGCGTGCCGATCCCGATGACCGGCGGGGTGATCGCGCGGCCTTGATCAAAGGCGCCTTGACGGTTCAATGCAGCTGCATGTAAATTGGATGCACCTGCATGAATCGCGAGATTGCCCATGGCCGATCCCCGAAAACTCGTCAGCCACAAGCTTTGCCCCTATGTGCAGCGCGCGGTGATCGCGCTCACCGAAAAGGGCGTGCCGTTCCAGCGGATCGACATTGATCTCGCCAACAAGCCGGATTGGTTCCAGAAGGCATCTCCGCTCGGCAAGACGCCGGTCCTGCTGGTCGGCGATCACGCGATCTTCGAATCCGCTGTCATCCTGGAATATCTGGAGGAGACCGAGGCGAGGCCGTTGCATCCCTCTGATCCGCTCCGCCGCGCCGAGCACCGCGCCTTCATCGAATTTGGCTCCGCCGTGCTCAACGATATCGCCGGCCTTTACTCGGCGCCGGACGAAGCGGCGTTCAAGGCCAAGGCTGCGCAACTTGAGGCGCGTTTTGCGCGGCTGGAAACGCGCATCATTGGGCCATGGTTCGACGGTGAGAGCTTTTCGCTCGTCGACGCCGTGTTCGGGCCGGTGTTCCGCTATTTCGATGTGTTCGACGGGATCGGTGATTTCAGCATTTTGACCGGCAAGCCGAAGCTCGCGCGCTGGCGCCAAAACCTGGCGGCGAGGGCGTCCGTCAAATCGGCCGTCGGCAGTGACTATCCGGCGCTGCTGCGCGACTTCATCGAGCGTCGCCGCTCGTACCTATCGAGCTTGCAAGCGAAGCTCGCGGCCTAGTCCAGCTCCGCGGCCATCTCGGCGAGTGTAGCAACCGTGTTCATGTTGCGCGCGGTGCCGGTCTTGGCGGCGGGAATGACGAGCTTCGATTTCGCCATGCCCTCGCCGTAGTGGACATAGATCTCGCGCTTGCCGAGCTTGATCTCTTCGTCCTTGCGGCCGCGCACGGATGCGATCGTATCCTTGGGCGGTGCCTCGTCGAGGAAGACCGCCATGGTGCGATTGGGCGCGGCTTTCGGGAAAGGATTCTTGGCCGAGACCTCGGCCATCTCGGCCGCGCTGCGCACGAGCACGCCGACCGGCTTGCCGGCATAGGCTGCAAGCCGCTTCTCCAGCGCGGACTTGATCGCGGCCTCGGATTTGCGGTTGGCGAACACTACATTGCCGCTGGCGATATAGGTGCGAACGGACGTGAAGCCGAGCTCGTCGCACATCGCCTTGAGATCACTCATCGGCAATTTGCCGGTGCCGCCGACATTGACCGCCCGTAGCAATGCGATGAAGGCGGCCATACGCGGGATTTACCGGACGTTGGCGAGCCGCATGTCGAGATAGGCCGTCACCGTTTCCATCAGCGGCTCCATCTTTTCCTCGAAGAAGTGGTTGGCGCCGGGGATGGTCTGCTGGTCGATCACGATGCCCTTTTGCGTCTTCAGCTTCTCGACCAGGGTGTTGACGTCCTTGGCCGGCGCCACGATGTCCTTGTCG
>DATHMA010000241.1:0-2266 GCA_035487555.1 Bradyrhizobium sp. | reverse complement strand
CTGATGGCCAACAACGTGTTCTGCGAAAGTCTCGCCGGCGAAGAGCTCGGTCGGCTGTATTCGTGGGGCAATCATCCGGCGCGGCGTGCCGATTACGAATTGGCGAGTCCGGTCAGCATCTGCGACCTGCCGCAGAATTTTCTGGAGCCGATCTTGCTCGAGGCTGCGGGTCAGCGCGGTAGCGCGATCCGTTTCAACACCGAATTCGTCGATCTGGTTCAGGACGCCGATGGCGTCAGCGCAACCGTGAAGGACCGGCTGTCCGGCGAGACTTACGAGATCCGCGCCAAATATCTCATCGGCGCCGACGGCGGCCGCAGCCGCGTCGCCGAAGTCATCGGCCTGCCGATGCAGGGACAGATGGGTCGCGCCGGTAGCATGAACATCATCGTGCAGGCCGATCTCGCCAAATACGTCGCTCACCGACCGAGCGTTCTGTACTGGGTGCTGCAGCCCGGCGCGCAGATCGGCGGCATTGGCGCCGGCCTCGTGCGCATGGTGCGACCGTGGAACGAATGGCTGTTCATCTGGGGCTACGACATTGAGCAGGGCGAACGGCAGCTGACCGACGAGGAGGCGATCTCGATCGTGCGCAATCTGGTCGGCGACGAGACGCTTGAGGTCACGGTCCGGTCGACTTCGACCTGGACCGTCAATGAAATGTATGCGGGTCACTATTCGTCAGGCCGGGTATTCTGCATGGGCGACGCCGTGCACCGGCATCCGCCGACCAATGGGCTCGGCTCCAACACCTCGATCCAGGACGCCTACAATCTGTGTTGGAAGCTGAAACTGGTTCTGGAGAACAAAGCTTCGCCCGCGCTGCTCGACAGCTACTCAGCGGAACGTCAGCCGGTCGGCAAGCAAATCGTGACCCGGGCCAACAAGAGCATCGACGACTTCCCGCCGATCTTCGAGGCCGTCGGCCTGTTATCGTCCACCGATCCGGTTCAGGCCAGGAAAAACATCGAGGCGCGCAAGGCGCCAACCGAGGAGGGCAAAGCGCGACGTAAGAAGCTCTATGAAGCGATCGCGCACAAGAGCTACGAGTTCAACTGCCACGGCGTCGAGATGAACCAGCGCTACGCCTCGAGTGCCGTGGTCTCCGATGGCACTCCGGAGCCGGCATTCACCCGCGACCGTGAGCTGTATCACCAGGCCACCACCTGGCCGGGCGCGCACCTTCCTCACGTTTGGGTCGAGCACCACGGTATTCGCAAGTCGACGCTCGATCTCGCCGGCAAGGGTCGGTTCACCCTGCTCACCGGCATCGGCGGCGAATCCTGGAGTGCGGCCGCCGCCGCGGTCGAAGCGAGCTACGGCTTGCCGGTCGATGTCGTCAGCATCGGCCCTGCGGGCTGCGATGCGCAGGACATCTATGCCGACTGGTATCGGCAGAGCGAGGTCGATGAAGATGGCTGCGTCGTGGTGCGGCCGGACACGTACGTCGCCTGGCGGGCCAAGCAAGCCGTGGCGAACGCCTCGGATGTCCTGGTTGGCGTGTTCGGACAATTGCTCGGCCGCACCGCTGAAACCGATCGATCGGAGGCTTCGGTCGCCGCGGCTTGACGACACTGCAAGCAAATGAAGCGCAGCCGGCAGTGCACCGGCTGGCAAGCAGGAGGGAAAACCATATGACCAGCAACATTTTTGAGTATCCGACGTCAGGAATCGATCGTCGCCGCATTCTGCAAGGCATCGCCGGCGGCATCGCTGCCACCGGCGCGATGACGCTGTTCGGCCCCGCGGTTCGCGCCGCAAAGCCGATCAAGATCGGCTACGTCTCGCCGAAAAGCGGCCCGCTCGCCGCCTTCGCCGAGGCCGACGATTTCGTGCTTGGTGAATTCCGCAAATTCGTCAAGGACGGCCTTAAGGTCGGCTCGCAGATCTACCCGATCGAGGTCGTGACCAAGGACAGCCAGTCGAATCCGAACCGCGCCGCGGAAGTGGCCAAGGAGCTGATCACCCGTGACAACGTCTCGATCATCCTGGTCGGCGCCACGCCCGAGACCAACAACCCCGTGGCGACGCAATGTGAGCTCGAACAGATTCCTTGCATTTCCAGCGTGGCGCCGTGGCAGACCAATTTCATCGGCCGGCAGGCCAATCCTGCGGATCCGAAAAGCTGGAAGCCGTTCGACTACACCTTCCATTATTTCTGGGGCCTCGAAGACGTCATCGGCGTCTTCACCGGCATGTGGCAGCAGGTCGCGACCAACAAATCGGTGGGCGCGCTGTTTCCCAACGACGCCGACGGCAACGCCTG
>DATHMA010000240.1:0-4292 GCA_035487555.1 Bradyrhizobium sp. | reverse complement strand
GGCGATCGACCTTGCCCAGCTCGCCAAGCTCGACGGCGAGTCCGCGCGCGAGGAAATCCGCGACATCGTCAACGAGATCATCGCGATCAAGAACATCGTGATGTCGATCGCCGAGCAGGAAGAGCTGCTCGACGACATCTGCAACGACGTGCTCGGCTACGGCCCGCTGGAGCCGTTGTTGTCGCGCGACGACATCGCCGACATCATGGTCAACGGCGCCGGCACGGTCTTTATCGAAGTCGCCGGCAAGATCCAGAAGACCGGCATCCGCTTCCGCGACAACCAGCAGCTGCTCAACATCTGCCAGCGCATCGTCAGCCAGGTCGGCCGGCGCGTCGACGAATCCTCGCCGATCTGCGACGCGCGCCTCGCCGACGGCTCCCGTGTCAACGCCATCGTGCCGCCGCTCGCCATCGACGGCCCCGCGCTCACCATCCGCAAATTCAAGAAGGACAAGCTGACGCTCGATCAGTTGGTCAAGTTCGGCGCGATCTCGCCGGAGGGCGCGGAGATCCTGCAGATCATCGGCCGCGTCCGCTGCAACGTGTTGATCTCCGGTGGTACCGGCTCGGGCAAGACCACCCTGCTGAACTGCCTCACCAACTATATCGAGCTCGACGAACGCGTGATCACCTGCGAGGACGCCGCCGAGCTTCAATTGCAGCAGCCCCATGTGGTGCGGCTCGAAACCCGCCCGCCGAACATCGAAGGCGAAGGCCAGGTCACGATGCGAGAATTGGTGCGCAACTGCCTGCGTATGCGCCCCGAACGCATCATCGTCGGCGAAGTCCGCGGACCCGAGGCGTTCGACCTGTTGCAGGCCATGAACACCGGCCATGACGGCTCGATGGGCACGCTGCACGCCAACAATCCGCGCGAGGCGCTGTCGCGCTGCGAATCCATGATCACCATGGGCGGCTTCTCGCTTCCTTCGCGTACCATCCGCGAGATGATCTGCGCCTCGATCGACGTCATCGTCCAGGCCGCGCGCCTGCGCGACGGCTCGCGCCGCATCACCCACATCACCGAGGTAATGGGGATGGAAGGCGACACCATCATCACCCAGGACATCTTCCTCTACGACCTGATCGGCGAGGACGCCAACGGCAAGATCATCGGACGGCATCGTTCCACCGGCATCGGCCGGCCGCGGTTCTGGGAGCGCGCGCGCTACTATAACGAGGAAAAGCGGCTCGCCGCCGCGCTCGATGCCGCCGAAGTCGCGCCGCCAAGCTAGGATTAGCCCATGAATACGCAGGCGCTTGCTCTGGCCTTCCTCGCCGCCACCGCGATCGGTGGCGCGGCGTGGGTCTTCGTCTATCCCTCGCTGTCGGGCGAGAAGAAGGCCGAGAACCGGCGCGCCACCTTCGCCAAGCCGGAACCGATCGCCAAGCGACAGAACGACCGCACCCAGCGCTCGCGCCGCGAGCAGGTCGAAGGTTCGCTGAAGGATCTGGAAGCCCGCCGGCAGAAGGAAAGCAAGGTCCCGCTCAGCGTCCGCCTGACCCAGGCCGGGCTTGCCGATTGGACCGAGCAGCGATTCTACATCGTGTCCGCGGTGCTCGCGCTGGTATTCTTCGCGGGCGCCTGGTTCGGGGGCGGCGGCTTGCTCGGCGCCGCCGGGCTCGCCTTCGCCGCCGGCTTCGGCCTGCCGCGCTGGGGCCTCAGCTTCCTGAAGAAGCGTCGCGAGAAGAAATTCCTGGCCGCGCTTCCCGATGCCGTCGACGTCATCGTGCGCGGCATCAAGGCCGGCCTGCCGCTGTTCGAATCGATCAAGGTCGTCGCCGCCGATGCGCCGGAGCCGCTCCGAAGCGAATTCCTGTCCATCATCGAGACGCAGGCGATCGGCATCCCGCTCGGCGAGGCCTGCCAGCGGCTCTATGAGCGGATGCCGGTGCCGGAAGCGAATTTCTTCGGCATCGTGGTCGCGATCCAGCAGAAATCCGGTGGCAACCTCTCCGAAGCGCTCGGCAACCTCTCGAAGGTGCTGCGCGACCGCAAGAAGATGGCCGAGAAGATCCAGGCGATGTCGATGGAAGCCAAGGCTTCCGCCGGCATTATCGGCTCGCTGCCGCCGATCGTGATGATTCTGGTCTACCTCTCCACCCCCGGCTACATCTCCTTGCTGTGGACCCATCCCACCGGCCAGCTCATGCTGGTCGCCTGCGTCGTCTGGATGTCGATCGGCATCATGGTGATGAAGAAAATGATCAATTTCGACTTCTGAGAGGCCGGCGTGTTTGATTTCCTGATCGATGCCATCCACAACCCGCGCTTCCTGACTATGCTGCTTGCCGCGATCGCGGCGAGCGCCACCGTCTACACGCTGGTCCTGCCGCTGCTGGCCGGCGAGAGCCTGGACAAGCGCATGAAGGCGGTGGCGAGCGAGCGCGAACGCATCCGTGCCCGCGAGCGCGAGCGCCTGAACAAGAACGAAAAAGTCTCGCTGCGCCAGACGCCGAAGCAACTCGTCTCCCGCGTGGTGGAAGACTTCAACCTGACCAAATACCTGGCACAAGATTCGGCGCGCGAGAAGCTGTCGCTCGCCGGCTATCGCGGCCAGGCGCCCTACGTCACCTTCCTGTTCTTCCGGCTGGTGGCGCCGATCGTGATGTTTATTGCCGCCGTGCTCTATGTCTTCGTGATCTCGCACATGGAGAAGTCGATGCCGATCAAGGTCGGCATGTGCATCGGCGCGGCCTATCTCGGCCTGCAGGCGCCGATGCTGTTCCTGAAGAACGCCATCAGCAAGCGCCAGCTCCAGATCAAGCGCGCCTTCCCCGATGCGCTCGACCTGCTTCTGATCTGCATCGAATCCGGCATGTCGATCGAGGCTGCGTTCCGCAAGGTGTCGACCGAAATCGTCACCCAGTCGGTCGCGCTGTCGGAAGAGTTCACGCTGACCACGGCCGAGCTGTCCTACCTTCAGGACCGCAAGGTCGCCTATGAGAACCTTGCCAAGCGCACCGGGCTCGAGGGTGTGAAATCGGTCTGCCTGGCGCTGATGCAGTCGGAACGCTACGGCACGCCGCTCGGCCAGAGCCTGCGCGTGATGGCGCAGGAAAACCGCGACATGCGCATGACCGAGGCGGAAAAGAAGGCCGCCGCGCTGCCGCCGAAACTGACCGTGCCGATGATCCTGTTCTTCCTGCCGGTGCTGTTTGTCGTGATTCTCGGACCGACCTTCATCAGGGTCTCGTCGATGCAGTAAGCGCTCGGCGCTTGATGTGAAGCTGCACATCGGTCTAGTCGGAAGGCTTCATCGCTGCTCGTCATTGCGAGGAGCGCAGCGACGAAGCAATCCATTTCGCAGCGAGTGGAGAGGTGGATTGCTTCGCTTCGCTCGCAATGACGAGACACACTTCCACCTCCCCGCGGCACGACGTGTCCGGGCGATGCGTTCGTTTCGCAACCCTCCAAGACAAAGAGGGCGCAGGGAATGCCGGGTGCAGACCGCACCCATGGCCCGCCTGCAACAAAAAAAGCAGGCGGCAGTCACCACAGGTCCAGCCAGAACATCCGGCATTCCCTGCGCGATGGTTTTACGGCTTATACGCGCGCTCCCCGGAGTCCGGGCTTGTTAGCCTCCGTCGCCTCGCGGGATCATCACCCGCAAAACTTGATCCCAGCGTCGGGGGATCAGGACTACACGACTTCGCCGTCCGTCAGGATGCCTTCGTCCGCGCGACATGCGCGCTGAACACCCCGCCGTCCACCGCATCCCGCCCTCAACGTTCGTGACGATCGCGAAACGCCCCTCGGAGTGAGGATGGGATGCACGGAGACAACCATATATTTCGGTAAAACGGAAGATCAATATTTTCACCCCGAGCAATTGACACACTTCCGATTATCGGAAGTGATTTGCCCGTCGGGTCGCCGCTATATGCTGATACCGCCTGTCAGCCCTTCTCTGCCCGTGCGACTGGCGCTGACGCCCGCTTTTGCGCCAAGAGCCGCCTCCGCCGCTACGTCGCATTTTGACCCAACACGGACATGCGGGTTCAAAAATTGCCGCTTTGCGAATAATGTTTGTATCCAAATGCCGCCCGTAGATTGAGGTGCGCCCAGGCGAGGGAGTTATTGTCGTGCGACAAATTTGGATTACACGCGCTGGGCCGCCAGAGGTACTGGAAGTTAAAGAAGCCGTTGATCCTGCGCCGAACGCGGGAGAGGTCCGCATCCGTGTCGAGGCGAGCGGGGTCAATTTTGCCGACATCATGGGGCGCATGGGCGTATATCCCGATTTGCCGCCCATTCCGGTTGTGCCTGGCTACGAAGTCAGCGGTCGA
>DATHMA010000239.1:0-12264 GCA_035487555.1 Bradyrhizobium sp. | reverse complement strand
CGAAGTGCTCCGCCTGCACGACGAAGGCAAGGAGGAGAACCCCGTCAACCTCGATCCCCGCATGGCCAAGCTCGCCGGCGGTGTCCACCGGCTCGACGGGCAGCTCATGGTCGTCCTCGACGTCGATCGCGTGCTGGAACTGATGCCGGATGCAAAGGCCGCGTAACACACCGGGCGCCAGTGTGCCCGCACAGTTGGAATTGAAATATCCCCGCTGGGGATAAGGAAGTGTGAGGCTGTCATGAGAACGTGTCTTGTTGTCGATGACTCAAGTGTCATCCGTAAAGTCGCGCGCCGTATCCTGGAAGGTCTGGATTTCCAGATCATCGAAGCCGAGGACGGCGAGAAGGCGCTGGAAGCCTGCAAGCGCTCGATGCCCGAAGCCGTTCTGCTCGACTGGAACATGCCGGTCATGGACGGCTACGAATTCCTCGGCAATCTGCGCCGCATGCCGGGTGGCGATGCGCCGAAGGTGGTGTTCTGCACCACCGAGAACGATGTCGCGCACATCGCCCGCGCGCTGCATGCCGGTGCCAATGAGTACATCATGAAGCCGTTCGACAAGGACATCGTCACGGCCAAATTCCAGGAAGTCGGGCTGATCTGATCCGCCCGCTTCCTTCCGGCGGCTTATTTGGCCTTCGGCGTTCGTTGTTTTAGTTGCGTGCCGCTTAAGCCGGTCTGGTGAAAAATGGTTGTTGCGTTGGCTAGTTCGACCTTGTCTCAAGTACGGCATGAGCCGCTGCGGGTGATGGTGGTCGATGATTCGGTTGTGATCCGGGGATTGATTTCGCGCTGGATCGGCGCCGAACCGGACATGATGGTGGCGGCCTCGCTGCGCACCGGGCTTGAGGCGGTGCAGCAGCTCGAACGCATCAAGCCCGATGTCGCCGTGCTCGACATCGAAATGCCGGAGCTCGACGGCATCTCCGCGCTGCCGCAACTGCTCGCCAAGAAGCGCGACCTCATCATCATCATGGCGTCCACGCTGACCCGCCGCAACGCGGAGATCAGCTTCAAGGCGCTCTCGCTCGGGGCTTCCGATTACATCCCGAAACCGGAAACCACCCGCGAGCCCCAGGCCGCCGAAATCTTCCACCACGACCTGATCCAGAAGATCCGCAACTTCGGCGCCAAGCTGCGCCGTGCGGCACCCGCGCATGTCTCGCCGCCGCTTTCGCCCGCGCACCCGCATGCCGACAGGGCACGGGGGATTGCGCCGCTGCTGCGTCCGGCCGTGGCCGCAGTGCCACCTGCCGTGGCCAAGCGCGCCTTCTCCCCGCATGCCCCGCGCGTGCTCCTGATCGGCTCCTCGACCGGCGGCCCGCAGGCGCTGATGAGCCTCGTCACCGAGCTCGGTCCGGTGATCGACCGTTTCCCGGTCCTGATCACCCAGCACATGCCGCCGACCTTCACCACCATTCTCGCCGAGCATCTGGCGCGCGCCAGCCGTCGTCCGGCGCATGAGGCCATCGACGGCGAGCCCATCAAGCCCGGCCGGATCTATCTCGCACCGGGCGGACGCCACATGCGCGTCGTGCGCCATGGGGCGGAAGCGGCGATCGCGCTCGACAACGGGCCACCGGTCAATTTCTGCAAGCCCGCGGTTGATCCCTTGTTCACCTCGGCGATCGACGTCTGGCAGGGCGGCACGCTCGCGCTGATCCTGACCGGCATGGGCTCGGACGGCATGCGCGGCGGCAAGGACATCGTCTTCGCCGGCGGCAGCGTGATGGCACAGGACGAAGCATCCAGCGTGGTCTGGGGCATGCCGGGCGCGGCTGCCCATGCCGGCATCTGTTCGGCGATCCTTCCGCTCAACCAGATTGCGCCGAAACTGGTCCGGCTGTTCGCGGGAGATCGCACGTGACGCCGTTCGACTACGATTACCTGCGCGGGATCCTCAAGCAGCGCTCCGGGCTCGATCTGTCCGCCGACAAGCAATATCTGGTCGAGAGCCGGCTGGTGCCGCTGGCGCGCAAGGCCGGCCTCGCGGGCATCCCCGAGCTGGTGCAGAGGATGAAGGGCAGCGCCGAGGCGCTGACGACGGAAGTGGTCGAGGCGATGACCACCAACGAGACCTTCTTCTTCCGCGACAAGGTGCCGTTCGACCATCTGCGCGACACCATCCTGCCGGCGCTGTTGCAATCGCGCGCGAGCCGCAAGTCGCTGCGCATCTGGTCGGCGGCCTGCTCGACCGGGCAGGAGCCTTATTCGATTGCGATGTGCTTGAAGGAGAAGGCGGCCCAGCTCGCCGGCTGGCGTATCGAGATCGTCGGCACGGACCTGTCGCAGGAAGTGCTGGATAAGTCCCGCGCCGGCATCTACAGCCAGTTCGAGGTGCAGCGCGGCCTGCCGATCCAGCTTCTGGTGAGGTATTTCGCCCAGATCGGCGAGCTCTGGCAGCTCAATTCCGAAATCCGCGGCATGGTGCAGTACCGCCAGCTCAATTTGCTGCAGGACTTCTCCAGCCTCGGCAAGTTCGACGTGGTGTTCTGCCGCAACGTGCTGATCTACTTCGACCAGCAAACCAAGACTCAAATCTTCGAGCGCATCGCCCGGGTGACCGAGCCCGACGGCATGCTGATGCTGGGCGCGGCCGAGTCGGTCGTCGGCATCACCAATGCCTTCCGGCCCTATCCGGACAAGCGCGGCCTCTATCAGCCGAGCGTCGGCGAGGCCCGTGCGCCCGCCCTGAAGCTGGTCGCGGCGCGCTAGGACGCTTCCAGGCCTGCGGGTCATTGCGTCACATTCCGGCACATGCGCCGGTCGCGGGCGGGCTTGTTCCGCCACGAATGGCAGAAGTGTCCGCAAATTGTCACGCCCGATGAGGTTTAGTTCGGGTATGCTGGCCGGGCCAAAGATGCATGGTCCGGTGACACATGAATCGAAGCCCTGTCCTGATCGACCTCGCCCTGCAAGGCGGGGGCTCGCACGGCGCATTCACCTGGGGTGTGCTTGACCGGCTGCTCGAGGAGCCGTGGCTTACGATCGCCGGCATTTCCGGGACGTCGGCCGGGGCCATGAACGCTGCGGTGCTGGCCGATGGCTGGACGGCGGACGGCGCCGCTGGAGCCCGCGAGGCGCTGGAGAAATATTGGCGAAGCGTGTCGCGCGCGGCGGCGTTCAGTCCGATGCAACGCTCGCCGCTCGACCGCCTGATGGGAAGATGGTCGCTCGACAGCTCGCCCGCCTACATCTTCACCGATTTGATGTCGCGGCTGTTGTCGCCCTACGACCTCAACCCGCTCGGCTTCAATCCGCTGCGCCAGATATTGACCGAAAGCATCGATTTCGAGCGCCTGGCGCGCGCGCCGATAAAACTCTTCGTCACCGCGACGCGGGTACGGACCGGCCGCGGCCGCATCTTTCGCAACCCGGAGATCAATGCGGATGTGCTGTTGGCGTCGGCCTGCCTGCCGACGATGTTTCGCGCGGTCGAGATCGACGGCGAGCCATACTGGGACGGCGGCTATGTCGGTAATCCCACCATCACGCCGCTGGTGCGTGAGACGGACGCGCGCGATACCATCCTCGTGCAGATCAACCCGACCGAGCGGGTGGAAGAGCCGCGCACGGCCGCCGAGATCCTCAACCGCCTCAACGAGATTTCATTCAACTCGCCGCTCGCCAAGGAGCTGCGCATGATCGCTCTGCTGCGTCAGGTCGTCGATCCCGGCAACGGCGAGGGCGCCCGCTGGGCGCAGATGAAGACGCATCGGATCAAGAGCGACATGCTCGCAAGCTTCGGCTCATCGTCCAAGCTCAATGCGGAATTGGCCTTCGTTTCCACCTTGCGCGACGAGGGGCGGCGCGCTGCCGGCGAGTTTATCGACAGGCACGGCGCCGATCTCGGTGAGCGTTCGACGGCCGACCTCGACGTCCTGCTGGCGGAGTGCTGAGCGATGGGCCTTCTCGGCATTCTTGTCGGGCTTGGGCTTTTGATCGCGCTGGCCTATCGCGGCTGGAGTGTCCTGCTGCTGGCGCCCCTTGCTGCGCTGGTTGCCGCAGCCTTTGGCGGTCAGCCGCTGCTGGCGAGCTGGACGCAGCTATTCATGACTAGTGCCTCGGAATTTCTCGCGCAGTTCTTTCCCATTTTTCTGCTCGGCGCCCTCTTTGGAAAGCTGATGGACGACAGCGGTTCTGTCTCGGCGGTCGCAGGCTTCATCACCCGTTCTCTCGGAGAGAGCCGGGTCATCCTTGCCGTCGTGCTCGCGGGTGCCTTGGTGACGTATGGCGGCGTCAGCCTGTTCGTCGCCTTCTTCGTGATCGTTCCAATGGCGCAGTCGTTGTTTCGCGCGTCGGGCATTCCGCGCCGCCTGATCCCGGCCGCGGTCGTTCTCGGCACCTCGACCTTCACGATGTCGGCGTTGCCGGGGACGCCGTCGATCCAGAACGCCATACCCATGCCGTTCTTCGGCACGACGCCGTTCGCCGCGCCCGGTCTTGGCGTGATCGCATCTCTCATCATGCTGGGCCTCGGATTGTGGTGGCTCGGCCGCGCCGAGAAAGTTGCACGAAAAGCGGGTGAAGGTTACGGCGACGATGCATCGCTTGCCGCGGATGATGCGGCCGACGATGAGTTCTTGCGCGAGCGCGCTACAGTGGCGCGGGAATTCGATCCGGCGGAGCTTGCGCATGGGCATCACAGCGAAGCCGCAGTCCCCGTTCTCAACGCCGTTCTTCCGCTGGTCGTCGTCATCGTTGTCAACCTTGTCGTATCTCTCATCGTCTTGCCGCGGCTTGACCTCTCATTCCTGGCCGAGCAGCGTTGGGGCGACACGTCGCTGGCCGCCGTTGCCGGCATCTGGTCGGTCGTCAGCGCACTGGCGGCGGCGATCGTGGCGGTGATCCTCTGCAATTGGACGCGGCTGCCCGAACTGCGGCGCTCCATGGATGCCGGCGCCAACGCTTCCGTCCTGCCTGCGCTCAGCGTCGCGAGCCTTGTCGGATTTGGCGCCGTCGTCGCTTCGCTTCCCGCTTTCGGCATGGTGCGGGACTGGGTTTTGGGAATTGAGGGTGGTCCGCTGGTCTCGCTTGCCGTCGCCACCAACCTGCTGGCGGCGCTCACCGGCTCGGCGTCGGGTGGCCTGACCATCGCGCTCGATACGCTGGGTCAGACTTACATGGAGATTGCCGCACAGTCCGGCATCAATCCCGCGCTGATGCATCGCGTCGCGGTGATCGGTTCAGGCACGCTCGACATTCTACCGCACAACGGCGCCGTGGTCAGTCTGCTGACCATTTGCGGCCTGACACATCGCGACAGCTATTTCGACATCGTGATGGTCGGAATCGTGAATTCCGTCATCGCTCTCGTCGCCGTCATCGCGATCGGCTCAGCCGTCAGATCGTTTTGATTGCAGACAGGCGCTCCGCGCTGTCCGCATCAAAGAATCGCGTGCGGCAGGAAGCGCGAATTGTTGCCGGTGATCGGGCCTAAATCCTCGCGCACCGACAGACCGCATGGCGCATGGTCGACCAGCCAGCTTCCGATCACCGGATACTGGCCGTCGAAATCGCGCAAGGGCGCAAGCGCCTGGCGAATAAAGCCCTCGCTGCCATACTGCCCTTCGTGGCTCGCGAACGGCACGCCGCCGGACACCAGCGTGACATTGGCGCCCTCGCGCGAATAAAGCGGCTTTCGCACATAGGACGTTCCGATCTCCGCAGCACGGGGATCGTCCTCGAAAAAAGCCGGCAGCAGGTTCGGATGGCCCGGAAACATCTCCCACAACAGGGGGAGGATGCCCTTGTTGGAGAGCACCGCTTTCCAGGGCGGCTCGATCCAGCGGGTCGGCGCCTCCGCGAGCTTGGCGCCGAAGGCGTCGTGGAACATCCATTCCCAGGGATAGAGCTTGAAGGCGAGCTCGATGTCGCGGTTGTCGAGATCGACAAAGCCGCCAGCCCCCTCGCGCCAGCCGACGTCAGCGATATCGATGATCGTGGCGGCGAGCCCCGCTTGTGTCGCGGTATCCTCGAGATAAGCGAGCGTGCCGCAGTCCTCGCTGCTCTCGGTCAGGCCGGTGAGATGCAGAGGTCGGCCGCGGCCGACCTTCTCCCAGGCGTCGATCAGCCGCTCATGGATCGAGTTGTACTGGTCGGCGGCCTTCGGAATGATGGCGCGCTCGATCGCCTGCTCGAGCCAGGTCCACTGAAACACCGCGGCTTCGAAGATCGAGGTCGGCGTGTCGGCATTGTACTCCAGGAGTTTTGCCGGCCCGTGGCCGTCGAAAAACAGATCGAGCCGGCCATACAGGCTTGGCTCGTCGCGATGCCAGCTTGCCGAGATCAGCGCCCAGAAGGTTTGTGGAATCTTCAGCCGCGTCAGGATTTGCTCGTCGTCGACGGCGCGGCCGGCGAGCTCGAGGCACATCGCATCGATCTCGCCGGTCGGCGCCTCGATCTGCTCCTCGATCTCTTCCAGCGTGAAGGCGTAATAGCCGCGCTCGTCCCAGTACCGCTCGCCGTCGATGGTGTGAAAGTCAAAGCCGCAGGCCTCGGCGGTCTGTTGCCAGTCGTCGCGCTCGGGGCAGGCGATGCGCTGCATCTGAGGCGATCACCCGCCGGCGTGGGCGTGGCCGTGTGCATGGCCATGTTCATGGCCGTGGAAGTGATGGAAGCTGCCGCCGAAGCCGCCAGCGATCGCGCGGCAATAGGGCACGCCGTTGGCACCCGGCACGGCGGTGAGCCCGGGGCCACAATCGATCGGCCGCGCGGCCAGCGGTCGTGCCACGGCGGACAGCGCAGCACTCCCCATCAAGGTCAGCACGACACGGCGCGAGCGCTTCATGATGTTTCCCTCCTTGCGAGATCAGGCTGTTGTCGCCGATGACGGGGCGATCAGGCAAGGCGAACACGGTGATTTCACGGCATCGTGCGGGATTTCAACGCGACTTCAACTCCTGCCCGAGAAGCCGAAACCATGCGCAAAGGAGCCGAAGCCGCCGCGGCTGACACTGCCCGATTCCGAGGTGCCTGAAGACGAGCTATGGCTCGACGAGTCGCCGCCGCCAAAGAAGCTGAGGTGCATGGTGCGGCTGTAATTGCCGCGACCGCTGGTGAAGGACGATCCACGTGACGTACAGGCGGCCTGTGCCTGCGCTGGGTTGGCCACGCCGGGCGAGGCGGGTGGGCAGTTTTCAGGCCCCATCAGAGCGTAGGCGCCACCGCCGACCGCGAGCGTCCCCATCACCAGGAGCGCTACATGGCTCGAGCGTTTCGGTGGCGCGGACGCCGGCTGCGGTGCAGGCCGCCGCTTGCCGAACTCGTGGGTGGGCGGCTTGTCGGCCATGCTGTCGGTCATGGATCAGGAGATCATGCAGGCCGCGTTGAGCGCGCCGGCCGCGAGCGACGACAGCCCGAGCCAGATCGCCGGCGCCATCTGGCCCTCGGCGATCCGCTGCGACAGGTTCGGCACGGGAATCTTGACCAGGAAATAGACCACGATCTGTACGATCAACGCGATCAAGCTCCAGATCAGGCAATCCACGACATTGGCGGAATGCGCAATCGCGCTGACCACCGGCAGGACAAAGCCGAGCAGGCTGAGGCCGAGCGCGATCGCCGCGGCCGGGTCGTTGTCGCGGATGAGCTGGAACTCGTTGTGCGGGGTAATGCGGGTATAGACCAGGAGATAGGCCACCACCGCGATGATGGCGGTGCAGAAATAGACCAGGAAGGCCGGCAGCCCGGCGAGCGATTGAAGGATCATGCGAGGAGGTCCCGACTCGTGCGGGGAGAGGTTGGCACGACCCGTTGGTCGGCGCACCAGCGGCGCCCGTTCAACCCTCAAAAAACAAAAACCCCGCCATTTGCGGCGGGGTCCAGTCTGGGAGGAGCGAGCCAGGGCTCGCGGGTCAAACCCAGTTAGGCGGGGATGCGTTCGTCCATGTCGTGCGGCTCGCGCAGCACATAGCCGCGGCCCCAGACGGTCTCGATGAAGTTGCGGCCTTCGGAGGCGTTGGCGAGCTTCTTGCGCAGCTTGCAGATGAAGACGTCGATGATCTTCAGTTCCGGCTCGTCCATGCCGCCATAGAGGTGGTTCAGGAACATTTCCTTGGTCAGCGTGGTGCCCTTGCGTAGCGAGAGCAGTTCCAGCATCTGGTATTCCTTGCCGGTCAGATGCACGCGCTGGCCGCCGACTTCCACCGTCTTGGTGTCGAGGTTGACCACGAGATCGCCGGTCTGGATCACCGACTGGGCGTGGCCCTTCGAACGGCGCACGATCGCATGGATGCGGGCCACCAGTTCGTCCTTGTGGAAGGGCTTGGTCATGTAGTCGTCGGCGCCAACGCCGAGACCCTTGACCTTGTCCTCGATGCCGGCGAGGCCGGAGAGGATCAGGATGGGAGTCTTGATCTTGGAAACCCGGAGCTGCTTGAGCACGTCGTAGCCGGACATGTCGGGCAGGTTCAGGTCGAGAAGGATAATGTCGTAATCGTAAAGCTTGCCGAGATCGACGCCTTCTTCGCCCAAGTCAGTCGTATAGACGTTAAAGCTTTCGGACTTGAGCATTAATTCGATCGACTGCGCGACGGCGCTGTCATCTTCAATCAGCAAAACGCGCATGCCAGTTCCCCATAGATCGCCGCTCCGGGCGTCAGGTCGGCCGCGAACTTGCGGCACTCAAAACGCCTTTGAACAACTGATTCGGATCCTGACTGCACATGGTTAACAAATTCTGATTCTGATCCGCAAGGTCCCGAAGTGCAATTTTTGTCGAATCGCCCTAAGATATTGCGTCGAAGCAGCTTTTTGTAACCCGTTACCCTTCAAGTTCCACTTTAAGAGGCGGGTCTAACCGACTCTCGCGATTCGCTTGTTCTTTCTGAACAGACGAGCGCCTTCAGTCACCAAAGACAGTGACGCAATGATTAATGATGCGGGTAAACACGAAGTTAAGCTGGGAACGGAAATACGCCGAAACTTAAGGTTTTCGCAATGAAGGGCGCAGAATTCAGATGAAGGACGCTAAATTCAAATGAAGGCCCTGGCCGAACAGATCGGCGATATCGACGGCGTCAATATTTATGGCCGGGTGGTGGGCGTCCGCGGCCTGATGGTGGAGATCGCAGGGCCCATTCACGCGATGTCGGTTGGCGCGCGGATCGTGATCGACACCGGCGGCAACCGTTTCATCCCCTGCGAGGTGATCGGCTTTTCCGGCAACAATGCAGTCGTGATGCCGTTCGCCGGCCTCGATGGCGTCAGGCGCGGCTGCCGCGCGGTCATCGCCAATTCCGCAGGCCAGGTGCGGCCGTCTCCGGCGTGGCTTGGGCGCGTGCTCAACGCGATGGGGGAACCGATCGACGGCAAGGGGCCGATCGCGCAGGGCACTTCGCCCATGACCTACCGCAACCAGCCGCCGCCGGCGCATTCGCGCAAGCGGGTCGGCAATCCGCTCGATCTCGGCGTGCGCTCGCTCAATACATTCCTCACCTGCTGCCGCGGCCAGCGCATGGGTATCTTCGCCGGTTCCGGCGTCGGCAAATCGGTGCTGCTGTCGATGCTGGCGCGCAATGTCGATGCCGCCGTGACCGTGATCGGCCTGGTCGGCGAACGCGGCCGCGAGGTGCAGGAATTCCTGCAGGACGATCTTGGCGAGGCAGGCCTTGCTCGTTCCGTCGTCGTGGTCGCGACCTCGGACGAGCCGGCCCTGATGCGGCGGCAGGCCGCCTACCTGACGCTCGCGATCGCGGAATATTTCCGCGACGAGAACAAGGACGTGCTTTGCCTGATGGACTCGGTGACGCGTTTTGCCATGGCGCAGCGCGAGATCGGGCTCTCGGCCGGTGAGCCGCCGACCGCCAAGGGCTATACGCCGACCGTGTTCACGGAACTGCCGAAGCTTTTGGAACGCGCCGGTCCGGGCATCGGGGAGGGCACGATCACCGCGATCTTCACGGTGCTGGTCGATGGCGACGATCATAATGAGCCGATCGCGGATGCCGTCCGCGGCATCCTCGATGGCCATATTGTGATGGAGCGTTCGATCGCCGAGCGCGGCCGCTACCCCGCCATCAACATCCTCAAATCCGTCTCCCGCACCATGCCGAAATCAGCCGATCCAGCCTTCTGGCCCGTGATTCAGCGGGCACGCCGGGTCATGGCGACCTACTCCGACATGGAAGAGCTGATCCGGCTCGGCGCCTACCGGCAGGGTTCCAGCGCCGAGGTCGACGAGTCGATCAAGCTGCACGAGCCGCTCGAAGCGTTCCTGCGCCAGGCCAAGGATGAGGTGTCGAACCTCGGCGACGGATATCGGCAGCTCGAGCAAATCGTGGGGCGTTTGGAAACGGAACGCTAACTTTGTCACGCCATGATCCCAAAACCATTTTGGAGATGCCGGCGGG
Source organism: Bradyrhizobium sp. (assembly GCA_035487555.1). Lineage (GTDB taxonomy): Bacteria > Pseudomonadota > Alphaproteobacteria > Rhizobiales > Xanthobacteraceae > Bradyrhizobium. The sequence continues at coordinate 1,909 of DATHMA010000239.1, read as the reverse complement.
GCCCCGATGGGGAGCCGGCCTTGTCCCGTTAGTAACCAAGGGACTTCTGGGGAGTATGAGTCGATGAAGTCACGTGAAACGCTGATCCGCCTGAAGAAATTTCAGGTCGACGAGAAGCGCCGAAGGGTCGCCCAGATCGAGGGCATGATTGCCGACTTCCAGCGCATGTCGGTCGATCTCGAGCGCGAGATCCAGACCGAGCAGGAACGCGCTGGGATCAACGATCCCTCGCACTTCGCCTATCCCACTTATGCCAAGGCCGCGATCCAGCGCCGGGAGAACCTGACCCGTTCCGCCGACGAGTTGCGCATCCAGCTCGAGGACGCCAAGGCGCTGCTGTCGGAAGCCTTCGAGGAATTGAAGAAGGTCGAACTGCTCGACGAACGCGACCAGGCGCGCGAGCGCGCCGAGGAGAGCGCCCGCGAGCAGGCCGATCTCGACAGCATCGGCTTGATGCGCGCGCGGCTCGGCGTCATCGCCTGATCGCCGGCTAACAAATCTCAGCACCGTGAGAACCCGGGCCGCGAGGTCCGGGTTTTTGCTTGTGGCGCCACTGTCGCCACAGTCCAATTCGCTTCACCCCGGTGTGGCAGGTTAACATCGCCGATTCCGCAAATGTTACAGCGGGAAAAGGGGGGACTTGGTGGACCCCAACACCGCAAGATATGCTAGGCAAGGGTTGCTGCTCCCGGTGCGAAGGTGCGCGACGAGGGGATCGCGGTTTTGGGGAAGGCTGAATGCTGACGCCGGCTGAGCTGGTCTGGCTGATTGCTGCGGTTGCCAAGGGCGATGAGGCTGCTTTCGAGCGCCTCTACGCGGCGACGCGCGCGAAACTCTACGGCGTGGTCCTGCGTATCTTGCGCAGACAGGATCTCGCAGAGGAGGTCATTCAGGATACTTACGTCAAGATCTGGAATAGCGCCGGGCAATTCAATCCGGCGCTGGCTTCGCCGATCACGTGGATGGCGTCGATCGCCCGCAACCGGGCCATCGATCTTGTGCGCAAGAAAAGCGAACTCTCGATCGAAGAAGAGCCGGCAGCGATGGAGGTTGCCGCCGATAGTCCGGACCCATTGGCTCGCCGGGAAATGACGGAAGAACTGAAGCGCTTGCTCGAATGCGTCGGCCGGCTCGAGCCGGACCGCCAGAAGCTCGTGCTGCTCGCATACTACAACGGCTGGAGCAGGGAGCAGCTCGCGGCGAAGTTCGAGGCGCCGGTGAATACGGTGAAAACGTGGCTGCGCCGCAGCATGATGGATATTCGCGAGTGTCTCGGTTTGTAGCCATGATGCGATGCTCGAATGAACAGGTCTGGACTTTGAGATAGATGGAATACAGCGAAGACCATATCGCCCTTGCTGCGGAATATGCTCTCGGCACGCTCGATGCCGATGAGCGCGCGCAGGTCGAGGCCATGATGAGCGTCGATCCCGACTTCATCGCGGTCGTGCAGGCCTGGGAGTTCAGGCTCGGCGTGCTGAACCAGATGGTTGGCTCGGTCGAGCCGTCGACGGATTTGTGGGAGCGTATCAGGACCGCGATTGGCCTCACCGGCGAGCCGCAGGCGCCGCTGGTGTTGCCGGAGCCGCCGCCGATCGCGCCTGCCGTCGCCTCGATCGAGGAGGCGATGGCCGCGGCACTCGAGGCGGGACCGGGACCGGCCCCCGCCTACACGCCGCCTCCGATCGTCGACGAAACGAATGTGGTTCGGCTGGACGGCCGCGTGCGCGCCTATCGCAATCTTGCCATGGCGATGACCGCCATCGCAGCAGCCCTGCTTGCGATCATCGGCGTGCAGGTCGCTTCTCCGGGCTTGTTGCCCGGCCTTGGCGGGAAACCGGCCACCCAGGTCGCCGAGGTGAAGCCGACGCCTGCGCCTGCACCCGTGCCGGCACCGGCGCTGGTGCCG
>DATHMA010000238.1:0-6545 GCA_035487555.1 Bradyrhizobium sp. | reverse complement strand
GAGGAGGTGCGCGCGGTCGATGCCGCCGGCGCCGACTGGATCCATCTCGACGTGATGGACGGGCATTTTGTGCCGAACATCTCGTACGGCCCCGACGTCATCAAGGCGCTGCGGCCGCATACGAAGAAGATCTTCGATGCGCATCTGATGATCTCGCCCTGCGATCCCTATCTCGAGGCGTTCGCGAAGGCGGGCTGCGATCACATCACGGTGCATGTGGAGGCCGGTCCCCATCTGCATCGCTCGCTGCAGGCGATCAGGGCGCTCGGCAAGAAGGCCGGCGTCTCGATCAATCCGGGCACACCGATCTCGGCGATCGAATACGTGATCGACATGATCGATCTGGTGCTGATCATGTCGGTCAATCCCGGCTTCGGCGGCCAGGCCTTCATCCCCTCGGCGCTCGGCAAGATCAGCGACCTGCGCGCCATGGTCGCGGGCCGGCCGATCGACATCGAGGTCGATGGCGGTGTCGGTCCTGATGTCTCCGGCCAGCTCGCAGCCGCCGGCGCCAACGCCTTCGTCGCCGGCTCCGCCGTGTTCAAGGGCGGCAGCGAGGAGGCCTACAGGAAGAACATCTCGGCGATCCGAAACGCGGCAGCGCAGGCGCGCGGCGAAGCGGTCTAGGCCCCGGTCCGGGAGCGTCGGTTGCCAATCACGATACCCATCCCGAGCGACAGCCAAAATCCGGTAATCGCGAGCAGGCCGAACCAGGTCCAGCCGGGGCGTGGAGAGAAGATGAAGGCAAGCAGTGACAGCAAGAGTCCTGCACTGGAAACGGTTGCTGTGATCACAATAACGCCGATGGTACGGCCAACGGCCGCCAGCGACGACCGCGGCTTGGGCTGCGGTCTGATAAGCAGCAGTGGGGGCACGATCCAGGTCGCGAGACCGAAGAATGCCGCGGCAAGCGGGAGAGCATTGACCAAGGCAGACATGATTGGGCCTAATCCAGCGCGGACACGGTCATTAGCGTCGCCGGCGGCCATTCTCGTTCAATAGCAAGCTCAGAAAATCGGTGGCATATCGTGGTCGGGAGCGCCGATCTCCCGTTCGGCCTGCGCCGCCAGCCGCGGCGGCCGCACCACCGTCACGGTGCACGGCGCTTCGGAAGCCACCTTGCTCGACACGCTGCCAAGCCGCGCCAGCACACCGGAATGCTCGCGCGCGCCGATGATGATGTGGTCGACGTGGTTCACGGTCGCGAATTCGAGGATCGCCGATGCCGGATCGATCGCTTCCAGCACATGCACGGTGAGGCGGTGTTCGTCGAGCTTGAGCGGCGAGGCCCAGTGCTTGAGCGCCACCAGCCGGTCGACATGCTTGTTGTGGCCCTGCTCGTCGAGCGTCCGGTCGATGGTGAGCCGGCCGAGCTTGAGCACATTGAGGCAGGCGAGCCGCGCCGACGGCAAGGTCGCGAGAATTCGCTCGGCGGTGTGGCGCAGCGCGGCGTTCATCTGGTCCGAGCCTTCGGACGTATCCAGCGCCACCGCGACGATCGGACTCGAGGCGAGCTGCGCGGCGATATCGGACTTCGGCTTCGGGATCGCGATGCCCTGGTTGAAGCGGCGATGCCAGACCATGGTCCAGGGATCGCGCTTCAGCCGCTCGGCGCGGGCCGTGAGCTTGACCTGGTCGGGATGGCCGAGATCGAAGGCAAGCTGCGAGGCGGTCGGATAGCGCTTCGCCGGGTCGATCTCCAGGCAACGCAGCACGATCTCCTGGAGCGAGGGCGGATAATCGGCCTTCAGCCAGCGCGGCGGATGCGGATCGCGCCACAGCCGCCGCCGCATCCCGCTCAGCGTCTCGGTCTCGCCGAACGGCCGCACGCCGGTGGTGAAGAAATAGAGCAGCACGCCGAGCGAAAACAGGTCGCTGCGCGGATCATCGCGCACGCCGTTGAGGCGCTCCGGCGCCATATAGGGCGCGGTGCCGAAGGGCACGCGGAACTCCTCCTGCAGCAGGTCCGGCAGATGATTGTGGTGCGAGAGGCCGTAATCGATCAGCACCGCCTCGCCGCTCTCGCGGAACATGATGCTGGAAGGCTTGATGTCGTGATGGACGACATCCTGGCGATGCAGGTCGGCGAGCGCAGTCGCGATCTTGCCGACCATCACCCTCGCCTCCTCGTAACCGAGCGGCAGATCCGGCAAACGCTTGTAAAGCGTCGTTCCCGGAATGCGCTCGATCACGACATAGGCCTGCTTGGCGAAATCGCCGGTGGCAAACCAGGTCGGCCCATGCGGCCCCTTGAGGCGGGGCAGGATCATCTGCTCCATCTCGAAGGAGACGATCGCCGCGGGGTCCTCGCCCTCCCCAACACGCGGGATTTTCATCAGGAGTGGCGCTGATATGTCGGAATGGGTGACGCTCCACAACGTCGCCATGCCGCCGTGGTGGACGCATTCGCCGATGGTAAAGCCGTCGAGCACGGCGCCGGGCTGGATCAGCGAGTTCACCATGGCTCACCTGCCCTGCGACAGGCGGTCGGCGAGCCAGACCGGCAGGCCGGCCTCGCGGATGCGCTTCGCCGCCGCCTCAACATCATAGGCCACGCGGCAATAGGTGACTTCGCGCGACTGCGTGTCATAGGTGAGAAAGCAGGCCGCCGGATTGCTGTCGCGCGGCTGGCCGACCGAGCCCGCGACCGCAAGCCATTGCCGGCCCCTCAAGAGGCTCACCGGAATGCTGGAGGTCGGCACAAAGCTCGTCATCTTGGCTGTGACCGACATCGAGTACAGCGCGGGCTGGTGGATGTGGCCGCAAAAAGAGACCTGCGCGGTCGTGGCGATCATGCTTCGCGCGGCGTCGGTGGCCGACTGGACGTAGCGCCAGCGCTTCGGGTCGGACGCCTCGGAGTGGACATAGAGCCGATCCTCCTCCTCATGCGTCATCGGCAATTCGGAGAGGAAACGCCGCTGGTCCTCATTGAGCCGTCCGCGCGTCCAGTCGATCGCGGCCTTGGCGGCGGAGTTCATGCTTTCGCTTGGGTTGTCGATGGCGTGATCGTGATTGCCGCGCACCGCGACCGCGCCCTGCTCGACCAGGCCCATCACGGTATCGACGGTCCATTCGGGATCGCCGCCATAGCCGACGAAATCGCCGAGCAGGATCAGCCGTTCCGCGCCCCGTGCGCGTGCCGCTTCGAGGCACGCGGCAAAGGCCTGCCGGTTAGCATGGATATCGGCGAAGATGGCCAGTAGCACGCAATTCCTCCGCCCTCAAACTACAGGCAGCGCTTGAGGGACGGCAACACGATGCGCCAGCGCGAGCCGCTTTTCCACCTCCCTCGGTGGGAGACACGGGACTATTGCTGTTCGTCCTTGGGCGGCATGCGCGGCAGCAGCAGCGGGGTGAACGACACCCCCTCGCCGCCCTGTGGCGTGGGTTTGAACTCGCCGGTTGAGGGATCGCCGCCCGACGTCTCCACGACCGCTTTTGGAACGATGTATTCCCGTGCGGCGTCGATCACACCGCCCTCGCCGGTACCGAAGTCGGCGGCGCGACCGCCTTGCGGATGCCCTGCGGCGATCTGGCCCTCGGCCGCATGGGTCTTCTCGGCCAGTGCATCCGTATAAGGCAAGCGATAGGCCCGCGGCACGCCGCTCGGCCGATTGTCGTCGTCGAGCGCTTCGACCCAGAGATAAACGGAACCTGGATCACCGTCGACGGTATGCGGATCGACGATCCGCGCCTGCAACAGCTTGAAGCTCGGCGGCAGCTTGTCCTGGGTTGCCCAGCCCAGGAGCCCCTGGGCAGCCGTGAAGCTCACGATATAGAACGCGCTCGTCACCACCACCGCGAAGGCCTTCGCCGGCCAGGGCAAGCGCGCATAGACCAGCACCAGAAGCAGCAGTGCGCCGAGCAACGCATAGCCGACCGACAGCGTGACGATGACCGACTGCAGACTGTTCATTGCCGCAACACCCTCACGCGGGTCTTCGGATCGATATCCGCGCCATTGGCCCGGACATTGCGGAACGTCTCCAGCAGCGATTTCGGGCGCTGGAAGACGTCGATGACCTTGCCCTCGGCATCGACCTTGAACCGAACCGCCGTCTTCTCGTCGCCGGTGTGATCGACCATCACCTTGTCGTCGAAGATGACCTGCGCGGTCGGATTGAGCTTCTGCACCTTCACCGTCACCGCCACCGGCTGCCCCGTGGTCGCCTGGAAGTGCGAGACATTGACGGTATATTCGCCGGCAACCACCCCGCGCACCGTCACGATCTCCTCGCGAATGGGCGACGGGATTTTCCGGCCATTGACCAGGATGAAATCGTTGGCGCCGCCGCGATCGTCGCGGTCCAGCGTCAGGAAGCCGGCCTCGCGATGGCGATACCAGGCGATGTTGCCGATCGGATCCTGCACGAAGAGATCGAGATCATCGGGATGATTGTCGGGCCAATCCATCGTGATGATGAACTCGGCCTTGGAGTCGATCTTGCCGTCCTTGGAGTCCGGCGAGATGGCGAGCAATGCGATGAAGAACAGGAAGGCGATGACCTGCAGCGCCTTGAACAGCATCACGCTGAATGGATCGAACTGCTCCTCGCGTGGATAAAGCGTGAAATCATCCATTATGGTGCCGCTCCAGGACGGGCGTGACCCGCGTCTCCGTCAGCGTCACCGCGTCCGAAAATACCCGCTGCGTCGCGCCGTCGAGCATGTAGTATTGAATGCGGACCAGGATCGAGCCGACCAGACCGGCCAAGGTCGTGTACATCGCGACCGCCATGCCGTCGCTCATCATCCCCATCGACGATTTCATCGCGACCTTGTCGGCGGCGTCGAGGCCCGCAATCGGCGCCAGCATGATGATGAAGCCGATGATGGTGCCAAGCAGGCCGAGCTTCATCAGCGTATCCGAGGCGAACGAGCCAAAACCGTTGGAACCGCGCAGGCGGTCGGCGAGCGTTCGCAGCAGCAAGGTCTGATCGATGTGCCCTGCGCCTTGCGCATCGGCCTTGGTGACGAGGCTCTTGATATGATCCGTGACCAGCCCGGCCGGCAGCGTGTGCGCCTCGCTCTTGAGTGCGTCGGCGCCATCGGACGCCGACAGAATCGTGCGACAGTGCCGCGCAACGTCGGCCTCACGTGCAATCGCTCGCGTACGCCAAAAGCAATGACCGCAGGTCACGATGTAAAGGACGGCGATGACGCTGGAAATATAGGTGCGGTCGGAAGCCAGCATCAAATGGATGAGACCATAGCGCCAGAGCAACACGGCGGCGAAGACGGACAGACCCGTAAAGATCATCCAGAGCAACAAGGGTCCGCGCTCGGGACTGCCGCCTCGCGGCAATACCACCGCTCCGCTCGTGATCGTGCTCATGCTGTTTCAGCTCCCGGAAAGACCCACGTCTTCGAAGCCCGCCGTGCAAACAAGCATCAGTTAAGCAGAGCCGCCGGGGTGCCGTCCAAGGAGATATGCCTCCAATCGGTTGGGAAAATTTCCCGAGCGGTATTCCAAGGCAAGCTTGCCATTGGCGGGGGAACCGGGTGTTGTTACCCTCCTCGAAAATGCTGTGGAGATGATCGCATGCGCCTCATGCTTCAGCTCATCGCCCGCCTGCTCGTGGTCGTGGGCGTGTGCCTCGCCGCGGCGACCGCCTGGGCCACCTTCGATGCCTATCGAAGCGTGGATCGGGCGACCGCAGCTTCGGCCCAGCGGGTCTCCCAGGCGTTGGAAGCGCTCTACTGGCGGGAACTCCTGTTGCGCAGCAGCAGGACCCAGGAACATCTCATCCCGGTTCCCGAATGGCGCACCATCGAGACGATGAAGCTGATCTCGCCCGGCGTCTGCGTCCAGTTCGAGCCACGCGCCCCCTTCGAGAAGCCGCTCTGCGGCCAGAGCAAGGGCCTCGGCAAGGCCCCTCCGGCCTGGTTCGCCACGATGGTCCAGACGCTGCTCGGCAATCATGATGCGGTGGTCCAGCCGGTTTCCTCCCGCGCGACCACGGCGGGGACGGTGGTGGCTGTCGCCGATCCCGACGCGGCGATCTGGCTCGCCTGGCAGCACATCCTCGACAATATCGACGTCGCAATTCTGATGGCGGTGGCGATCGGCCTGCTCGCGTCGCTCGCGATTGCCCATACGCTGGCGCCGGCGCGATCGATCGTGTCCGCGTTGCAGCGGATGGCCAACGGCCAATACCGGGCGCAGCTGCCAAAGTTCCAATCGATCGAGCTTGCCATGATCGGGGGCGCCGTGACCGACCTCGGCGAACGGCTGGCGCAGGCGACCGAGCAACGCGCCGCCTTGACCCAGCGCCTGATCGAAATCCGCGACGATGAGCGGCGCGCGCTGGCCCGCGAGCTGCACGATGAGTTCGGCCAAAACCTCACCGCGATCATGGCCTTCGCCAACACCATCGAGACGGCAAGTGCTGCCGACGAAGACCGCAAAGGCATCGCGCAGGATGCGCGGATGATTTCTGCCTCCGCCTTGCGCATCATGGCGAGCCTCCGCGACACACTAAAGCGCCTGCGGCATCCGCCGGCCGAGGAGTTGGGTTTCGAGGCGAGCCTGATCAACCTGGTCG
>DATHMA010000237.1:0-8279 GCA_035487555.1 Bradyrhizobium sp. | reverse complement strand
ACGAGACCGAGGCTGATGGCGGCAATCGCAGGTCCCAGCACGCAGCTCGCCGCGGCGTGAAAGGCCGCCGCAGTCGCCACCACCGGAAAGATTGGAAGGGCGGCATAGGCCAGCGCGACGCAGCCGATGGTCGCAATCGCGAATCCCGCGACCAGCCGCTCCGAGCGCGCGGCGTCGACGATAGCACCGCCCGGCATCTGCCCGAGCAGACCGATCACGCTGCCGATCGACAGCACGAGGCCGATCTGCGACTGCGTCCATTTTTCGGTGGTGAGATAGACCGCGATGAACGGGCCGAAGCCGGTCTGCACGTCAGCCAGGAAGAAGATGAACCAGTCGAGCCCCTGCAGGCTGCGCCGCGAGGGATGCGGCTTCTCGCGCGCCGGGCCGGATTGAGGTGGCACAGTATTATTGTCGCCGAACGCGCCTTGCCGGCGGTCGCCATTTGTCGCCTCGATCACATGGAATGGGCGCGCGACCAGAAGTCTCCTCCCTGTCCCTAATGTTCGTCCTCGAAGGGCTGCAAATTGCCGGCCGCCCCCAGCACCACGATCGACGTGTCTTCTTTGTACTCAGGCGCGGCTGCCACCTGCGCCTTGGTCAGTTCCAGCGTGATGCTGTCACCCTTGTCGGCAACGCGCCCAAAGTGCAGCGCGTTCCAGTCGACCACGATCTTGCGGCTGCCGACGCCGAGAAAGCCGCCAAAATCGATGACAGCAGCCCGCACCGTCCCGGTGCGGTCGACGATGACATCAACGATACGCCCCATGTCTTCGTTCGTGGGGCTGCGGACCTCGCGGCCAAGCACGCCATGGGCTTCACGGGGTGCGATGATGGTCACGGAAGCAGGCGGAGCTGGTGTCGTCTCCTTCGCAGCGGGGGTCGGCGCCGCCTCCCTTGCAGCAGGCGCCGGAGACGGGGTCTGCTGCGGCTCGTTCTCCGCGCGCGTGGCGACGGCGGCCAGCAACAGCAGGAAGGCAACGACCAAGGGGACCTGGATAGCTCTACGCATGGCACTCTCACCGTTCGGTTGGCGCCTCTAGCGCGCGAGCACGATCGACACCTGGATTTCCCCGCGCCGGCGCAGCACTTCCATCGACACATCGTCGCCATGGCGGCGGATGCGCAGATCGATGGTCGAGGAGCCGAGCTGCAGCTCGCGCAGGATCACTTCATTGAGGAAGGCAGGCAGCCGCGGATTGCGCAGTCGGATTTCGGAGCGCTCGGCGTCGAATTCGAGCCCGAGCGACGCTTCGAGCAGCGTGAACGGCGTCGCGCTCGCCCAGGCCTGCGGCGCGCAGGCGACCGGATAGAGCGTCGGCCCGCGATGCTTCTCACGACGAAAGCCGCAGAACAGTTCCGGCAAGCGCCGCAGATCCATGTAGGTCGCGGCATCGAACAGGCCCTTGAAGACGTGCTCGACGCAATGCTTCAACCCGTATCGCGCGAGCCCGAGCGCGATCAGCGCGTTATCATGCGGCCAGATCGAGCCGTTATGATAGGACATCGGATTATAGCGGGCCTCGTTGAGCGCAATGGTGCGAATGCCCCAGCCGGTGAAGAAATGCGGCCGCAGCAGATCGACCGCTACCCGGCGGGCGCGATCGTCGCGGATCATGCCGCTGAACAGGAGATGCCCCGCGTTCGACGAACGCACCGCGCAGGGCCGCTTCGCGCCATCAAGCGCCAGCGCATAGGTGCCGAGCTCCTCGCACCAGAAGGCGTCTTCGAAGCGCTGGGCAAGCTGACGGGCTTCCGTTTCCAGCCGCTGCGCGATCTCGCGCCGGCCGAGCCGCTGCGCGCAGCGCGCCGCCAGCCGCTTGCCGGCGAAGACATAGCCCTGCACTTCAGCCAGCGCGATATTGCCCTCGGCGAGACTTCCATCGGCATGGAAGATCGCGTCATAGGAGTCCTTCCAGCCCTGATTGCGAAGCCCCTGATCGGTGGCGCGCTGATATTCGGTAAAGCCGTCGCCATCGGGATCGCCGGGGCCATCGATCCAGCGTAACGCCGCCTCGATCGCGGGCCATAGCTCTTCCAGAGTCTCGTGATCGCCGGTGCGCTCGCCATAGAGGCCCGCGAGCAGCACGAACAGCGGCGTGGAATCGACGCTGCCGTAATATTGCGCGAACGGCACCTCGCGCAGCGCCGCCATCTCGCCGCCGCGCATCTCGTGCAGTATTTTTCCGGGCTGTGCATCGTTGAGCGGATCGACCGCGGTCGCCTGATAGTGCGCCAGACGCCTCAGCACGCCGCGCGCGACACGCGGGTCGAGCCACAGCATCTGCATCGCCGTGATGAGACCGTCGCGCCCGAATGTGGTGGAGTACCAGGGAATGCCGGCATAGGGATACCGGCCCTGTGCCGTTTCCGTCATCAGCATGGTGAGGTCGGCCATCGAGCGGCACAGCACCTCGTTGAAGATGTTGTTCGAGGTCTCGATGCTGGTGCAACTCATCGTCGTGCGGCGCATCTCCCGCCGGTGCGCCAATAATCCAGGGAAGAACTTCTTCAGCCTCGGTTCGACCGGTGTGTTGCAGGATACCGACACGAACAGCGAGCTGCTTTCGTGCGGCGCCAGCTCGCGATGCCAGGTCGCGGCATTGACCGACAGACGCGACGGCCTTGGATCGAAATGCAGCGCGGTGGACCGCGTCGCATCGTCCAGGCCCTTGTAATCGAGTGCGACGTCGGTCGGCCCGAGCAACCTGGCCGTACCGACGCCGCGGCGCTGGCGCTTCTCGCCGCGCACCTCGAAAAGGTCGGCAAAGTCGTTGTCGAAGAGCAGCGTGATGTCGAAGGCGGCCCGGCGGTCGCCATGGTTTTGCAGTCCGATGCGCTGATAGGCCGTGCCACGCCACAGAAAGATGGTGCGGACGATGTGCATCATGTCCTTTTCCAACACCAGCCTGCCCTGCCGGTAGATGTCGGGATTGGTCAGATCGACCGTCAGCGAAGAGTTGTCGTCACGCAGATTAGAGCCGAGCAATAGCGGCTGCACGTCCTCGAATACGAGCTGCAGCTTGGCGAGATAGCGGGTGTCGGCATGGAACAGACCATCCTGCCCGCCGGCGGACGCACCGATATCGCCATGGCTATCAAGCACGATGAACGTGTCGTCATGCTTGAGGGAACGACGGGGCCGCGTCGCCGGTCCCGTCATCGGGATATAGAAGGGCTGCTCGACGACCAGTTCGATCGCCTGCGAGCTCTCGATGATCTGGGTGACGGCTTCGGCCATGGGAACCCCGACTGGTTGCCTGTGCGCGATGTTGAAACGCAACCCGACTCAACGCTACCTGCTATCTAGGTCAGGCGGCGAATTTTGCGAGCCGGCTCATTTCCTGCGTCACCAATTCGCGATACGGCCCCTGGCCCTGCATCAGCCGATCCGGCGGACCGTCCTCGATGATCTTGCCGGCCTTGAGCATCACCACGCGGTCGAAATTGCGCAAGGTAGTGAGACGGTGCGCGATCGCGATCACGGTGCGGCCGCGCATCAGCCGGCCGAGCGCCTCGCGGATCGCTTCCTCCGATTCGCTGTCGAGGGCCGCGGTCGCTTCATCCAACAGCACAATCGGGGCATCCTTGAGGAAGGCGCGTGCGATCGCGATGCGTTGGCGCTGCCCGCCCGAAAGCTTGACGCCGCGGTCGCCGACCATGGTAGCGAGCCCTTCGGGCAAGGTCTCGACAAAATCGCAACGCGCCGCGATCGCTGCGCGCAACACTTCGTCATCGGTCGCATTCGGCCGGCCGTAACGGATGTTTTCCAGGATGGTGCGGTGGAACAGCGAGATATCCTGCGGCACCACGGAGATCGCATGACGCAGGCTTTCCTGCGTGACGCGCGCAATATCCTGGCCATCGATGGTGATGCTGCCCTGATCGACGTCGTAGAACCGCTGCAGCAGCACAAAGAGAGATGACTTGCCGCCGCCGGACTGCCCGACCAGTCCGACGCGCTGGCCGGGCTGCAGCCTCAGGCTGAAGTGGTCGAACACCTTCATGCCGCCGGGATACTGGAAGGAAATGTTGTTGAAGGCGATCGCGGCTCCGGTGCGAACCAGCGGCTCGGCCTCGGGATGATCGCGCAGCTCATGCGGCTGCAGCAGTGTCGCGATCGCTTCCGTCATCCGCGCGACATGTTGGGTCACATCGACCAGGGCGACCGCGAGATCGCGCGTCGCGCTCAGGATGGAAAGACCGAGCGTGCAGATCAGCACGACGTCGCCGGTGGTGGCGCCGCCGTCCTGCCATAGCCGGAGGCCCCAGGCCAGCAGCGCAATGATCAGGCAGACGGTCACGGCCGCGTGAGTGAGCCGCAGCTTTTCCAGATAGCGCAGACTGCGGCCGCGCGCGGCGACCTCGCGGTTCACCGTCGCATCGAACCGGTCGTGTTCGTGGCTGAGCCCGCAGAAGGCGCGCACCAGCGGCATATTATTAATGACATCGATCATCTCGCCGTCGACCGCGGCGGCCTTGTCCGCGAATTCATCATGCAGCGGCTTGCCGGCGGCAGCGAGATGGAACATCGCCACCACCATAGCCCCTGCAATCACGATCAGCACCCCCGCCATCGGCAGGCTGACGGTTCCAATCAGGCTGATTGCCGCAATTGTGGCAACGCATGGCGGCAACACATTCCAGACGAACATGTTCTCGACCGTGAAGATCGCGTTCGATGTCGCCGTGATCCGGCTGGTCAGCATGCCCGGCATCCGGTCCGAGAAATAGCTCGGGGCATGGCCGGTGAGATGGCGGAACATCTCGCGCCTGAGGTCGCCGGTGACGCCGACAAAGGTGTAGCTCGCCACCCAGCTCGCGATCCGCCACAAAAAGTTGTCCGACGCGATCAGCGACATGAGCAGAGCGAATGCCAGCCATACGTTGGTTGCGTGTTCCGGTCCCGCCGACAGGCTGTCGACCAGAAACTTGACGCCATATTGCGTGCCCACCGAACAGGCAACCGCTGCAAGAACGCAGCTCAATATGACGAGATGCGAGACGGGCCGCTGGCGCAGATAGCGCAACACGAACGGAAAAGGGCGGTGCGCATATCCGGATAGCTGATCCATGGGATTTCAAACCTGTGAGAGAGGGCAGTTCGGGTTCCGATTGGGTGAACGACGAATGCTTCCACCCGGTTCCCGTGTTGCCATCAAAACTATGCAACGAGTCGGAGCGGCACTTCTGCAACATCGATCGCGAGCACCGTGGTCGACGGTGATGGCATCATCACGACAACATGCGGACAACGTGCCGACGTTTCCAAGAAGTAACCATTGCGGCATGGAACTTCGCATCTGCGGCAACGTTGCATGTCGGGCATGTGCCGATGCCGGACGAAGTGGGGCTGTTCATCACATGATCGAGAACTGAAGGAGAAGGCGAGATGCGCATCGCGCAGGTAGCTCCGTTGACGGAGGCTGTTCCACCCAAGCTGTATGGCGGCACCGAGCGGGTGGTGCATTGGTTGACGGAGGAGTTGGTCGCACTCGGACACGACGTCACGCTGTTTGCCAGCGGTGATTCGCACACTTCAGCTAAACTTGATGCAACTTGGCCGAAAGCCTTGCGGCTCGACGGCGCGGTACGCGATCCGAACGCGCTGCACATGGTGATGCTGGAGCGCGTGCGGCAGAAATGTGATGAGGATGAATTCGACTTCCTCCACTTCCATCTCGACTATTATCCGTGGTCGCTGTTCTACCGGCAGCCCACGCCATTCGTGACCACGCTGCACGGCCGGCTCGATCTGCCGGAGCATCAGCCCGTGTTCACGACCTTTTCAAAGGTCCCGGTAATCTCGATCTCCAATGCGCAGCGGCGGCCGGTGCCGCAGGCGAATTGGGTGCGCACGATTCATCATGGCCTGCCGGAGAACCTGCTGACGCCGAGGCCGATGAAGCAGGAATATCTCGCGGTGCTCGGCCGCATCGCGCCGGAAAAGGGTGTCGACCGCGCTATCAAGATCGCAATGCGCTGCGGCATTCCGCTCAAGATCGCCGCCAAGGTCGATCGCGCCGACCAGGACTATTACGATCAGCTCATTTCGCCGCTGATATCAGGCAATCCGCTGGTCGATTTCATCGGCGAGATCAGCGATCACGAGAAGTCGGAATTCCTGAGCGGCGCGCTTGGCCTGTTGGTGCCGATCGACTGGCCGGAGCCATTCGGCCTCGTGATGATCGAAGCCATGGCCTGCGGTACGCCCGTGATCGCCTATAACCGCGGCTCGGTGCCGGAGATCATCGATGCTGGCCTCACCGGCTTCATTGTCGAGGACGAGATCAGCGCAGTGACCGCCGTCGACCGCCTGTCGGGCCTTGACCGCGGTGCAATCCGCAAGCACTTCGAGACGCGCTTCACCGCGCGACGAATGGCGCTCGACTATCTCACCGCCTATCGCGGCCTGATGGAAAAGGCCGAGCCGAAGATCAGGCTGGTCAGTAGCGCGGAGTAGAGCCGCTCCGAGCGCAAGTCCTGCTCTGTTTACCTCTCCCCAGCGGGGAGAGGTCGGATTGCGAAGCAATCCGGGTGAGGGGCCGCAGCTCTATTGAGGGACTTAAACCCCTCACCCGATTTGCTGCGCAAATCGACCTCTCCCTACGGGAGAGGTAAACCTCCTGCCCCAGCGCTGCCGAACCGTTGCTCGTAGGCCCTGATATAGGCCTCGGGCGACGGCTTCAGGTGGCGCTGGGTCAGCTCGATCAGTTCGTCGCGGCGCGAGGCGCGCAGCGCCTTGATCATGTCGAGATGGTCGCGGCGTGCGCGATCGAGCGATTCCGGAAACGCATTCGCATAGGAACGGATGCCGTAGACCTTTTGCGCCAACAGATCGATGGTTTCGATCAGGCAGGCATTGCCGCACAGGCCGAACAGCGCGCCGTGAAAGCGCAGATTGCTGTAAAACACATTCAGCATCTCGCCCTTGGCGATCGCGGCCGCGTGCTGGCGCTGCAGCTCTTCCAGCTTCTCGATGTCCGACGCCGCGACCGGGAACGGAATGATGCGCACCGCCAATACTTCCAGCTCCTCGCGGACGGCGTAGATCTCCCTCACCTCCAGCGGCGTCAGCCCGCGCACCATCGCACCGCGATTGGGGATGCGCTCGACGAGGCCCTTCTTCTCCAATTCGAACAGCGCGAGCCGAACGTCGCCACGATGGGTGCGGAAGAGGTCGGAGAGATCCTGCTCGATCAGCCGCTCGCGCGGATGGCGCCGGCCAAGCACGATGTCCTCCTCGATACGCTTGGCGATCAGCGCGGCCGCGGCCGGCTCGCGCGAAGTCGTGGCCGCTTCGCGCGGCTTCGCCGGCCTGGCCTTGACTTGCTTGAGCGACTTTGCGGCCATCGATGCCTCGTTCGCGCGCCGGCACAACCCTTGATGCCCACGGGCGAAACCTCCGATTGCGATGATAATATTGAAAACTATATTGTAAACAATTTTTAGGCGCGCTACGATCAGCCACCAATAACAAGGCGGACGGCCCGGCCGGATCGCTATCAGGGGAGGACGGCATGAACAGCGATGCCAAGCGATCCGTCATTGCAGGCGGGCTTTCGAAGCGGCCGAGCCGCCGCAAATTCCTCAAGACCGCATTGGCCGCGGGCGCCTTCGGCGCGGTACCCCTGCGCGGTTGGGCTGCAGATCCGATCAACATCGGCGCGCTTTATCCGACCACCGGCAGCATGGCGCAGATCGGCGTCGGCTGCGTCGCTGCGGCGAAACTCGCAGTCGAGATGATCAATGAGGCCGGCGGCATCAAGTCGCTCGGCGGCGCCAAGCTGAACCTCATCATCTCGGACGTGCAGAGCGACACCACGGTGACGCGCACCGAGACCGATCGCCTCATCACCTCCAACAAGCTGTCGGCGGTCCATGGCTGCTTCGCCAGCGCGCTGACCCTGATCGCAAGCGAAGTCTGCGAACGCGCCAAAGTGCCCATCATCACCGGCTCGAGCTCGGACCAGCTCAACAAGGGCCGCACCTATACGTTCACGCCGTTCGCCCGCGCCTCGCAATTTGCCAAAGCGCAGTTGCAGATGTCGAAGCTGGTCAGCGACCAGCCCAAGGTCGCCGTGATCTTCGAGAACACCGCGTTCGGCACCTCCACGTCCAATGGCCTGAAGGAGCTCGCGCCTGCCGAAGGCGTCGAGATCGTGATGTTCGAGCCCTACTCGGCCGGCTTCACCGATGCGAGCCCCTTGATCAACAAGGTCAAGGCCTCCGGCGCCAACGCGCTGTTCTCGGTCTCCTACCTCAACGACCTGATCCTG
>DATHMA010000236.1:0-3378 GCA_035487555.1 Bradyrhizobium sp. | reverse complement strand
AACCGGTACATTGATCGCGCAGGAATCGCTGCCGATGAAGCGCGGGCATGCCGAAGCGCTGATGCCGCTGATCGCGCGCGTCATGAAGCAATCTGCCCTGCCCTTTGCCGCGCTCGACCGCGTCGCGGTGACCACCGGTCCTGGCAGTTTCACCGGCCTGCGCGTCGGGCTGTCGGCCGCGCGCGGCATCGGGCTCGCAGCGGGCAAACCGGTGGTCGGGCTGACCACGCTGTCGGCTTATGCCGCGCCTGTCGTGAGCGAGGCCGGCGAGCAGCCGGTGATCTCGGCGATCGATGCGCGGCATGATCAGGTCTACTTCCAGGTGGTCAGCGGCAATGGCAGCTCGCTGATCCGCGCGAAAGTTGCCCCGATCAGCGAAGCACTCGAAGCCTCGCGCTTCGGTGCGCCACATCTGGTCGGCAATGCCGCCAGGATCCTTGCCGACCGCTGGCCGTCGGACGCGCCGCCGCCGATCAAGGTGGAGGCGATGCCCGCGCCCGACATCAACTGGGTGGCGTGGTTAGGTGCTGCAGTCACGCCCGGCACCGCGCCGGCAAAACCCTATTATCTGCGCGCGCCCGACGCAAAGCCGTCGCAGGACGTCATCGGCTCGCAACCGCCCGCATCATGATGGCCTGGTTCTCCGACTGGTTTTCGCCGGCCGCGCCGTTGGTCGAACCCGCGACGCTGCGCGATGCGCCACGACTGGCGCAATTGCACGCCGCCTCCTTTCATCGCGGCTGGGGCGAAGGCGAATTCGAAAGCATGATCGCCGAGCGCAACACGCTGGTGCATCGCTTGCGGCTGCGACGGAAGACCGTCGGCTTTGCGGTATCGCGGATCGGCGCGGATGAAGCGGAGATCTTGTCGATCGCCATCGACGCGGACAAACGCGGCCGCGGCCTGTCCAGAAATCTGCTGCTGACCCATCTCGGCCATCTTGCAGGGCGAGGCGTGCGCCGCATATTTCTTGAAGTTGAGGAAAATAATGCACCGGCGCGGCGGCTTTATGAAAGATGCGGCTTTGCCGTCGTCGGACGCCGCGAGCGCTACTATCAGCAGCCCAGCGGGGAACAGTTGAATGCGCTTCTGATGCGCCGCGACTTGTCGTAAGATGTCCGAGGTGGCACAATTCCACCCCAAGGCAAAAACTCCATGACCCTATTGAAAACCCCGCCGGCGCCGAAGGCCACCGGCATCGAAGCCCGCTGCGCCGCGACCGGCATGCGCATGACCGAGCAGCGCCGCGTGATCGCGCGCGTACTGGCCGAGGCTGCGGATCACCCGGATGTGGAAGAATTGTACCGGCGCTGTGTCGCGGTCGACGACAAGATCTCGATCTCGACCGTCTATCGCACCGTCAAGCTGTTCGAGGACGCCGGCATCATCGAACGCCATGACTTCCGCGAAGGCCGCGCACGCTACGAACAGATGCGCGACAGCCATCACGACCATCTGATCAATCTGCGCGACGGCAAGGTGATCGAATTCACCAATGAAGAGATCGAGAAGCTGCAGGCCGAGATCGCCCGCAAGCTCGGCTACAAGCTGGTCGATCACCGGCTCGAGCTCTATTGCGTGCCGCTCGACGACGACCAAACCTCGACTTGAAATCTTTTTCGCCCGTGCCGATTGATCTCGTCATTTTTGATTGCGACGGCGTGCTCGTCGACAGCGAGGTGATTTCCTGCCGCGCACACGCGCTGGTGCTCACGCATCACGGCTATCCGATCACGGCGGAGCAGGTGCTCAAGCGTTTCCTCGGCGTGTCCGAGCGTGAAGCGCGGCAGATCGTCGAAAACGAGATCGGGCGAAAGCTTCCCGACATCGAGGCCCAGATCCATCAGGAAACGTTGCGGTTCTACGAAGGTGACCTGATGGCGATTGCCCATGTCGGAGACGCGATCGCCGCGATCGAGGCGCCGAAATGCGTGGCGTCGAGCGGAACGCCGGAGAAGATCCGCCATGGCCTCTCCTGCGCCGGGCTCTACGAGCAGCTCGCGCCGCATATCTTCTCCGCGACCCAGGTCAAGCGCGGCAAGCCTGCACCCGACCTCTTCCTGTTCGCCGCCGGACAGATGAAGGCGGCGCCGGAACGCTGCATCGTTATCGAGGACAGCGTGCCCGGCGTCACCGGGGCCTGCGCTGCCGGGATGGCCGTGCTCGGCTTTTTCGGCGGCAGCCACTGCACCGGCGAGCACGAGGCCATGCTGCGCGCCGCCGGTGCGGAGCGGACCTTTTCCGATATGCGGGAATTGCCGGGGCTCATTGCCGGAATCGCGACCGAAGCGGCCGCGAGCTAGGTTTCAAATGTCGAGATTCCGGGTTCAATGCTGGCGCATTGCCCCGGAATGACAGCCCCAAAAGCTGGATTTCGGGCCGTTTAGCCTATATCTGGACGCCATCACCAGCGATACTCCAGGGTCCATGAAGCCGCCGCGCAAGCTGCATATCAAGTCCTATGGCTGCCAGATGAATGTCTACGATGCCCAGCGCATGGTGGACACCCTGGCGGCTGACGGCTTTGTCGAGACGGCGAACGCCGACGATGCCGACCTCGTCATCCTCAACACCTGCCACATCCGCGAAAAGGCATCCGAGAAGGTCTACTCCGAGCTGGGGCGGCTGCGTGTCGCGCGCGAAGAAGCGGCACGCCATGGGCGCGACATGCGCATCGCGGTCGCCGGCTGCGTCGCACAGGCCGAGGGCGACGAGATCATCCGCCGCGCGCCCGTCGTCGACGTCG
Source organism: Bradyrhizobium sp. (assembly GCA_035487555.1). Lineage (GTDB taxonomy): Bacteria > Pseudomonadota > Alphaproteobacteria > Rhizobiales > Xanthobacteraceae > Bradyrhizobium. The sequence continues at coordinate 632 of DATHMA010000236.1, read as the reverse complement.
TGGTCGGCCCGCAGAGCTATCATCATCTGCCGGAGTTGCTGGCGCGCGCCTCCCGCGACGGCAAGGCGGTCGAGACCGAATTTCCGGCGGAGGACAAATTCGGCTTCCTGCCGCAGCCGAAATCGGATGCGATCCGAGGGCGCGGCATCTCCGCGTTCGTGACCGTGCAGGAAGGCTGCGACAAGTTCTGCACCTTCTGCGTCGTGCCCTACACGCGCGGCGCCGAAGTGTCGCGTCCGGTCGACAAGATCGTCGAGGACGTGAAGCGGCTCGCCGACAACGGCGTGCGCGAGCTCACCTTGATAGGCCAGAACGTCAACGCCTATCACGGCGAAGGACCTGACGGTCGCGCCTGGCCGCTCGGCCGCCTGCTGCATCATCTGGCCGAAATCCCGGGGATCGTGCGGCTGCGCTATTCGACCAGCCATCCCCGGGACGTCGATGATTCACTGATCGAGGCGCATCGCGACCTGCCCGCCCTGATGCCGTTTGTGCATCTGCCGGTCCAGTCCGGTTCCGACCGGATTCTGGCGGCCATGAACCGCAAACATACCGTCCGTGATTATCTCGCGGTTATCGAGCGTTTCCGGCGGGTACGCCAAGATATTGCATTTTCATCAGATTTTATCGTC
>DATHMA010000235.1:0-11711 GCA_035487555.1 Bradyrhizobium sp. | reverse complement strand
GAAGCTGCGGCACAGCGCATCATCCTTCTCCATGGCCGCGGCGAGCGCGGCGTAACCCGCCGGCACGTTGGCGTAATAGGTCGGCGACACCTCGCGCAAATTGCGCAGGGATTCCTCGAACTGGCCCGGCAGCGGCCGTCCGTCATCGATATAAAGCGTGCCGCCGTCGACCAGCACCGGATTGAACGCGGCGTTGCCGCCCATGGTGTGATTCCACGGCATCCAGTCGAGCACGATCGGCGGAATCGCGCCGGCCTCGCGCGGCCGCACCTGCATCATCATCGCGGCATTGGCGCACATCATCTCCTGGGTGTTGATGACAGCCTTGGGCATGCCGGTCGAGCCTGAGGTGAACAGGAGCTTGCCGACCGTGTCGGGCGTGATTTTCGCGATCGATTGCTCGACCTCATTCGTAATCGGTGTCGCGGCGAGATCGGCGAAAGCGATGCTCTCGATGCCCTCGCAGGGCCGCGCGACATGGACGGCCGTGACGCCGTCGAGATCGAGCGCGCGGAGCGCCTTCTCGAAGGTCCGGCCGTCCTGCACCATGACAGCCGCCGGTTTGATCAGGCCGAACAGATATTTCAGCTTGGCGTGATCCTGGCTCATCAGCGAATAGGCCGGCGACACCGGCGCTGCCGGGTGGCGCGCCTGCATCGCGGCCTGCGTCATCAGCGCGTGCTCGATCGAATTGCCGGAGAGGATGGTAATCGGCCGGCCTGGCTCGAGCTTCAGGTTAAGGAGGCCCTGCGTCAGCGCGTCGACGGCGCGCTTGGCTTCGGCATAGGACACTTTGCGCCATTGCCGATCGGGACCGTCGCGCTGCGCGAGCCAGATCCGGTCGGGCGCATGCTTTGCCCATTTCGCAAGATAGGCCGGGATGTGCGTGGCGTAAGGCTGTAGCGGAATGCGCGACTTCAAGACGATGGTGCCGTCATCGCGGCGCTCGACCGCGATATCGCGCTCGATCCAATCGATCTTGCGAAAGACCGGCTTGTCCAGCAGCGCCGCCGCATTCCCACTCATATTGCGTCTCCCGAAATAATCGCTCTTTGCGAGCTCTTCTTTGGATTTTGATATAACTCCGCTTCCGCTATGCGAGGAAGACTTCGTCCGCGCTTCAGCGAGTGCGGTGGCAGTTGCTGTGCCCTCTCCCCTTGTGGGAGAGGGCATGTATGGCGGCGACAGCACGTTCGCTTGGGTGAGGGGTACGCCGCGGAGAGAACCCCTCATCCGGCGCTTCGCGCCACCTTCTCCCACAAGGGGAGAAGGTACTATCTAGGCGCCATGCGGATGGCGCCGTCGAGGCGGATGGTCTCGCCGTTGAGCATCGCATTCTCGACGATATGCACGGCGAGCGCGGCATATTCCGGCGGCTCGCCAAGACGCGCGGGATGCGGCACTTGCGCACCCAGGCTCTTGCGCGCCTCCTCGTTCAACCCCATCAGCAGCGGCGTGTAGAAGATGCCGGGCGCAATGGTGTTGACGCGGATCTTCTGGCTGGCGAGGTCGCGCGCTGCGGGCAGCGTCAGGCCGACGATGCCGCCTTTCGATGCCGCATAGGCGATCTGGCCGATCTGGCCTTCATAGGCTGCGACACTCGCGGTGTTGATGATGACGCCGCGCTCTTCGCCGACCGGCTCAGCGGTGACCAGGCGCTCTGCGAACAGGCGCAGGCAGTTGAACGTGCCGATCAGATTGACATTGATGATGCGCGCGAATTTCGCCAACGGATAGACGCCATCGCGGCCGACGATGCGTTGCGAGCCGCCAATCCCGGCGCAATTCATCAGCACACGGGCGACGCCATGCGCGGCTTCGGCCTTGGCAATGCCGGCCTTGACCTGCTCTTCGTCAGTGACGTCGGCGTGGACCGCGACGCCCTTCACCTCAGCGGCAACCTTCTCGGCATTCTCCTTGCTCTGGTCGAGCACGGCGATCTTGGCGCCCTTTTCGGCCATGGCACGCGCGGTCGCGGCGCCAAGGCCCGAACCACCGCCGGTGATGAGAACGGCAACGTCTTTCAACTGCATGACTGAACTCTCCTTGGGCGTTTCTTCTCTGGACTTGATTTTTTCAGGCCTGGTTTTTCCAGGCTTGGTTTCTCGTCGTTATCCGGCAACAGCTCCATCAACGGATTTGAGCATGCCGCCGCAGATCAGGGCTTCCATGTGCCTGATGTAGTCGCGGCAGACTTCGTCGGTGACCGGTCCGACGCCGGTCGCGCGCGACATCGCATGCCGGCCGAAGAACAGGTGATCGCAGGCGCCGATCAGGCTGGTGTAAAACAGCACCGGATCGATCTTGCGGAACTCGCCCGTCTTGATGCCCTGCGCCAGCAGGCGACGATGGAAGTCGAGCAAGGGTGCTACAAAGAATTTCGAGACCTGGTCGGCGGATTCCGCGCTGCTCTCATGCAGCAGGTAGTGGATCAGCCGGTTCATATAGGGGAAGCGGTGATAGGCGCGGATGATACCGGCGATATGGTGCTTCAGCTTCGCCGTCGGCGTGATCGGTTGCGCCAGCAGATATTCGAGGTTCGACATCTCGGTCGCGGCATCGCGCGCGAGCAGTCCGAGCAACAGGCCGTCCTTGTTGCCAAAATGATATTTCACCAGCGCGGCATTGACGCCGGACTTTTGCGCGATGTCCGCCAGCGAGACCTCGATCGAGGCGCGCTCGATCATCAACTCGCTCGCCGCCACGAGCAGTTTCTCGGCGGTCGAGTTCTTTCCAGTCTGAAGCCGGACCGGTCCGCTGGTATTGATTTGGGCTGCCATCACTCTCTGCCGAAAAGCCGGGGCGCACCTAAGCGCAGGAATGGGCCGCACTCAAGAGTTAATTGAACGATTGACTAAACGAGCCACCACCCTTTTAATCCGGCCCAACATTCCAAACACAGACAGGGAGAGATGAGATGGCCGAGGCCTATATCGTCGCCGCAGCCCGTACCGCAGGTGGCCGCAAGGGAGGGCGTCTGGCCGGCTGGCATCCGGCCGATCTCGCCGCCAAGGTGCTGGATTCGCTGGTGGAACGTTCCGGCGCCGCGCCCGACCAGATCGAGGACGTGATCATGGGCTGCGTGATGCAGGCCGGCGAGCAGTCCAACAACATCGCGCGCAATGCGATCATGGCATCACAGTTGCCGGAGAGCGTGCCCGGCACTTCGATCGACCGGCAATGCGGCTCCTCGCAGCAGGCACTGCACTTCGCGGCACAGGCGGTGATGAGCGGCACCATGGACGTCGTGATCGCCGCCGGCGTCGAGTCGATGACGCGGGTGCCGATGGGGCTCGCCTCGCAGCTACCGGCCAAGAACGGCTACGGTCAATACAAGAGCCCGGGCATCGAGCATCGCTATCCGAATATCGTGTTCAGCCAGTTCACCGGCGCGGAGATGATGGCCGAGAAGTACGGTCTCTCGAAGGACGAGCTCGACGAATATTCCTATAACAGCCACCAGCGCGCGATCGCGGCGACGCAGGCCGGCCGCTTCAAGGACGAGATCGTGCCGCTGCAGATCACCCGTGCCGACGGCTCGACCGATACGCATGCAATCGACGAGGGCATCCGCTTCGATATCAGCCTCGACGGTATCAAGGGCGTGAAACTGATCGCCGAGAACGGCAAGCTCACCGCCGCAAGCGCAAGCCAGATCTGCGACGGCGCCTCGGGCGTGCTCGTCGTCAACGAGAAGGGCCTGAAGCAGCTCGGCGCCAAGCCCTTGGCGCGCATCCATCATTTGACCATGATGGGCGGCGATCCCGTGATCATGCTGGACGCACCGCTGCACGCGACCGAGCGTGCGCTGAAGAAGGCCGGCATGAAGATCGACGACATCGACCTGTTCGAGGTCAACGAGGCCTTTGCCTCGGTGCCGACGGCGTGGCTGAAGACCACCGGCGCCGACCCTGAACGACTCAACGTCAATGGCGGCGCGATCGCGCTCGGCCATCCCCTCGGTGGCTCCGGCACCAAGCTGATGACGACGCTGGTCAACGCGCTGAAGCAGCGCGGCAAGCGCTACGGTTTGCAGACCATGTGCGAAGGCGGCGGCATGGCCAATGTGACCATCGTGGAGCGGCTGTAGGCTGCGTCCGCACAAGCAGTGTCGTCCCGGCGAAAGCCGGGACCCATAACCACAGGCGGTTATGGCTTGCCTAAATAGACGTTTTCGTCATTGCGAGGAGCGAAGCGACGAAGCAATCCAGACTATCTCCGCAGAGGCATTCTAGATTGCTTCGCTTCGCTCGCAATGACGACAAACAATAGCCGTCTGTGGTTATGGGTCCCGGGTCGCGCTTCGCTTGCCGGGGACGACAGCGCGAGAGTTTCAATGACCTCCCTCCCCGACATTCCCCTCCCCGCCTCGATCCGCTCCGTTACGTCGAAAACATCAACGGCCTGCGCATGCACGTGCTCGAGGCCGGCTTCGAGACCAAAGGCCGGCCGTGCCTGCTGTTGCTGCACGGCTTCCCCGAGCTCGCCTTCTCATGGCGCAAGGTGATGCCGGCTCTTGCGGAAGCCGGCTATCACGTGATCGCACCGGATCAGCGCGGCTATGGGCGCACCACCGGGTGGGACGCGCGCTATGACGGCGACCTCAATTCGTTTCGCTTCCCCAATCTCGTCCGCGACGCGCTCGGCCTCGTCTCGGCGTTCGGCTACAGCCACGTCGATGCCGTGATCGGCCATGATTTCGGCAGCCCCGTTGCCGCCTGGTGCGCGCTGGTGCGGCCCGATGTATTCCGCGCGGTGGCGATGATGAGCGCGCCGTTCGGCGGGCCGCCGTCGTTGCCGTTCAACACTGTGGATGCACCTGCAAAGCCACCGGCCGAAGACCCCGTGCATCGCGAGCTCGCCGCGCTGCCGCGGCCGCGCAAGCATTATCAATGGTACTATTCGACGCGCGAAGCGGATGCCGACATGCATCACGCGCCGCAAGGCCTGCATGATTTCCTGCGCGCCTATTACCATCACAAGAGCGCGGACTGGAAAGACAACAAGCCCGCTCCGCTCAAGGCGTGGTCGGCGGAAGAGCTCGCCAAACTGCCGACCTACTATGTGATGGATCTCGCCAAGACCATGCCGGAGACGGTCGCCGAGGTGATGCCGTCACCGGCCGAGATCGCCGCGAACAAATGGCTGCCTGACAGCGAGCTCGCCTACTATGCCAGCGAATATCGACGCGCCGGTTTCCAGGGCGCGCTGCAATGGTATCGCTGCGGCACGACGGGCGCGTTCAATGCGGAGCTGCAGACCTGGTCGGGCCGCAGCATCGACGTGCCCTCCTGCTTCATCTCGGGCAAGCAGGACTGGGGCACCTATCAGCGCGCCGGCGTGTATGAAGTGATGCAGAAGCGCGCCTGCACGAACATGATCGGCTGCGATCTCGTCGACGGCGCCGGCCATTGGGTGCAGCAGGAGCAGCCGGCGGAAGTCGCCCGGCTGTTGCTCGCGTTTCTGGGCGAGGCGAAGCGCGCTGCGCGTTAGAGCCACACCAGCCTCAGGTCGTTCAGACGGTATTTGATCTTGTGCATGGAGAGCTCCGCCGCGTGGGACGACGGAACTCGAACGGGAATCTCCCTCGTTCGGTTCCCCAGGGCTCTACGAGGCAATCGTGCGATGTCGATTGACCCGCCCAACCCGACTCCCTATATAGTTTAGAATAATTCTAAATTAGTCAGAAGGCGTCTTCCCGTGAAGAATTTCTCCGAGTTGACCGAGCGCGAGGTGCTGGCGGTCGCGATCGCCTCCGAAGAAGAAGACAGCCGGATTTACATGACGTTCGCCGAGGATTTGCGGGAGCGCTATCCGGACTCGGCGAAGCTCTTCGAGGAAATGGCCGACGAGGAGCGCGGCCATCGCCACCGGCTGCTCGAAATGTATGAGCAGCGCTTTGGTGCGCATCTGCCGCCGATCCGCCGCGAGGACGTGAAGGGCTTTCTGCGCCGGCGCCCGATCTGGCTCACCAAGAACCTGTCGCTCGACACCATCCGAAAAGAGGTCGAGACCATGGAGCTCGAGGCCGAGCGGTTCTACGCCAAGGCCGCCGAGCGCGCCGACGATGTCGGCGTCCGCCGCCTGCTCGGCGATCTCGCCGAGGAGGAAAAGGGCCACGAAAATCTCGCCGTCAGATTAACCGGCCAGATATTGAAACCCGACGTGCGCGAGGCCGAGGACCGGACGCGCCGGCGCATGTTCGTGCTGCAATATGTGCAGCCGGGTTTGGCCGGCCTGATGGACGGCTCGGTGTCGACGCTGGCGCCGTTGTTTGCAGCGGCGTTCGCGACGCATCACAACTGGCAGACTTTCGTGGTGGGCCTTGCCGCCTCGATCGGCGCCGGCATCAGCATGGCCTTTGCCGAAGCGCTCTCCGACGACGGCTCGCTCACGGGCCGCGGCTCGCCCTGGATACGCGGCGTGGCAACCGGCGCCATGACCACGGTGGGCGGCCTCGGCCATACCTTGCCATATCTCGTTCCGGATTCATGGCCGAACGCGTTCTGGATCGCGACCTCAATCGCTGGCGTCGTCGTGTTCTTCGAATTATGGGCAATCGCCTTCATCCGTTCACACTACATGGATACGCCATTCCTGCAGGCGGTGTTCCAGGTTGTGCTCGGCGGCGTCATCGTGCTCGGCATCGGCATCCTAATTGGCGCGTCGTAGCGCATGATCCGGAAAAGTGTGCAGCGGTTTTCCGAAAAAATCATGCGCAACAGCTAAAGGGCCCGCTCATGCCATCTGCTGCCAGCGCGTTACGCGATGACGCGCGATGAGCAATTCCCGTCAAACGCGCCTTGCGGGCGTGGGCTAAACTTTGTCATCATCCGATGGCATTCAAAAAGCACGGGAGCACGCCTTGGCCAAATCGCAATGGAGTTTCAAGACCGCGACTGAAATCGCGGCGGCGCTGAAGGCGAAGCAGGTATCATCCGTCGAGCTCACGGAAGACGCGATCGGCCGCATCGAGCGGCATGACCGCAAGATCAACGCGATCTGCGTGCGGGATTTCGACCGCGCGCTGGAAGCCGCACGCGCCGCCGATACCGCGCTTGCCCGCGGCGAGAGCAAGCCGCTGCTCGGCATTCCCCTCACCGCAAAGGAATCCTACAACATTGCCGGCCTGCCCACGACCTGGGGCTTTCCCGAGCAAAAGAATTTCGTCGCCAAGGAAGACGCGCTGACGGTCACGCGCATCAAGGATGCCGGCGGCATCTTCGTCGGCAAGACCAATGTGCCTGTCGGCCTCGGCGACTGGCAGAGCTATAACGACATCTATGGCACGACCAACAACCCGTTCGATCTTGCGCGCACGCCGGGCGGCTCTTCCGGCGGCTCGTCGGCGGCGCTGGCCGCGGGTTACGGACCGCTCTCGATCGGCTCCGACATCGGCGGTTCGCTGCGCGTACCCGCCTTCCATTGTGGCGTCTACGCGCACAAGCCGACATTCGCGCTGGTGCCGAACCGCGGTCACACCCCGCCGCCGCTGCCTCCACTACCCTTCAGCCGCGATCTCGCCGTGATCGGACCGATGGCGCGTGGCGCGGCCGATCTCTCACTTCTGCTCGACGTCATGGCAGGGCCGGACCCGATCGAAGCCGGTGTGGCCTACAGGCTTGAACTGCCGAAGGCGCGTCACGGGAGCTTAAGGGATTTTCGCATCCTGCTGCTCGACTCCGATCCGCTATTGCCGACCGACAAGGATGTGCGCGGTGCCATCGAGACGCTGGCCGCCAATCTGGGCAAGGCGGGCGTGGGCATCACGCGGCAGAGCCCGCTGCTGCCGGATTTCGCCGCCTCATCGCGAATCTATCTGCGCATCCTGATGGCGCTGTTGGGCGCAAACCTTCCGCCTGACATCCAGAAGCAGGCTTCCGCCGCGGCCGCCGAGCTCAAGCCCGACGACATGAGCCTGCGCGCGGAGCGTCTGCGCGGCATCGTGCTCAGTCACAGGGATTGGCTGATGGCCGATGGCGGACGCACGCGGCTTCGCGCGCAATGGCGCGAGCTGTTTGGAACGTTCGACGCCGTGATCTGCCCGGTTATGCCGACGCCGGCCTACGTGCAGGACCAATCGCCCGAGCAGGAACTGCGCACCATCAAGATTGACGGCAAGGATTATTCCTATCCCGATCAGCTCGCCTGGCCGGGCATCGCGACGCTACCCGGCCTGCCCTCGACCGCGATCCCGCTTGGGCTCACTGCCCAAGGTTTGCCGGTCGGCGTGCAGATCGTCGGCCCATTCCTGGAAGACCGCACGCCGCTGAAACTCGCGGAACTGATCGAACGCGAATTCGGCGGCTTCGTCCCGCCACCGATGTTTGATGACTGACGTCATTGCGAGCGAAGCGAAGCAATCCAGACTGCTTCCGCGCAGATAGTATGGATTGCTTCGTCGCTTCGCTCCTCGCAATGACGAAACGAGGGAGCATGATGTATGAGCAACGATCTCGAAGAACTGACGAAGCTCAACCACGACTATGTCGCCTCGGTGCAGAACGGCGACGTCAAGCGTTTCGATGAAATCCTGGCGCGAGATTTTTATTGTACCAATCCCGACAAGAGCTTTGTCGACCGCGTCGCTTTCCTGAAGCAGACCGCGCTCCCGGTGAAGATCAGGAAGCTGATCGAGCAGGACGTGAAGATTCGCATCCTCGGCGACTTCGCCATCATCCACGGCCAGACCAGCTACCTCGACCCCGAGGGCAAGCAGGCCTACGGGCGCTACACCGACTGCTGGGCCAGGCAAAACGGGAAGTGGCTGGCCGTGTCCGCGCACGTGGCGAGATAATTACCAGTCGTCATTGCCGGGCTTGACCCGGCAATCCATCAAGCGAAGCGTCCTTTACAAGATGGATGCCCGGGTCAAGCCTGGGCATGACGAATGGAGTATTCCTTAAGCATCAAACATGATCACGCTGCGCAGCGTCTTGCCGGCTTTCATGTTGGCAAAGCCTTCGTTGATCTCGGACAGTTTTAGCTTGGCCGAGATCCAGTCCTCCAAATGCAGCCTGCCACGCAGGTAGAATTCGACCAGGCGCGGCATGTCGACGCGGAAATGGTTCGAGCCCATTGACGAGCCCTGGATCTTGCGTTCGCGCAGAAAATCGAAGCCGTGCAGCTCGATCTTCTGGCCGAACGGAATCATGCCGACGATGGTCGCGGTGCCGCCGGGTGCCAGCATCGCAAAGGCCTGCTCGGCCGTCTCCTTGCGACCGAGCACCTCGAAGGCGTGATGCACGCCGCCCTTGGTCAGCTCGCGCACTTGTTGCACGACGTCGCCATTGCGGGGATCGATCACATCGGTCGCGCCCAGCTTGGTGGCAAGCTGCAACTTCGCCGGATTGGTGTCGATCGCGATGATGCGCCCGGCGCCGGCGATCTCCGCACCGTTGATCGCGGCCATGCCGACACCGCCGCAGCCGATCACCGCCACCGTCTCGCCAGCAGTCACTTTCGCCGTGTTCACGACCGCACCATAGCCGGTGATCACGCCGCAGCCGACCAGAGCGGCGAGCTCGAGCGGCATGTCCTTCCTGATTTTGACGATGGCGTTTTCGTGCACCAGCATCTGCTCGGCAAAGGACGAGAGATTGAGGAACTGATGGAGCTTCTCCGGCCGTGCCCAGGACATCCGGTTCGACGCGCCCGGCAGCATCTTCACCGTCGTGTCGGTGCAGAGCACCGTGCGGCCCATCGTGCAATTGTCGCAGGTGCCACAGAACACCGAGAGACAGGTGACGACATGGTCGCCCGGCTTCACATAATTGACGTCCGAGCCGACCTTCTCGACGATGCCAGCCGATTCATGGCCGAGCACCGCCGGCAGCGGATGCGGATAAAGCCCTTCCATGAAATGCAGGTCGGAATGGCAGAGGCCGGCGACCGCGGTGCGGATCAGCACCTCGCGCGGACCGGGATTGGGCAGGCTGACGTCCTCGATCACCAGCGGCTTGTTGACTTCATGCAGGACCGCAGCCTTCATCGCTTTCTCCCGAAGATTTTTTGTCGTTAGGCCGGCAGCTTACGCCCCGCGCAGCAACTCGCCAACCTCCGCCATGCCGGCCAAACGATCTCCTAGCAGCAGCGCTGCGGTCGCGCCCTTCGATTTGTTTTCCGCCAACCGGAACGGATCGCTCGGCGTGACCCGCTGATCGATCACCAGCCGCGACAGCAGAAGCCGGCGCGCGTCGCCGCGTCTTGCGTGAATGCGCTGCGCTTCCCAGGCGAGTTGCACGGCGCTTGCGACATGATAGAGCAGAGTGGTGGCGCGGCGTGACTCGGCCTCGTTCTCGCTGTGCGCGGCCACCTCGCGTGCAAAACCCACGGCACGATCGGCGAGGCCGCGCAATTTGTCGCGCCAGGCCTGCGGCACCTCGGCGCTGTCGTCGAGCCGTGCATGCAAGTCGGCAGCAAGCGCAGATTCTGCGCCGTGACGGCCGACGGCGCGCTTCAATGCATCCAGCGCGACGATGTTGCCGGTGCCTTCCCAGATCGAGCCGAGATGGGCGTCACGCAACAGCCTCGCCGTCGCGAACTCCTCGATATAGCCGATGCCGCCGCGCATCTCGAGCGCGTCGCCGCAGACTTTCCGCGCATCGCGCGTCGCCCGGAATTTCAAGGTCGGCGTCAGAATACGTAGCAGGGCAGCCGCATCCTGGCTGCCGGATTCGGCGCGGTCGAGGGCATCTGCGGTCAGAAAGCTCATCGACAGCGCCTGCTCGGTCGCGAGCATGATCTTCAGCAGCTGCCGCTGCCCGAGCGGCAGGTCAAGGATGCGGCTGCCGAACACCACGCGGTTCTTTGCGACCGTCATCGCGTCATGATACGCCCGGCGCATCAACGCAGCCGATTTGACGCCATTGGAAAGTCGCGACGAGTTGACCATCTCGGCCATCTGCACAAAACCGCGGTCGAGCTTGCCGACCGCGTAAGCAATCGCGCCTTCGAGCTTGATCTCGCCCGATGCCATCGAGCGCGTGCCGAGCTTGTCCTTCAGCCGCACGATCCGGTAGTGGTTCTGCGAGCCGTCGTCGAGGAAGCGCGGCATCAGGAACAGCGCGACGCCGCGCGTGCCCGGAGGCGCGCCTTCGGGCCGCGCCAGCAGCATCACGACTTTCGCATCCGCGTTCGAGCAGAACCACTTCTCGCCGTAGAGACGCCAGTGGTCACCGTCCTGCACGGCTGATGTCGTCAGTGTGCCGACGTCGGAGCCGCCCTCCTTCTCCGTCATGAACTGGCCGCCCTGGGTCAACTTGGCCATGTCGGTCTGGGTCAGGCCGTCGAGATATCTTGCCTTGAGCTCCTCGCTGCCGAAATTCGCCAGCAGCTTGGCGCAGCCGTCGGTCACGTTGATCGGGCAGCCCATGCCGAATTCGGTCTGGTTGAACAGGAAGGTGAAGGCGTGCTTGGCGACGACGGGATATTTGTCGGGCCAGCCCATGATGCCCTTGCGGATCGAGAGTGCGTGAATGCCGAACTCGCCGAAGGCCGCGCGCTCCAGTTCTTGATAGGCCGGGTGATATTCGATGCTCTGCACGTCGCGGCCAAACTTGTCGCGCGGATGCAGCACGGGCCCGTGACGATCGGCGAGCCGCGCACATTCATCGAGACGGCCGCCGGCAAGCTCGCCCAACCGGTCGAGATGCGGCTCGATATGATTGAACAGCTTCTCCGGCAGATGGATGCGGAGCAGGTCCGTCAGC
>DATHMA010000234.1:0-11508 GCA_035487555.1 Bradyrhizobium sp. | reverse complement strand
CTTCGCCATCATCGTGGCGATCGTGAGCGTGCTGTTGGTCCCGGTTTTCATGCCATTCAGATAGACGGCACGACGCTCCACGCAGGCGCGCGGCACCACTATGCCGCCGAGAGCGGAAGTCCCACGTCCTGGCTGCTAAATCCTCCGCCCCGCCCGCTCCCAATAGGGATCGCGCAGGCGGCGCTTGAATATCTTGCCGGAATCTTCGCGCGGCAGGTTTTGCGCGATTTCGATGTGTTTCGGCACTTTGTAGTCGGCTAGCGACGCCTTCAGCCGCCAGCGGATGTCGGCGACGTCGAGAGCTACGCCAGCCTGCGGTTCCACCACCGCCAGCAGCGCCTCGCCAAATTCCGCATCGGGGATGCCGAACACGGCGCAATCGTGCACGCCGGGAACGGCATGCAGCACCGCCTCGATCTCGGCCGGGTAGATATTGACGCCGCCGGAAATCACCATGTCGCGCTTGCGGTCGCAGAGGAAGACATAGCCGTCGGGGTCGATATAGCCGACGTCGCCCGACGTAATGAAACCGTCGCGCTCGACCTCGGCGCGCTTGTCCGGCTTGTTGTGGTAGGTGAAGTCGGGCGTATCCGATGTCCGCGAATAGATTTCGCCGATCTCGCCCTGAGGCAGTACCTCGCCGTGATCGCCGAGAAAACGCAGCTCGACGCCATCGAGGATTTTGCCGACCGTGCCGGGCCGCTTCAACGAATCGGCGGCGGTCGCGTAAGTCAGCGCGCTGGCTTCGGTCGAGCCGTAATATTCCGAGATCACCGGTCCCCACCAGTCGAGCATGGCGCGCTTGACGTCAGCGGGACATGGCGCGGCGGCATGAACGACATGGCGCAGCGAGGAGATGTCGTATTTCTCCCGGACGGATTGCGGCAACTTCATCAGTCGCACGAACATGGTCGGCACCATGAAGAGCGTGTCGATCTTCTCGGCCTCAACCAGCCGCAGGAATTCCTCGGCATCGAACCGTGGCATCAGCACCAGCGCGCCGCCGAGACGGCCGGCGCGAAGTCCGAATGAATTTGGTGCTGAATGGTAGAGCGGTCCAGGCAATAGCGCTCTGACGCCCGGCTTGAGACCATAGATCAGCGCACGCAGACGCTCCGCCGAGATGACCTGTTCGGGTGTCGGCGCAGATCGGCGCACGCCCTTGGGATTGCCCGTCGTGCCCGAGGTGTAGATCATGTTCTGCGGTTGCGGCACCTGCGGACCGTCATACGGCGCTTGATCGGCGAGCCAGGCGTCGAAATCGACCGCGAAATCGGGCTTTTCCAGGAGGTCGCGATCGATCGGGTAGGTCCTGAGGATTTCCGGCGGCGTCGGAACGCTGAGCACCGTGATGTCAGGCGGGATCGCACCGCGAAGCTGGTGCAGCAGGTCGGGATGGCCGACCAGCACCGCGGTGCCGGAGTCGCGCAGGATGTAATTGATCTCCTCCGGCTTGAAATGCCAGTTCACCGGCACGCCATAGGCGCCGAGCCGCATCGCCGCATAGGCGGCCTCGATGAAAGCGACATCGTTGCGCATGAGTATGCAGACGCTGTCGCCCTGCTTCACGCCGAGACGGTGCAAGCCGCCGGCGATGCGCGCGGCGCGACCAGTGACCTCAGCGTGATCGCGACGGCGATCGCCGGAGATGATGCCGAGATAGACGGACGTTTCCATGTTTTTTCTTTTCGTTATTGCTAGTCCCTCATGGTGAGAGGCGCGGAGCGCCGTCTCGAACCGTGAGGCCGTGCCCCGTCCCTCGTGACGCCGCGGAGCCTGTCATCGGGCCGCGCTCCGCGCGGACCCGTTGGCGGCTCCTCGGGAGGAGGTCGCCACTATCCCGCCTCCACAAACCTCGGCGCACGCTTGTCGATATTGGCGCGGACCGACTCCAGTTGGTTCGGGCTGCCGATCAGCTTCTGTTGCTCGACGGATTCGGCAAGCAGCGCAGGTCCCGGATCGACGGACAGCTGGTTGAGCAACCGCTTCGCCGCGCGGATCGCATCCGGGCTTTTGCCCGCAATGTCGCGCGCCATTTCGAGCGCCACCGCACGCGGATCATCGCAGACCCGCGTCGCGAGCCCATAGGACAGCGCTTCCTGCGCCGAAAAAATCCGTCCCGTATAGGTCAGCTCGCGCAAGATATCGTCGCGCACCAGGCTCGCCAGGATCGGCGTACCCGCCATGTCGGGCACCAGCCCCCATTTGATCTCCATGATCGACATCCGCGCGTCCGGCGTGAGGAAGCGCATGTCGGCGCCAAGGGCGAGCTGGAAGCCGCCGCCAAAGGCCACGCCCTGGATCGCAGCAATGATCGGCACCGGCAATTGCCGCCAGCCCCACACCGCCTGCTGTGGAAAATTGGCGAGCCCATGCGTACGCCTGGTCAGGTCGCGGCTTTCTCCGCCTGGTATACCATTGCCCCCACTCTCCTTCATGGCCGCGAAACGGCCCATGTCGAGGCCGGCGCAGAACGCCCGCCCCTCACCCGACAACACCACCGCTCGTAGGCCCTTTTCCTTCGCGAGGCGATCGGTTGCGCCGACCAGCGCCTCGAACATCGCCGCATCCAGCGCGTTCATCTTATCGGCCCTAACCAGCCGGACGTCGGCGACGCCATCGGTGATCGTGATCGAGACGCGTTGCTCCATTTAGAACTCTCCCAAAAACCTTATTCTTTGTTCTGCTTTACAGAACGGCGTTGGCCGGATTTAGTCAATCGACCAATTAACAGCATCGCCGGGGTGGAAACGATGTTCAAGGACCAACTTCTCGCGGGACGCCGTATCCTCGTGACGGGAGGCGGCACCGGACTCGGCAAATCCATGGCCGCGCGCTTTCTCGAGCTCGGCGCCGAGGTGCATATCTGCGGACGACGCAAGATCGTGTGCGACGAGACCGCGACCGAATTGATGGACCAGCATGGCGGACGCGTGGTGAGCCATGGCGTCGACATCCGCAACGCGATGGCCGTTGACGAGATGATCGAACAGATTTGGACCGGCGGTCCCCTCACCGACCTCATCAACAACGCTGCCGGCAATTTCATCTCGCGCACGGAAGAGCTTTCCTCGCGCGGCTTCGATGCCGTCGCCAACATCGTGATGCACGGCACCTTCTATGTCACGCATGCGGTTGGCCGCCGCTGGATCGCCAACAAGCTGCGCGGCAATGTGGTGTCGATCACGGTCACCTGGGTGCGCAACGGCTCGCCTTATGTCGTGCCGTCGGCGATGAGCAAGTCCGCGGTGCACGCCATGACCATGTCGCTGGCGACCGAATGGGGCCATTACGGCATCCGGTTGAACACGATTGCGCCGGGCGAAATCCCGACCGAGGGCATGAGCAAGCGCATCAAGCCCGGTGACGAGGCCGGCGCCCGCACCAAGGCGATGAACCCGATGGGCCGCGTCGGCTCCATGGAGGAGTTGCAGAATCTGGCCGTGTTCCTGATTTCCGGCGGCTGCGACTGGATCAATGGCGAGACCATCGCCATGGACGGCGCCCAGGCACTCGCCATGGGCGGCAATTTCTACCAGCTTCGCGACTGGAGCGATGACGACTGGAACCAGGCGCGCGAGTCGATCAAGGCGCAGAACGAAAAAGACCGCGCATCGCGGGGGTGAAATTGGCAGCGGAGGCCTACGCGACCTCCTGCAATTTCCGCGAGTCGTCGCGGCCGCCGAACAGCCGCCCCATCAGGCCGCCTTGCTCGGTCGGTCTCGCAGTCGGCACGAACGGATCGGTGTAGCAGACTGCTCCCACATTCCTCGCGATGCGCGCGATTTCGTTGGTCATGGCCGGCGCGCCCGACGTGTAGACCATATCGTCCGGCGACAGCATCGGCAGGTAATCGAGCGGCCGGCCGATTCGGATCGCAGATGTGACATCTTGCGGCTCGGACACAACGGGGATGATGGTGACATTGGGAAACAGCGCGAGCCGGCATAGCGCCCGGTGCATGTAGAACGACTGCAACTTCCTCGTCGCGACGACGAACATCAGCTCGCGCCGCGGCTCTTCGGTGATGGCAGCTGCCGCAATCGACCACATCGGCGCAAAGCCGGTGCCGCTCGCGACCAGCACGATGCGGCCGTGATGATTGGGGCGGAAATGCGCGCTGCCGAGCGGTCCGGTGACGCGGACGCGATGGCCGGCGCGGATGTCGTCGCCGAGCGCCGACGACACCACGCCATCGGGAAAGCGGCGGATGTGAAATTGCAGAACATGCCGGTCGGGCGCGCCTTCGAGCGGATAGCTCGGGCTATAGCTGCGCTCCGGAAAGCCGCGAAACTGCAGCTTGCAATACTGGCCCGGCAGATAATTCAACGGCCGCGGCAGCTCGATATTGACGCCGATCACGTCGGACGCGAGCCGGGTCAGCTCCGCCACGCGCGCCGGCAATGATACCGTGTCGGGGAGGGTTTCGGTCTCGAGTGTCAGATCGGACACGACCCGCGCCTGGCAGGCGTGGATCATGTCGCTGCCCTCCTCCGTGCCGCCGAACACCTTGCCGTCGACGAGACGCACGCGGCAGGAACCGCACACGCCGCTGCGGCAGTCATGTGGAAGGTCGACGCCGTTGAGCAGCGCGCTGTCGAGCAGCAGATCGCCGCAATTGGCGTGGAACGCCCCCTTGTCGAGCGTCACCTTGCAAATCTTCCGCATCATTCTACCTCGAGACGTATGGGACGGACGTGCCGCGTATGCCTGATCTGACTGTGATCGAAGGCCGCGACCCGCATGAAGACGCCCGATCGCAGCGGCACGTCATATTGACTCTTCGTATCGAGGCGCCGCGCCACCTCGAGCGCCCAGTGTCCGGACGCCCAGCGCGCCGCGCAGCGCACATCCGCGCGATCGCCGGAGAAATCACCCGAGACGATCACGCCGGGAAGAACCGTGCCGACGGGAATGAGCCTATCCACTTCCGGCGTGTACGGCACGGTCTCGGCTTCGGTCATGAACCATCGCGCGCCGTCACCTTCGCCGACATCGGGATCAAGTGACAATTGCCCCATCCGGGCAATCGTCGCCGCGAGATCCTGGGGAAGCCGGCGCGGCCTGACGATCGGATCGCCGTCAGCCGTATTCGGCGGCCGATCGAAATTGTCGGCATAGTTTGCGGTGCCGGGGTCCGGTGTGAAGCCGCCGCGATAAGGCACGACATTGGCAACCTGCATCGGGCTCGGCTTCTCCGGCGGGCCGAAATGATCATCGTCCATCCAGCCGGTGGCGCCGCTGGTCGCCTTCCACTGCCACACGTCGACAAAGGCGCCGCTCGTGAAATGCAGGCCGCGCCCGGTCATGGTCGAAGGCGCGCCGGCAATGGGCTGCGGGCTCGCATGAAAGGTGCGATCGCCCGCAAGGTCGAGATCGGATGTCGTGAGCAGCACGGCAAATTTGTCTTCGTTGAAGGCCTGCTCATCGCCGTGCTCGTAACCGTCATGCAGCAGATGCCAGCCGTCGATCTGCTTGATCAGCGGCAATTGCTTCAGCGAGCGGCTCGGGTCCTGCCAGGTGAACAGGAAATAGGCCCAGGTGCCGTCGTGCACCGCGCGAATCTCCACACGCGTTTCGCCCAGGCCGTCAAAATTTCCGCCTTGATTGGTCATCAGCGAAAACGGCTTGATGTTGCGCCAGACCGGATCGGACGTATCGCCGTCGATAATCGGGGCATCCGCGTCCGAGATGCGGTGGACTTGCACGCTGTTCACATCGAACCAGTCCGCCGCAACGACGGCCGAGGCGCCGGTGATCGCGACCGCGGCGGCCACGGCGAAAGCATTCGCCTGCAGCGTGACGTTTCGGCGCTTCGGCACTTCGCGCGGCGGCTTGCGCGCCGGAGGTCGTGGTTGGCGGTCGTGGGCGACCGGCTGCTGCGGCTGCAACGGCGCCCTCTGCGTCTCCTGAGAATCCGTCGCCGATGCAGCATTCTTTTCGGCCAGCAGGGTCAGCAGCTCCACCGCATCGAGCCGCGGCGGCGGTGGCGGCAGCCGCTCGGGCCGGAATATCCGCAACAGCTGCACCAAGCCACCGATCCGCAGATGGATCAGGACGTGAAACGCCGCAAAGACCGGCACCACCCAGGCCGCATACCAATGCACGGTCACGGCGTCGTAGCCTGCGAACAGACCAAAATAGAGCAAGCCGCCGGTTGCGATCAGTGTCCCCATTGCGGCGAAGAAAATCCAGATCAGGATGACGCTCAGCGTGCCGAGCCGGACCTGCTTCGGGCCGATGAGGCCGCGCAGCCGGACGTTGTCCAGTTGCACGCGGCGATCGAGCCCTGACCTCGTCAGATAGATCGCATACGCAATAGATACCGCCACCAACACGACCGCGGCATCCATATGAGAGGTCCACACGCCGTTGCGCGGCAACAGGAAATCGATCGCATTGAGCCAGGCGCGGTCAGGCGCCTCGGTCGCAATTCGCAGTCCCGTGACGAATGCCACGCTGACCGCGGCCACCAACAGCCAATGCAGGATGATGGTACCATAGTCTGTCTTGCGCGGCTTCACTTGCGCCTCCCCTCTCCGGAAAAATCGCAAGTATTTTGACAGGCACGCAGGCTCGCACGGTACGCAACCGCGTTCAGCCAGGCCATTACCTGCAAAGAACTTCTACTCTTACCCAAACTACCGATCCCCAAATAACAGCCCGCCGCAGCCGGCGGACGGAAGCCATCTCCTTTTGATGCGGAAAACGCCGCGACAATGATACAACCGGCATCGCCCCGCCGATTGAACATCCGCCGACCATCATGTGATGGATTTATTGCCCGGCCGAGAGATTGCGCCGATGGCTTAAGTCGTTAGCGAGGCTTTTCATTTTCGTCCCCTGTTAACTCTCAGAGATTGCATCCGCGCTGTCGACTGCATGGACGGAGGTTCATTTAGCTTCATGGCGTCAATCTGCTGGCGCTCCGCCCAATCGGAACCGAAGCAAGGTGATAGCTGGACGATTTGATGGCACAGGATTTATTCCGGCTCTGCTCAGGAAAATTCCCATTGTTGCCGGAAAATGGTCTGTATCGACAGCCAGTTTGCATAGCAGCCAGCGCACACAACTCACCGGAGTACAGTACGGGATGAGTATTGCTGAAGGCCGCCCGCAGACATCATCGCCGTTTGCCCCGCTCAATCCATTCGCTGCGACGGTTGCGGATGACCCCGTCTCGCGTGGGCTGCATGAAAGCGCACGCAAGATGATCGGCATCGCGCTGTTCAGCGGCGTGATCAATCTTCTGATGCTCTCCGGCTCTCTCTATATGCTGCAGGTCTACGACCGCGTCATTCCGAGCCGCAACATCGCAACGCTGGCCGGCCTGTCGCTGATGGTGCTGTTTGCCTATCTGATGCAGGGCTATTTCGACGCGTTGCGCGCACGCATGCTGTGCCGGGTCGCGACGCTGTTCGACGTCAGCTTGCAGGATTCGATCCACACCGCGCTCGTCACGCTGCCGCTTCGCGGCGCAAGGCCAATGCTGATGCAGCAGCCGCTGCGCGATCTCGACCAGATCCGCGCTTTCATGTCGAGCATGGGGCCGACTGCATTCCTCGACATGCCATGGATCCCGATCTTCCTGATCGGGCTGTTTCTGTTTCATCCCGCAATCGGCTTGACCGCCCTGCTCGGGACCGTCGGTATCATCGCCATGACCTTGCTCACCGATCGTCTGTCGCGTGGCGCGGCGAAGTCGGCGATGGACTCCAGCGCACAGCGGCAGGTGCTCGCCGACACCACCCAGCGCAATGCCGAGGTCATCCGCGCGCTCGGCATGGTCGATCGGTTCGGCGTGCTCTGGGCGCGGGTCAATGAGCGTTACTTGCGCGAGAACATCCGCGCCACCGACGTCTCTGCCAATCTCGGCTCGGGCGCAAAAGTGCTGCGCTATGTACTGCAGTCGGGGATGCTTGGCATCGGCGCCTATCTCGTGGTCTCCGACAAGGCGTCCGGCGGCATCATGATCGCGTCCTCGATCATGATGGGCCGCGCGCTCGCGCCGGTCGAGGTCGCTCTCAGCAGCTGGAAGCAGCTCATCGCCGCGCGCCAGGGCATCGCGCGCCTGCGCGATATCTGCCAGACGACGGCAAAGCCGCCCGCCCCGCCCGTTATGCTGCCTCGTCCCTATCGCGAGCTCTCGGTGCAGGAGCTTTCGGTTGCCGCACCCGGCACGGACCGGCCGATCGTGCAGAACGTTTCCTTCACGCTGAAGGCCGGCATGGGCCTTGCCCTGCTGGGTGCAAGCGCCTCGGGCAAGACTTCTCTCTCGAAAGCCCTGGTCGGCATCTGGCCCGCGCAGCACGGCGTCATACGTCTTGATAGTGCGGCAATCGATCAGTGGCGCAACGAGGATCTCGGCCGCCACATCGGCTATCTGCCGCAGGATGTTGCGTTGTTCGACGGCACCGTGGCGGAGAACATCTGCCGTTTCGACGCTGCAGCGACATCCGATGAGATCCTCAAAGCAGCGCAGATCGCCGGCGTTCACGACACCATCCTGCGGCTGCCGGACGGCTATTCGACACGGATCGGCCAGGGCGGCATGTCGCTCTCGGCGGGACAGCGCCAGCGCGTCGGCCTGGCGCGCGCCGTGTACGGCGATCCCTTCCTCGTCGTGCTGGACGAGCCGAACGCCAATCTCGATGCCGAGGGCGAGAATGCGCTCGGCCGCGCGATTGCGATCCTGCGGCACAACAAGAGCATCGTCATTGTCATCTCGCATCGACCGAACGCGCTCGCCGCGCTCGACATGGCGCTGGTGCTGTACGAGGGCAAGGCGATCGCATTCGGCTCGAGCCAGGAAGTGTTCGCGCGTGTCAGCGGATCGGCCGCTGCCGCAGTGCCAGCGACACCGCAAGCAGCGGTGACGGGCCACAAACCGGTGCGGCGTGCTGTGCCTGCGGAGCGAGTTTGACCATGAGACCGATCGATCACCTTGAAGAGCACGAAGCGCCGCGTTGGAACGACGATCCCGCCGCCGGCGAATTCGGCCCGCAGGGCGAAGCGCTGATCCTGGAACTGCGACGGCTCCGCCACGCCTTCGACGAAGAAAACCGGAGCGCGCGCAGGCATGCCGACGCAGGACGGCACGGCTCGGACGCGCCCCGTCGGCGCCGCTCCAGCCCGTCGAAGCGTCCGCGCAAGGGCCGGGTGGCCAAGGCGATCGATGTCTGCCTTCAACAGATTGGGTTGAAGGCGCCGGAGCAGAAAGAGCAACCGCACGAGTTGCCCCGCGAAGCTCCGCCCCCGCCACCGCCACCGCGTCGTCCGAGCCCGACGCTGGCGCCGCATGATCCCCTGACGATGGATCTTGCGAAGCTCGCTCCCAAGATCAGCAGACCATTCAAGCTCGATCCTTCGATGGGCCTCGAGGGCATCGAACCGGCGCTGCCGCCTCCCGCAAAACCAGAGACGCGCGTCGGAAAACTCGTCACCACATGCCGCACCGGCCTGATGACCGGCGTGAATTTCGTCGTCTATAACGGCGAGGGTGCGCCTCCACCCGCCGACGGCAGCCTTTCCATGAAGACAAGCTGGTCGTTTGAGCGCGAATTGCGCACCGGACTTCGCATTCTTCTTATTGCAGGCGTCCTCGGCGGCGGCTGGTTCTTTTTCGTGCCGCTTGCAGGCGCCGTCGTGGTGCCCGGCAATCTCGTCGTTCAATCCAACGTGAAGACGATCCAGCACCCGACCGGCGGCGTCGTGGCGGAGATCAAGGTCAAGAATGGCGATCGCATCAATGCCGGCGACCTCCTGGTGCGTCTCGATGCAACACAGGCGCAGGCGAGCCTCCAGATGGTGAGCAAGCAGCTCGTCGAAGTCAGGTCAAAGATGGCGCGTCTCACCGCAGAGCGCGACGATCTTCCACAACTTACGATTCCACCGGAGCTCGCCTCGCGCTCGGATGATGAAACGGTGAAGAGCCTGCTTACTTCCGAGCAATCCCTGTTCAAGGCCCGCTCCAGCGCGCGCCACAGCCAGAAGGACCTGCTGCAGAGCCGCGTTGCCCAGCTCAACGAGGAAATCTCTGGTCTGCAAGTGCAGGTCGATTCCAGGGCCAAACAATTGGAGCTGATCCAGGGCGAACTGGCCGGGGTGCAGGACCTTTACGACAAGCGTCTGGTGCCGCTGACGCGGCTGACGTCCCTGCAGCGCGAAGCGGCGCGGCTCGACGGTGAACGCGGGCAATTGCTGTCCTCGATCGCCGAAACCAAGTCGAAGGTTGGCGAAGCGGAGCTTCAGATCGTTCGCATCGATCAGGATTTCCGCACCGATGTCGTCAAGGACCTCGGCGAAGCCCAGGGCAAGGAGGCCGAACTCGTCGAGCGCGGTGTTGCCGCCCGCGATCTGCTCGACCGCATCGAGATTCGCGCGCCGACGTCGGGCGTCGTTCACCAATTGGCGGCGCATACGGTCGGCGGTGTCATCCGTGCCGGCGACTCCATCATGGAAATCGTTCCGGACACCGAAGATTTGCAGGTCGAAGCGCGGCTGCAGCCGCAGGATATCGACCACGTGCGCTCCGGCCAGACCGCTTTCGTGCGCTTCTCGGCCTTCAACGTGCGCACGACACCGCAACTCACGGGAATCGTATCCTATGTTTCGGCCGACACCAGCCACGATCAGCAGACCAATGCGCCGTTTTTCAGCGTTCGCGTCACCCTGCCCGACGACGAGCGGCGACGCCTTGCGGACCTGCAGCTCGTGCCGGGCATGCCAGCGGAAGTGTTCATGCAAACGGGCAGCCGCACGATGGTGAGCTACATCTTCAAGCCGATCGCCGAGCAAATGCGGCGCGCCTTTGTCGAACAGTGAACAGCTCTCGCCAGAACCGAGAGTTGCCGCATTCATATAATGGCCGAGCCAAAGTGCAGACACACTTGCGACACCCTCGGATGAGATGAGCCCGTGGTACGCGCGCGGTACGTTCTTCAGTTGGAGGAAAGTCTATGGCTGTAACAACCGTACGCGACGATGCGCTCGTCACCACGTCGGATCTCGCGCAAACGGGTGCCGTGTATAACGATGCGACCCGCCTGCTTGACGGCGGATTGTGGGACACCCCCGCCGACAGCAATAATCAGATTGCCTATCTCGGCATGTACACGACCGACATCCATTCCGTGCTCAACGACGTCACTTCGATGCTCGCCAATCCCGGCGGCGTCACCGTCGGCGGCGCGGCGCTCAATTTGGCGACCGCCGACACGGCTGTGCTGACGCAGGTGCAGGGCCAGTTAGAGACGCTTCTGACATTGGCCAATGGTTCCGTCGGCAACAGCGCCACTGCCGCGACAAATCAGGAACTGATTCACACGACGCAAACGTCGATCCTCAACGAGATCAACGGTGACACCGCGCTCGCCAATGCGCTGGCTGCTACCGGCGCCACTTACATGGGCGGCACGGGTGCCACCAATGTCGGCTTCCAGGCATTGCCGACCGGTGCGGATGACGCCGCTTCGCTCGCGGCAGCTTCGGGCGCCAACGCCACGCTGG
>DATHMA010000233.1:0-30713 GCA_035487555.1 Bradyrhizobium sp. | reverse complement strand
CGCGACAACACCATGATGCTGCTCGGCGACGCCAAGAAGATGACCGAGAACATCGTCAAGGCGATGTGAGGCAAGCTTAAAGGGAACTGGACAGTTGGCCCTGAACAAGGAGTGGCATCGCCTCAACCGCATGCCGCCCGGGGCGACACGGGAGCAGCGCATCAAATGGCATGTCGCGCATGCGCGTGTCTGCGGCTGCCGCCAGATCCCGGAAAGCGTCAGGGCTGACGTCGAGAAGCTCCTGAAATCGCGCAAGCGATAGCGTGGGACGCCCGGACCAATGGCCATTCTGAAATGGATCGTCATTGTTCTCGCCGCCATCTATCTCGTCGGCGTCGCTTTGCTCTACTTCAAGCAGCGCGAGATGCTGTTTCCGATTCCGCCGGTCGGGCGTACCGCGCCCACAGCGGCCGGCTTTCCGCAGGCCGAAGAGGACGTGCTGACCAGCGCTGACGGCGAGAAGGTCATCATCTGGCATGTGCCGCCAAAGCCGGGCCGTCCCGTTGTGCTGTTTTTCCCAGGCAATGGCGATTTCCTGGCCGGCCGCGTCAGCCGCTTCAAGGCCATCACCTCTGATGGCACCGGCCTCGTCGCGCTGTCCTATCGCGGCTATGCGGGATCGACGGGATCGCCGAGCGAAGTCGGCTTGCTACAGGACGCAGACGCCGCCTACGCCTTCACCGCCGCGCGCTATCCCGCCGACCGCATCGTGGCCTGGGGCTTCTCTCTCGGCACTGGCGTTGCTGTCGCGATTGCCGCCGAACATCCGGTCGGCAAACTGATCCTGGAAGCGCCTTACACCTCGACGGTCGATGTAGCTGCTTCGCTATTTTCTTTCGTGCCGGTCAGGCTCCTGATGCGCGACCCCTTCCGTTCCGACCGGCGCATCGCTGATGTCAACGTGCCGCTCCTGATCATGCATGGCGATGCCGATCCCGCCATCAACATCCGCTTCGGGGAGCGCCTGTTCGCGCTGGCGCATGAGCCGAAGCAATTCGTCCGTTTTCCCGGCGGCGGCCATGAAAACCTCGACGATTTCGGCGCGATGGAAACGGCTCGACATTTCATCGATGGTTTGAAAGGCTGAAGCGAGTTGTTGCAACGGATCGAGGATCGATGAGCGCGCACGCAGCGATGCCGAAATCGGCATGGATATTTCCGCTTCTGGCGGTGCTGTTGTTCGTGGCCGTGACCGCGACCGGCTACAACTTCACGCCCACGTCGGGCGGCCTGCTGTTTGCCGCGGTGCTGCTGATCATCCTGTTCGGCACGGTATTCGCCGCCGTTCATCATGCCGAGGTGATCGCGGAGCGGATTGGCGAACCTTTTGGCACATTGCTGCTCACTCTATCTGTCACCATCATCGAGGTCGCACTGATCGCGACCTTGATGCTCGGCGAGAAGGAGGTGCCCACGCTGGCGCGCGATACCGTCTTTGCCGTGGTGATGATCGTCTGCAACGGGCTGGTCGGCGTCTGCATCTTCATCGGCGGCCTGCGCTATCGCGAGCAGGGTTTCCAGGTCTCCGGCGCCAATCTCTACCTTAGCGTTCTCTTCGTGATGGCGACGATTTCGCTGGTGATGCCCAATTACACCCTGACGACGCCGGGACCGGTGTTTTCCGAGGCGCAACTCGAGTTCGTCAGCGTCGTCACGATCCTGCTCTATGGCGTGTTCCTCTATACCCAGATGGTTCTGCACCGTGACTATTTCATCGGCGCCTCCGGCGGAAAGGACAATGGCGCTCCGATATCGGGCGGGATGCTCGCTCTGAGCGTCGCTCTCCTGCTCGCCTCCCTGCTCGGTGTCGTGCTGCTCGCAAAGAAGTTTTCCATCGTCGTGGATGCCGCCACGGCGGCAATCGGTGCCCCACCGGCCTTTGCCGGCGTCGTGGTCGCGCTCTTGATCCTGCTGCCGGAAAGCGTCTCGGCCGTCGATGCCGCGCGCAAGAACGACCTGCAGAAAAGCATCAACCTCGCGCTCGGATCGTCGCTTGCGACCATTGGCCTGACGGTTCCCGCGGTCGCGGTCGCGGCCTATGCGCTCGACAAGCAACTCGTGCTTGGGCTTTCCGAGCAGAACATGGTGGAGTTGTTCCTGACCTTCGTGCTGAGCATGCTGACCTTTGGAACCGGCCGGACCAACATCCTGTTCGGGCTGCTCCATATGGTGGTATTTGCGATCTTCGTGTTTCTCGTCTTCGTTCCCTAAAGCGCAATTGCGCTTTGGGTTTTTGATTGGGCATGATCTTTTCGGAAAACCGCTGCTCACTTTTCCGGATCATGCCTAAGCCGGAACCATGAGAGGTTTAAAAATGCTCCCAGCTCAATCCGAGGTTCAGGTCGATACCGCCGAGGTCCGGGTCACCCAGTGGCGGCTTGCCCCCGGCAGCGCCACCGGTCATCACATTCATGAAATGGACTATGTGATCGTGCCGGTCACCGCGGGTGAGATGACCATCGTGGCGCCCAATGGCGAGCGCTCCAAGGCCCAGCTCGGGGCCGGAAAATCCTACTTCCGGAAAGCCGGGGTCGAGCATGACGTGCTTAACGAAACGGCAACCGAGATCGTGTTCCTTGAGGTTGAACTGAAGGGCTAAACAATCGTTCAGGCAATTGCCATCGGGACGCCGCAGTTGATCCCTCAATGTGCCTCAAAGTTCCCGCATCAGTTCGCCGCGGGGAGTGGTCGGCAATGCTGAATTACCTGAAGAAATTCACGCTGGAGATTTTGCCGTCGGTGGCTGCGACCATCATCGGCGCCTACATCGTCAATCACTACATCAACAGGCCCGCCGCCGACGCGCCCGTGGCGGCCGCTGTTTCGCCTGCCGAGGTGAAGAAGAACGACCCTAAGCCGGCCGACGCGGCCTCCGACGTCGCCAGCACGCCTGCGCCCGGCGTCAAGGCCAAGGGCATCTCCGAGCGCGCCATGATCGAGAAGTCGGCCTCGGAACGGCCCGGCGAGTTCAAGCCGTCCGAAGCCAAGCCGTCCGAAGCCAAGCCGTCCGAAGCCAAGTCGTCCGAAGCCAAGCCCACCGAATCCAAGCCTTCTGAAGTCAAGCCGTCCGAAACAGCGAGCCTCCCCGTCGCCAAGCGGCCGACCCCGCCGGCGCCGCCGAAGGCCGTTGCCAAGACCACTCCTGCACCGTCTGCTTCTCCCGCGCCGCCGGTTGAGACGGCCTCGGCCCCGGCCGAGGATCACCGTGACGCTAACGACCTGGCGCGCGCGGCGATTGAGCGCCTGCGCAAGGAGGACGGCCAGTCACACAGCCAGGAGGCGTCCCGCGCCCCCGACACGCCGCGCCTGCAGGAAGCGCCACGCACCGTCGTTTCGCCGCCGACGGCGCCCGTCTCCACCGCTTCCGTCCGGCCACTGCCGCCGCCGATCACGGTGATCGCGCCGCCGGTTGAAGGCCAAGGAAATAATCAGGATAACAACCAGGGCAATGGTAATCCGGCGCCTTACACGGCTTCGGTCAACGCCGACAATCCCAACCGCTTGGTCCCGCCGGCCGACATTCCACCGCCTCCGCCGATCGACCTGCTGCGGACCCGTGCGACCAACCTCGCCGACCGCACCAACAACGTGGCCCACGACGTGCTGGCGAAAACCAAGTCGATGTTCCATTCGCTGTTGCCGGGCTCGAACGGCGACAGCGGCGGTGGGCAGGGACAGAGCAGCAGCGCCAGCCAGTTCACGGACTAACGCCTCAATATTTTCGTAGCCTTAGGTGAGCGAAGCGACACCCAGGGACACAAAAACCCCGCATGTCGCTGGCGCTCATGCGGGCTACGATCATCACCCTCCGGCTCTAGCAACCCTCTATCAGAACGTATCGTAGCTTTGGCCGGGCTTGCCGCCGACGCGGGCCAAGCCGTTTCGCGCGACTTCATCCCTCGGGCGCAGATTGATGGCGCGGCCATAGGAGCCGGCGGCCTTGCTCTTGTCGCCGAGCCGCTCATAGGCCAGCCCTCGCGTCAGCCAGGCCTGCGGGTTCTGCGAATCGTCCTGCACCGCTTCATCGAGATCGGCGGCGGCTTCCTTCGGGTGGTCGGTGGCAAGGTAGCTCAGCGCCCGCGCGAGCAGTGGCTCGGCCTGCTGCGGCACCAGGCCGTTGGCCGCGGTGAAATCATCGATCGCATATTGGTGCTGCTTCTGGCCCTGATAGAGCAGGCCGCGATTGTAATAGGCCTCGGCATTGTCGGGCGCGAGCGCGATCGCCTTGTTGAAATCCGCCAGCGCCTCCGCAGGCTGGTTGCGCGCCTTGTAGACGAGGCCGCGGCCGAGATAGGCGGGCGCGTAGTTGGCGTCGAGCGAGATCGCGCGTTCATAGTCGGCCATCGCCTGGTCGAGCCGCCTGGTCTGCCGGTAGATCAGCCCTCGATTGGCATAGGCCTGGCCGTAATTGGGATCGAGGCTGATCGCCTTGTTGAAGTCGGCGAGCGCGTCGTCGGTCTTGCCGGCCTGAGCCAGCACCGAACCGCGCATATTGTAGGCCTGCGGATCGTTCTGGTTGTTCTTGATGGTCTCGGAGAGCGAGGCGATGTTGCTCTGCGAGGTCAGCTTGGCCGGTTCCGGCTCGGCGGAGGAGGGCGTCAGCGATCCCAGATTGATCGAGCAGCCGGACAGCACAATGGCGATCAAAGCGAGGCTGAGCGGCCCGCGCGAAGCCAGATAGGAAAGATGGGAAGCCGGCCTAGCCATCTCTGCAAATAACTCATGCGCGCCCGTGGCCTATTCGTAACCCGCCGCGACGTAAAATACAGCCCTTACAAAATAATAACGCGGGCCCTGCGGCCCGCGTTCACAAAATCTCGCCTCTAAAAACTAATCGCTCAGCGCGGTCCGCGCGGTCCGCCGCCAGGACCACCGCGACCGCCACCGCCGGCGCCACGCTCGGCACCAGGACCGGCGCCGAACACCGGCTTCGGCTTCATCGGCAGCAGGCCTTCACGCTGCAGCTTCTTGCGGGCCAGCTTGCGCGCGCGGCGCACGGCTTCGGCCTTTTCGCGGGCCTTCTTCTCGGAGGGCTTTTCGTAATGGCCGCGGAGCTTCATCTCGCGGAAAATCCCCTCGCGCTGCATCTTCTTCTTCAGCGCCTTGAGGGCTTGATCAACATTGTTATCGCGAACGAGAACCTGCACGCGGCATCCTCTTTTCAGTAGATCGGATTGGAATCGGGTGAAGGCCAAGGGGCGGAAAAACACCGCGCCTGGACCTTGAGCGCGCGGATGTATCAGACAAAGGACCAAATGTCCACCTTCCAGGCGGAATTTCCGTCCCTTGGCCTCCCCCGCAAATCCGGTGAAATTGTTTCCAGAAAGCGGTCTCCGTTCAGGATTTCGCTACTTTTGGGGCCGATTTTCGCCCTGGGGTAGCCAAGCAACAACAATTCCCGGAGGCACCCAATGGAAGCGCGAAAATATGCGGCCGAACTCATCGGCACGTTCTGGCTCACATTTGCGGGATGCGGCAGCGCGGTGATCGCGGCCACCTTTCCGCAGGTCGGCATTGGCCTCGTAGGCGTATCTCTGACATTTGGGCTCAGCGTCGTGACCATGGCCTATGCGATCGGCCATGTGTCCGGCTGCCATCTCAATCCCGCCGTCACGGTGGGGCTGGCAGCAGGCGGGCGTTTTCCCGCAGGTCAAATCCTGCCCTATGTGATTGCGCAGGTGGCCGGCGCGATCATCGCCGCAGCGTTGCTCTACGTGATTGCAAGCGGCGCTCCGGGTTTCGATCTCGGCAAGGGTTTTGCGGCCAACGGCTATGGCGCGCATTCGCCCGGCCAATACGACCTCGTGGTCTGCTTCATCACCGAGGTGGTCATGACCGCGATGTTCCTGTTCATCATCATGGGCGCCACGCACGGCAAGGCACCGGCAGGTTTCGCGCCGCTGGCCATCGGATTGACGCTGACCATGATTCACCTCGTCAGCATTCCCGTCACCAATACATCGGTGAATCCGGCGCGCAGCACCGGCCCGGCCTTGTTCGTCGGCGGCTGGGCGCTGGCCCAGCTCTGGCTGTTCTGGGTGGCGCCGCTGATCGGCGGCGTGCTCGGAGCCGTGATCTATCGCTGGCTGAGCCAAGAGCCGGATGGCATCGTCGAGGGCGTCAAGCCGTAAGCGCGCATCTTAGAGCGTTTTCGAGCGAAGTGGGCACCGGTTCGCGTGAAGAAAACGCGTCAAAACAAGAATCTAGAGCTTCGGTTCTGATTCAATCAGAACCGAAAATGCTCTAGCCGCGTGAGCCGTTCTTGGTCACGGGAGCCACTTCCGTGACATGGCCCATTTTGCGGCCCGGCTTCGGCGCGCCCTTGCCATAGAGATGTACGGTGGCGCCGGGCACGGTCAGCCATTGCTCGTAATCGTTGACCTCGTCGCCGATCAGGTTGGTCATGGTGACCGCGCCGTGGCGCACCGGCTTGCCGAGCGGCCAGCCGGCAATGGCCCTTATATGCTGCTCGAACTGTGAGACCGAGGCGCCGTCGAGCGTCCAATGCCCGGAATTATGCACCCGCGGCGCGATCTCGTTGACCAGCACTTTCGGCCCCGCGCCGCCACCCGCCAGCACGAACATTTCGACCGCGAGCACGCCGACATAGTCCAGCGCGGTTGCGATCTTGCCGGCGATGGCGCGGGCTTCTTCGGCGAGCGGCTCCGGGATCGCGGCAGGCGCGCGGGAGATTTTCAGGATGTGGTCGCGATGCTCATTCTCGGTGACGTCGAAACATTCGACCGTGCCGTCGGCGGAGCGCGCGGCGATCACCGAGATCTCGCGCTCGAACGGAACGAAGGATTCCAGGATCGCCGATTTGGTGCCGAGCTCGGTCCAGATCCGCCCGAGATCGTCGCCCTGGCGGATCATCGCCTGGCCCTTGCCGTCATAGCCGAAGCGACGGGTCTTGATCACGGCCGGCAAGCCGATCCGCGCGATCGCTTCGCGCAAGGCCGACGCGTTCGACACATCGGCGTAATCGGCGGTGCCGATGCCGAGTTTGGTGATAAAATCCTTCTCCGCGAGGCGGTCCTGCGTGGTCTCGAGAATCTTGCGGTCCGGCAGCACCGGGCGGCGCGAGGACAGCACCATGGCGGCGGAGGCCGGCACGTTCTCGAACTCGTAAGTGATGACGTCGACGTCGTTCGCGAACAGCTCCAGCGCCTCGACATCGGCATATTCGGCGCAGGTCGCGTTCAGCACGACGTCGAAGGCCGGCGATTCCGGGTCCGGCGAAAAGACCTGGCAGCGCAGGCCGAGCCGGGCGGCCGCCATGGCCAGCATGCGACCTAATTGTCCGCCGCCCAGAATACCGATGGTGTCGCCGGGCTTCAGCTTCACCGGACTGGAGTCGGTCACGCCGAGCCCTCCGGGCGTTCGGCGACCGCGTCCGTATGTTTCTTGCGCCAGGCGGCAAGCTTTACTGCCAGCGCTTTATCGGAGAGCGCGAGCACGCTGGCGGCAAGCAGCGCGGCGTTGATCGCCCCCGCCTTGCCGATCGCCAGCGTGCCGACCGGCACGCCCGCTGGCATCTGTACGATGGAGTAGAGCGAATCGACCCCCGACAGGGCCTTGGACTCGACCGGCACGCCGAATACCGGCAGTTCCGTCAGCGAGGCCGTCATGCCCGGCAGGTGCGCGGCACCGCCGGCGCCGGCGATGATGACCTTGAAGCCGGCCGCCTTGGCGCCCTTGGCGAAAGCGTACAGGCGGTCGGGCGTCCTGTGGGCCGAGACGATCCGTTCCTCGAAGGCGATCCCGAGGTCTTTGAGAGTTTCAGCGGCATGCCGCATGGTCTCCCAATCGGACTGGCTTCCCATGATGATGGCGACGGTGGCAGGCATGTTGCTCTCAGGAATCCAAAAAGGAGGGCCGGTTTATCGGGTCGGACCCAGGGTCGGCAAGGCGTGGTAAGGGAACGGGAATGCACTATCCTGTCTTGGTAAATCCCGGCAAGCCTTCATAAGCAGGCCTAAGCACTGATGCCCACGAAAAACAGAGGCCGGACGCCCGCAAAGGCGGTTTTAGGACGCCGCAGGGGCGGCGCCGCCCGGCCCCAGAAGCCCGCGGCCGGCGACAAGGCCACCATCCGCAAGCTCCGGGCGGAACTCAAAGCCGCGCAAAAGCGCATCGAGGAGCTGCAGGCCTCGGCCGATACCGATTTCCTGCTCGGTATCCCGAACCGCCGCGGCTTTGAGCACGAGCTGACGCGCGCGATCGCCTATATCAAGCGTTACCAGGCGAGTGGGGCCTTGATCCTGCTCGACGTTGATCGGCTGAAGCCGATTAACGATGCGTTTGGCCATGCCGCCGGCGATGAGGTGCTGAAGGCGATTGCGGAGGTGCTGACGCGCCAGGTGCGCGCATCCGACGTGGTGGGGCGGCTCGGCGGCGACGAATTTGCCCTGCTGCTGTGGAATCTGAGCGAGACCGATGCGCGGGCCAAGGCCGCCCTGCTGGAGGCTGAAATCGACCGGCTCACCTTCGTGTTCGAAGGCCGCAACATCACCGCGGGCGCGTCCGCAGGGACTGCGATCCTGTCGCCGCATTCCGAAGCGAGCCGGGCGCTGGAGGAAGCCGACAGCGCCATGTATGTGCGCAAGGCGCAGCGCCGCCACGAGACCAGTAACGTCGTCATTGCGAGCGAAGGCGGAAGCAATCCATAAATTAGGACCAAGCGGAAAGCTGGATTGCTTCCGCCTTCGCTCTTTGAGCTTCGGCGGACACGTCGTCGCTTTCGCTCCTCGCAATGACGGGGAAATCAAAGCTCGCTCAGATCCTCCGGCACATCGCCGAACTTCTTCAGCAGCTTGGCATCGCCGAATTCGCCCGCCATCGGATCGCCGCTACGGCTGAACGCCACCGCGCCGATATGACCGGGCGTGCGCGACAATATCTCGGCGCGGCGCAGCGCCGTCGTCGGGCTCTGGCATTCCTCCGCCGCGCCGGGGATCAAGCTGCCGGCGTCATCCTGCAGGAAAGGCAATGCGACATAATAGGTGAGGTCGGCCATCACTCTGCTCCGTTAAGACTCTGCTCCGTTAGAGAATCTGCTCCGTTAGAGGCTCTGCTCCATCAGGCCGCGTTCTCGGTCGGCTGCGACCTGAGCGGCGCGCAGCCTGAGGAGATCGCCGCCTGCAATTCCATCAGTTCGGCTTCCAGGAATTCGTTGGCCATGATCAGCGCCTTGATCGTGCTGCGCAGATTGCCGTCGCACATCGCGATGGCCTGGTCGCAGGCCTTTTCGTAATGGCTGTTGTCGAACGCGGACGGTGTGGCGGACATGACGTCGGGCATGGTGAACGCTCCTGGTCGGTCGAAATCTGTCGGTGAGGTTGAGCGTTATGTTCTTCTTTTGTTCTATTGGAGTCAAGCCGATTTTTTTGGCTGAAGCGTGCGCTTTCAACGCGGACGCCAGCTTGGGTCAGGCAATGATGTCGGGGGTAATCTGGTCTTCGATGAAGGCGATGCGGTCGCGCAGTTGCAGTTTGCGCTTCTTCAATCGCTGCAACCGCAGCAAGTCGGGAGCCGGCGATTGATGCAGTGCATCGATCGCCGCATCGAGGTCGCGGTGCTCTTGCTGCAGCCGGGCCAGCTCAGCGTGCAGCTCGCGCTCATCTTCGTCAGTCATGATGCAACTTAGCCGAAAAACGCGATGAGGTTGCGAAAGGTTGTGGAAACCCTGTGGGAAATATCGCGCCCGACCGCGCGACGCGCAACTGCCAAAACCATTGGCAGGCCTCTGCCAACCCCATTGAAGTTGCGACGCAACCAACAAAAAAGTTCACAGGTTCCTTGCTCACCTTTCCTTACATATATCCGTCAAAAAATTGACGCGGACGATTCGCTTAGCCATCGACAGATTCGGTCCGAGGTGTACACTCATTTGTCCGTGTCGAATCTGAGGTTTTGACTTAACCAAGGAGGTTTCGAATGGCCCTACAGGCACATCTCGTTGAACTGGAACGGAAACACAAGAGCCTCGAAAACGAATTACACGAAGCGCTCATCCACCTTTCAACAGACGACCTGCGAATAGCCGAATTGAAACGACGGAAACTGATGGTCAAGGACCAGATCGAGCGTTTAAGGCACTCCGCCGAAGAAACACTGCACTAGCAAAGCTTCCCCAGCATCATTGTCATTCCCGCCTGAGCGCGATTGCGCTCATCGCGGGATCGACGGTGCTCCGCCCTCAGTAGCAACGCGCGAAATCGCGCCACACCCTGCTATTTCCCTGTAACTTCATATGCGTGCAACTTCATATGCCGGCGACTTCGCCGACGTAGTCGGCGATGGCGAGCGACGACGTGAGCCCGGGCGACTCGATTCCGAACAGGTTGATCAGCCCGTCGACGCCATGCTCGCGCGGCCCCTGGATCACGAAATCCTGTGACGCAATCGCCGGCGGCACGATCTTGGGCCGCATGCCCGAATAGCTCGGCATCAGCGCGCCATCGGGCAGCGTCGGCCAGTATTTGCGGATCGCCGGATAGAAGCGCTCGGCGCGCGCCGGATCGACCGCGTAGTCGATATGGTCGACCCATTCGACGTCAGGACCGAAGCGCGCTTGTCCCGCCATGTCGAGGGTGAGGTGAACGCCGAGCCCGCCGGGTTCGGGCACCGGATAGATCAGGCGCGAGAACGGCGCCCGCGCGCTGCAACTGAAATAATTGCCCTTGGCGAGATAGGCCTGCGGGATCTTGTCCGCCGGCATGCCCTCGATCTGGCGCGCGGTCGCCGGCGCGTCGAGGCCGGCGGCATTGATGAGGAGATCGCATTCGAGCGTCATCGGCGCTTCGCCGCCGGCCTCGAGCTCGATCTTCCCGGTGCGCACTTTGGCATGCAGGAGGGGCGTGTGGAAGGCGAAGGCCGCGCCATGCGCTTCGGCGTCGCCGCGCAGCGCCAGCATGTAGGAATGGCTGTCGATGATGCCGGTCGAGGGCGACAGCAGCGCCGCGTCGCAATTGAGCGCCGGCTCGAGCGCGCGTGCCGCTTCGCCCGAAAGCACTTGCATGTCGAGCACGCCATTCGCTTGCGCATGCGCGCGGATCGATTGCAGTTTCTCGGTCTCTTTCGGCGTGGTGGCGACGATCAGCTTGCCGCAATTCTTGTGCGGGATGCCGTGGCTCGCGCAATATTCGTAAAGCGCACGTTTGCCATTGACGCAGAACCGCGCCATCAGGCTGCCCGCCTTGTAATAGATGCCGGCGTGGATCACCTCGCTGTTGCGCGAGGAAGTCACGGTGCCGATGCCCTCGGCCGCTTCCAGCACGATCACTTCGCGGCCGGCCAAAGCGAGGCGCCGCGCGATGGCCAATCCAACCACGCCCGCCCCGATAACGACGCACTCAACCTTGTCCATTTTTCTTGTGATTTCGGTCCGACGATTGGCGCGAGGGCAGGGTGCCGCCGCGTTGGCTGGTTAGCCCCTTGTTAAGGAAGCCCCGTTGTTAAGGAAGCATTGGGGTCAAGCCAATGCCTTCTTTGGAATGCCTGCCGGCCCGTTCCAGTTAGAGAAGCATTGCCCGTTAGAGAAGCATTAATCACGTCAGGGCATTTGCCGTAATTTAAGACAGTTTATCGAGGTAGGCGAGTACGCGTTTACCCGATCCAAACCCGTCAAGCCAGACACTCCGGCGCTGAAATCCGCGCGGGTGACTGATGGCTGGCAAGAATTGGCAGGCAGGCAGCAAGGATGTGATTCCTGCTCGCGCTCTGCTGTGCGCGGCAGCCATCGCCTTTGCTTCGGCGCCGGCCCGGGCCGCTTCGGGCGGATTCGCCTCCGTCGGCTATGTCGCTTCGCTCGATCCCAACGTGCTCTGGGAATCCCTGATCGCGGCCGTTGTCGTCTGTGCTTTCATCGCCGCGGTCGCGCTCTGGATCTACACGGCGATGCAGCGCTTCAAGCGCTCGCTGGCGCGGCGGACTGCCTTCGTCAGCTCGGCGCTGAACAATCTCAGCCAGGGCGTGGTCATGACCGACCGCCACCAGCGGATCGTGTTCTGCAACGACCGCTACCTCGAAATCTATGGCCTCTCGCGTGCCGACTTCCTGCCCAATATGACCGGGCCGCAACTCCTCGAACTGCGGCGTGGGCGCGGCGTTCTCGACCGCGGTGTTGATGATTTCTATGAGCAGGCCGGACGGCCCGAGGGACTGATCACCGAGCTGCCGAGCGGCAAGTCGGTCCAGGTCCGCTATTTCCCGCTGCCCAATGGCGGCTCGATCGCAACCCACGAGGATTGCACCGGCCAGCGCAATCTGTCGCGCGAGCTTGCCTCGACCAAGCAGTTCCTGGAATCGGTGCTCGACAACGTTCCGGTCTGCGTGGCCGCGAAGAACATCGAGGACGGTCGCTACATTTTCGCCAACCGCGCCTTCGAGCGCTTCTCGCGGTTCTCGCGTGACCATATCGTCGGCAGGCGCGCCGATGAAATCTTCCGCCCCGACACCGCGGCCGGCATCGAGGCGGCCGACCGCGCCGCCGTGGAATCCAAGGATGGGCAGTATCGCAGCGAGCTCGTGGTCGAGCGCGGCGAGGAGAAGCGCGTGCTCTCCTCCAATCGCGTGCTCGCGCGCGACGAGAAGAACCAGCCGGTGTTCCTGATCGCGATGTTCGACGACGTGACCGACCGCCGCTCGCTGTCGCAGGAACTCGAGAGCACCAAGAAATTCCTCGAGCTCGTGGTCGACAACATTCCGGTGTCGTTGATCGTCGAGCGCGTCAGCGACGGCCAGTATCTGCTCGCCAACCGCAGCGCCGAGGGGATCCTCGGCCGCCGCCGCGAGGAGGTGACCGGGCTTACCGCGGCCGACATCTTCCACCCGCGCGAGGCCAAGCTGATCATCGCCCGCGACGAGGCGGCGATCAAGAAACGCGACCTGCTCACCGAGGAGCACCCGATCTCGACCAAGGACGGCCTGCGCTTGTTCCTGACCCGCCGCATGACCGTGCTCGATGAGAGCGGTGAGCCGACCTACCTGATCAAGACGCATGAGGACGTCACTGACCGCCGCCAGACCGAGTCGCGGATGGCGCATATGGCCTATCACGACGGCCTCACCGATCTGCCGAACCGCGCCGCCTTCCTGCAGGCGCTGACGCAGATGATCGAGGCCTGCGCCGGCACCGGCGAGGAGTTCGCCGTGCTCTCGGTCGACCTCGACGGGCTGAAGGAAGTCAACGACGTGTTCGGCCACGCCACTGGCGACAAGCTGCTGGTCGAGGTGGCGCACCGCATCCAGGCCGCTGCGCGCGGCGGCGTCGTGGCGCGGCTTTCCGGCGACGAATTCGGCCTGATCATCGACGGCAAGCAGCCGGCTGCCGGCCGGGCACTGGCCGAGCAACTGGCCGAGGCAATCTCCAACGAGTTCCAGATCGACGGCAAGTCGGTCCGCACGGGGCTGACCACCGGCATCTCGATATTCCCGCACAACGGCGCCGAGGCTGCTTCGCTGCTTGCCAATGCCAGCGCCGCGCTGTTCCGCGCCAAGCAGAAGTCGCGCGGCACGATCGGCGTCTACGAGCCCGAGATGGACCAGCAGATCCGCGACCGCCGCGTGCTGCATCAGGACCTCTCGGCGGCCATCCGCAACGGCGAGCTTTCGCTGTACTTCCAGCCGCAGGCAACCTCGGGTGCTACCGTCGAGGACAGCGAGATCATCGGCTTCGAAGCGCTGGCGCGCTGGCTGCATCCGGTGCGCGGCTTCGTGCCGCCGAGCGAGTTCATACCGCTCGCCGAGGAGAGCGGCCTGATCGTCGCGATGGGCGAGTGGATCCTGCGCGAGGCCTGCCGCGAGGCCGCCTCCTGGCCCAAGCCGTTGCAGATCGCGGTTAACCTGTCGCCGGCGCAGTTCGTGCACGGCGACCTTGTCAGTCTCGTGCACTCGATCCTGCTGGAGACGGGACTGTCGCCCGGCCGGCTCGAGCTCGAAATCACCGAGGGCGTGCTGATCGAGGATTTCGACCGGGGTCTCGCGCTACTGCGCCGGCTGAAGGCGCTTGGCGTGCGCATCTCCATGGACGATTTCGGCAGCGGCTATTCCTCGCTGAGCTATCTGCAGGCGTTCCCGTTCGACAAGATCAAGGTCGACCGCGCTTTCGTCATCAATCTCGGCCGCAATCCGCAATCGGCGGCGATCATCTCGGCCGTCATCGACCTCGGCCACGGCCTTGGCATGTCGCTGGTGGCCGAGGGCGTCGAGACCCTCGAGCAGCTCTCCTTCCTCGCCGACGAGGGCTGCGATGCCGTGCAGGGCTATCTGCTCGGCAAGCCGCTGCCGATCGGGCAATACGCCACGCTGGTCGGCCGTAGTGGCGGCAATGTCATGGAGCCAACGCGCAAGACAGGCTAGTGAATACGGACCTCGGTTCGGCGTACTAGACTGGCGTGCATGGCAGACTACGATCTGGCGATCATCGGTGGCGGGATAAACGGTGTCAGCGTGGCGCGCGACGCCGCCGGACGCGGGCTACGCGTGTTGCTGCTGGAGCAGGGCGATCTTGGCGGCGCCGCATCGTCGGCAACTTCGCGGCTGATCCATGGCGATCTTTCGGTGCTGGAACGCCGCGGCTTTCCGCGCGTCCGCACCCAGCTTGCCGAGCGTGACGTCTGGCTGAAAATCGCGCCGCATGTGGTGCGTCCGATGCGGTTTGCGCTGCCGGGGCATACCGAGGAGCGCCCGCTGCTGCGCTCCATGCTCTGGCTCTACGAGCGCCTGATCGCGCGCAGTCGCCTGCCGCCCCCGGAAACCATCGACGTGACCCATCACCCGGTCGGCGATGCCCTGAAGCGGCCGTTCGGCACCGCCTTCGAATTTTCCGACTGCGTCGTCGACGACGCCCGCCTGGTGGTGCTGACCGCGCTTGATGCCGCCGAGCGCGGCACCGTGATCCGCACCGGCGCGCGCTGCGTCCGCGCCGATCGCGACAAGGTCTGGCGGCTCGCGGTCATCGACCGCGGCCACCGCCAGGTGATCACGGCCCGCGCGCTGGCCAATAGTTCCGGCGGCTGGACCAGCATCGTGGCAGACACCATCCTGCGCATGCCATTTCCAAAGCTTGCCGCCGTCCAGATCGGCCAGATCGTGGTTCGCCGCCTGTTTGATTCCGAGAATGTCTATGTGTTCCAGAACACCGACGGCCGGCTGATCTTCGCGAGCCCCTATGAGCGCGACTTCACGCTGATCGGCAGCATCACCCACGCCTTTACCGGCGATCCCGCAATCGTGGCGGTCGGCGCATCCGATGTGTCCTATCTCTGCGAAGCGGCCAACCTCTATTTCCGCGAGCGGGTCGAGCCCGCCGACGTGGTCCGCAGCGTCTCCGGCGTCAACCTGGTGCCCGATCGCGGCGGCCGTATCGCGACCGGCGACGGATCGATGATGTTCGATGATCGCCGCGGCAAGCCCCAGCTGCTCACTCTGTTCGGCGGCGATTTCACGACCGCGCGGCTGCGGGCGGAGCGGGCGGTGTCGAAGCTGACCCCGCATTATCCGATGTCGCCGCGCTGGACGGCGAATGCGCCGCTCCCCGGCGGCGATTTCGCCTGGGATCGCTTCGACTGGGAGGTCGTGGAGGTGCGCGACCGTTGGCGGTTTTTGACCGAAGCGCAGGCGCAGCGGTTGGTCGGCGCCTATGGCAAGCGCGTCGCCGAAATTCTGGGCGAGGCCAAAAGCCGGGCCGATCTCGGCGTGAGCTTTGGCGAGGAACTGACCGAAGCCGAAGTCCGCTACCTCATGACGAAGGAATGGGCGCGCTTCCCGGACGATATATTGTGGCGGCGGACCAAGCTCGGCCTGACCATGTCGGCGGAAGACCGTGAGCGGCTTGCGGCGTACATGACAAAGGGCCCTTCGTCACTCTCCTGAAAAGACGGGCACTCGGCCCTCCGCGGCCGCCCGCATCGCTTCGCTGGCGTCGCGCGAGTTCAGGAGGCGAACGATGTCGGGCACCGAATGGCTCAGCGCCGCCGCTTCGCCTCGGTCGGCCCAGGTCTGCGCCTGCGCGAGCGCTGCCTGGACGGCAAGTGGCGCCTTGTTGCTGATGGCGGTCGCCAGCGCCACCCCCGCCGCTTTCGTCTCGGCAAGCGGACAGACTTGCGCGACGATATTCATGCGCAGTGCCTCGGCCGCACTGAATTCGGCGCCCGTCAGC
Organism: Bradyrhizobium sp.; assembly: GCA_035487555.1. Classification (GTDB taxonomy): domain Bacteria; phylum Pseudomonadota; class Alphaproteobacteria; order Rhizobiales; family Xanthobacteraceae; genus Bradyrhizobium. Next base: position 14,551 of record DATHMA010000233.1, on the reverse strand, counting down.
GAATAGTGCATGGCGGCGTTCCAGCCCGCGGCTCGGATCATCCGGAACAGCCCGCCACCATAGGGATACACGCCGAAATGGATTTCATGGAAGGCGAAGCGGGCATTGTCGGCGGCGATGACGATATCCGCGGCGAGCGCGAGCTCCAGCCCGGCATTGAAGCATTGACCCTGGACGACAATGACGAGGGGCTTGCGGCGTTTCGGGCCGGTGGTGCCGAACGGGTTGACGTGATGCTCCTCGAACGGGCTGTTGCCCGAGGCCCATGACGGCAGCACATCCGGCACGTCGACGCCGAGCGAGAAGTCCGCGCCATTGGCGGTGAGCAGGATGCAGCGGATGGCTGGATTGGCGTCAAGCGCGGAGAACTCTTCGCCGAGCGTGCGAAACATCTCCATCGAGATTCGATTGCCATGTTCGGCGCGGTTGAGCGTGACGTGCGCGAGATGTCCGGAACGTTCGCAGAGGATGGCGGGCATTGTCGGCTCCATGGCAAGGCCGGCAATCTCTGCCAGCGATGCGTCATCGGCCATGGCCGGGTCGGCCGTTTAGCTTGCCGTTTCGGCCATTTCAGCCTTTCCTGAATTTCTGCCGGTATAGGCCGGGCGAAATTCCCGCGACCACGCCGAAGGCACGGATGAAGGCGCGGGGATCGCGATAGCCGACCTGCTCGGCGATGCGGTCGACGGCGACGTTCGGTGCCTCCAAAAGGCGCTTGGCGGCCTCGATGCGGACCCTGCGCAGATACTGGCGGGGCGAGAAGCCGGTCGCCGCGAGGAAGCGCCGGTTGAGGTTACGCACGCTCATGCCGGCGGCAGCGACCATGTCGTCCATCCCGATCGGCCGGCCGTGATGGGTTTCGATCCAAAGCTGCAATTGCAGCACCTTGTCGTCGCCGTGATCCTTGCGCGCGATGAACAGGAAATAGGGACGCTGCGATTCCGGATGACGGTCCATCGAGAGCGCCTTGGCCGTCGCGACCGCGAGGTCGTGTCCGGCGAGGCGATCGATCACATGGATCGCCAGGTTGAGATAGGCCGTGGTCGCGCCGGCGCAGATCACCCGGCTATCGTCGATGATACGCTCGTCGAGCGCGAGCGTTACCGCCGGGTAGCGCTGCTGGAACAGGGCGCTAAAGGCCGGGTTGGTGGTGACGCGCCGGCCGTCGAGTATTCCCGCCTCGGCAAGAAAAAATGCACCGGTGCAAGTCGACGCCAACAACGCCCTGTCTTTCGGAAATGACCGGAGCCAGCCGAGCAGGCCGACCTCCAGCGCCAGGGTCGCTTCGATGTCGTTGAAGATCGGCGGGATCAGGATGACATCGCTGTCTTTTGCTTCCGCCAGCGCGCAATGGGGCGCGATCGTGTGGCCGCCATAGCCGCCTACGGGCTTGCCGTCCGGTGTCGCGATCCGCACCTCGTGTCCCGACCAGCTCGCATCGCCCCGGCGATTGGAAATATAGGCGGCGATGGCAAAGGCGTCCGCCTGGCCATAGACGGCGGACGTCATGCAGCCTTCGAACGCGACGATCGTGATCTTCATGGCGGCGATTGCATCTCAAACGACCCGCGAAAGCCATGGATAATAAAGCCATGGGATAATGTTAGGCCTACGTCTACCGGAGCGGTTGAGCCGGCGCCCAACCGCCGCTAGCTTGGCGGGCCGGGGCAGGCAGGGAAGATGGCTGAGGACGTATCGAAAGACGAAGCGGAGTCGGAGCCGGTCAAGGGTGAGCCGCAGATTTTGCCGGCTGCGAAGCCCGAGCCGTTGCCGCAAGCCAACATGCCGCTGCTCCGCATCGAGGGCGTGGCGAAGAAATTCGGCAGTTTTCGCGCCGTGGATCGCGTGTCGCTCGACATCACGGCCGGCGAATTCTTTGCCCTGCTTGGTCCAAGCGGCTGCGGCAAGACCACGCTGCTGCGGATGCTTGCCGGCTTCGAGACGCCGGACGAGGGCCGTATCCTCCTTGACGGCAAGGACATCGCGCAGGTGCTGCCGCATGAGCGGCCCGTCAACATGATGTTCCAGAATTACGCGCTGTTTCCGCATCTCAATGTGCGCGACAACATCGCCTTCGGGCTGCGGCGTGCCGGCATGGCGAAAAACGAGATCAACACCCGCGTCGCCGAGATGGTGGCCCTCGTCAAGCTCGATGGCCTCGAGAAGCGCAAGCCCGACCAGTTGTCCGGCGGCCAGCGGCAGCGCGTGGCGCTGGCCCGCTCGCTGGCGCGGCGCCCGCAGGTGCTGCTGCTCGACGAGCCGCTGGCGGCGCTCGACAAGAAACTGCGCGAGAGCACGCAGCTCGAATTGATGGAGCTGCAGCGCCGGCTCGGCATGACCTTCATCATCGTCACCCACGACCAGGAGGAGGCGATGACGGTGGCAAGCCGGATCGGCGTGATGGATGCCGGCCGGCTCGACCAGGTCGCAACCCCGCGCGAGCTCTACGAGGCGCCCTTGTCGCGCTGGATCGCCGAGTTCATCGGTGAGGTGAACCTGTTCGACGGCCAGGTCGAGACGCGCGAGCATAATCGCATCGTGGTGTCGACCCGCGACGCCGGCGCGATCACCGTCGCCGAGCCGCGCAATCCTGTGACCAAGGCGACCGTCTCGGTCGCGATCCGGCCTGAAAAGGTCAAGCTGTCGCGCCGTGGTCCGATTTCGGATGGCATGGCCAGCCGGTCGATCAACCGGCTCGAAGGCGTCATCACTGACGTCAGCTATCTCGGCGGGCTCACGGTCTACAAGGTCCAGCTCGATTCCGGTGCCGTCGTACGTTCCTCGATGGCCAACACCGCGCGGATCGACATCGACGCCTATAGTCTGAGCCAGCGCGTGGTGGCGTGGTTCACGCCCGACGACTGCCTGGTGCTCGAACAATGAGCGCGCGCCGCATCTTCGCCCGTCCCGCACGCTTCGCCGCCATCGCGCCCTATGTCTGGATGGTGCTGTTCTTCCTGGTGCCATTCGCTTTCGTGCTGAAAATAAGTCTGTCGCAGACGGCGATCGCGCAGCCGCCCTATACGCCGGTGTTCGATGTCACGGCCGGCTGGGCCGCGATCAAGCAAGCCTTTGGCGCGCTGTCGATCGACAATTTTCGCTTGCTCGTCTCCGACGATCTCTACGTGCTGTCCTACCTGCGCAGCCTCGTCGTTGCGCTGGTATCGACCTCGATCCTGCTCCTGATCGGCTACCCCATCGCCTATGGCATGGCGCGGCTGCCGAAGCGCTGGCAGCCGATCGCGATGATGCTGGTCATCGTGCCGTTCTGGACCTCGTTCCTGATCCGCATCTATGCCTGGATCAACATCCTGCAGCATGACGGCCTGCTCAACCAGATCCTGCTGGCGCTGCACCTGGTCTCGCAGCCGGTGGTGTGGCTGTCGACCGACAGCGCGATGTATCTCGGCATCGTCTATTCCTATCTGCCGTTCATGATGCTGCCGCTCTACGCGACGCTGGTGAAGATGGAGCCTTCGCTCGAGGAGGCGGCCGCCGATCTCGGCGCCTCGCCGCTGCACGTGTTCTGGCTCGTGACCTTTCCGCTGTCGCTGCCCGGCGTCGGCGCCGGCGTGCTGCTCTGCTTCATTCCGATCGTCGGCGAGTTCGTGATCCCTGATCTTCTCGCCGGCTCCAACTCGCTGATGATCGGCCAGACCCTGTGGCTCGAATTCTTCACCAACAAGGATTGGCCGGTCGCCTCCGCCACCGCCATCGTCCTGCTGGTGCTGCTGATCGCGCCGCTGCTGCTGTATGACCGGCTGCAGCGCCGGCAATTGGAGCAGCGCTGATGGCGCACGCGAAAGTTACGCGCTTCAATGCGGCCTCGCTGGCGCTGGGGTTTGCGTTTCTCTATCTGCCGATCGTCATCCTCGTCATCTATTCCTTCAATGCCTCGCGGCTGGTCACGGTGTGGGGCGGCTGGTCGCTGGTCTGGTATCGCGAGTTCTTCAACGACAGCGCCATGATCGAGGCTGCCTGGATGAGCCTTCGCGTGGGCGCCGCATCGGCCACCATCGCGACCCTGCTCGGCACGCTCGCCGCCGTCGCGTTGTCGCGCGGCGAGGGCTTCAAGGGCCGCACGCTGTTCTCCGGCATGCTCTACGCGCCGCTGGTGATGCCCGAGGTCATCACCGGTCTCTCCCTTCTGCTTCTGTTCGTCGCGACCAATGCCGAGCGCGGCTTCTGGACGGTGACCATCGCCCACACCACGCTCACGATGTGCTTCGCCGCGGTCGTGGTGCAGTCGCGGCTCGGCTCGCTCGACAGGAGTCTCGAGGAGGCCGCGATGGACCTCGGCTGCGATCCCGTCCGCGCGTTCCTGATGGTGACGCTGCCGCTGATCATCCCGGCGATCGTCGCCGGCTGGATGCTCGCCTTCACGCTCTCGCTCGACGACCTCGTGATCGCGAGCTTCACCACCGGCCCGGGCTCGGCCACACTCCCGATCCGCATCTATTCGGAGGTGCGGCTCGGCGTGAAGCCGGAGATCAACGCCATCTGCACGATGGTGATCGGTCTGATTGCTGTTGTCATCGTGGTGGCCTCGCTCGTGTCCAAGCTGACCAGCGCCCAAGGCGAGAGCGCCGCGCCGCTGTAGCCACGTGTCGTTCCGGGGCGCCGCGACGCGGCGAGCCCGGAACCCATAACCACAGTCCTCGCTTATTTCACTCGTTGGTCGACAATCCCTCTAAAAACTTCTGCCCGTGGTTATGGATTCCGGGCTCGGCCCTTTGGGCCGCCCCGGAATGACGACCGTGGCTTACGACTTCACCGCGCCCGCCGTGAGCCCGCCCACCATGTAGCGGCGGAAGGCGTAGTAGACCGCGGCGGGCGGCAGCGCGTAGATGAAGCCGGTGGTCATCAGGAGCTCCCACGGCGAGTCGTCGGCGGCGATGAAGTTGCCGAGCGCGACCGGGAGCGTGATATCCCGGTCGTTCGATAGCAGCAGGAACGCGTAGAGATATTCGTTCCAGGCGAGCAGCACGGCATAGGTGCCGATCGCGACCAGCGACGGCATCATCAAGGGCACATAGACCAGGCGGAAGATCTGCAAGGTGGTGGCGCCGTCCATCACGGCGGCTTCGTCGAGCTCGACCGGCAGCTTGTCGGAAGCCTGCTTCAGCACCCAGATCGCGTAAGGAGAGGCGATCGTCACCATCGCCAGGATCAGCGACCAGTGATTGTTAAGCAGGCCGTAGGTCGCCATGGTCCGGTACATCGGCACGGCCAGGAACGCCGCCGGGATGAAATAGGTGAACAGCGCCATGTTCATCACCCAGCGCCCGCCGGGCACGCGCAGCCTGGAAATCGAGAAGGCTGCCGCGGTCGCAACCAGCAGCGTCAGCGCGCCGACCGCAGCCGCAATCACGGTCGAATTCCAGAACTGGATGTAGAAGTCGCGCAAATAGTAGTGCTGCTCGCGGAACACGATCTCGAAATTGTGCAGGGTCGGGTGATCCGGCCACAGCTTGCCGGAGAACGCATCCTCCTTCGGCGAGATCGCGAACAGGAACATGTGATAGATCGGGATCATGGTCCAGAGAAAGACCGGGATGCCGATCAGCAGCAGCCGCGCTTCGTTGCCGGCTTCGCGCCAGGAAACTTCGCCTAAGCCCGGGAGCTTCATCGCGACAACCGTTTCATCATGAAATAGACCAGCGGCAGCACAAAGGGCATCGCGCAGACGATCGATGCCATCGCCAGCGAAAGCTGGTCGAGGCGGAGATAGCGGATGCCGAGTGTCGACAGCACATGGGTGAGGTCGGCCGGGCCGCCTCCGGTCAACAGATAGACGCTGTTGAAGTCGCCGAGCGTCCAGATCATCGAGAGCAGCGTGCAGGTGATGTAGAGCGTCTGCATCGACGGCCAGGTGATGAAGCGGAATTTCTGCCACCAGGTGGCGCCGTCGACGGACGCCGCTTCGAACAAATCGTTCGAGATCGCAAGCCGTCCGGTGACCAGGATCAGCGTCCAGAACGGCAGCGACTTCCAGATGTGCACGCCGATCGCCATGGCGAGCGCGATCGTCGGATCGTTCAGCCAGTTCGGCCCGTCATCGCCGGTGAGTTTGAAGATGATCTGGTTGACCATGCCCCATTCGGGATTGAGCATGAAGCGCACCGACAGGATGGTCGGGATCGACGGCACCGCCCATGGCAGGATGAAGATCACCGACAGCCATCGGATCCAGACGCGCTGCTCGACAAAGAAGCCGGACAGGAACAGCGCGATCAGCATTTTGATGTTGATGCCGATCAGAAGGAAAATCAGCGTATTGATCGCGGCGCGCGCGAAGATCGGATCGTTGTAGAGCGCGACATAATTTGCAGGCGCGCGTGCGAGCCAGAGCCCGTAGCCGATCGGGTAGACCACGAAGGCCAGGAACACCAGGAGATACGGCATCAAGAGCACGATGCCCCACACCTGCGCAGGCGTCAGCCGCGCCGACAGGGGAGCGCTGGGGACGTCGGATGCGGAGAGCGTGATCGCCATGGTCTCTTTTATCACCAGCTGCTGGCCGCGCGAAGCGGCCGGTGTTGTTTGCCTTTCACCTCGCCCCGCTTGCGGGGAGAGGTCGGATTGCATCGCAAGATGCAATCCGGGTGAGGGGGGGCCCTCCGCGTACTCATCTCTTCGAGCTCGCGGAGACAGCCCCTCACCCCAACCCTCTCCCCGTGAAGAACGGGGAGAGGGGGAGGAAGATACTAACCCGCAACTTCCTTGATGCGGGCGATCAGCTCGTCCACGGCCTTGTCCACCGGAACCTTCTCGCTGACCACGCGGTTCATCGCCTTGGCCCAGACGTTCTCGTTGTTCAGGATGGTGAACTTCCAGTTCTTGGTGAAGTCGAACGGCGTGGTGCCGCCGGTGAACTGGGCATAAACCGCCTTGCGATGCCTGTCGGACTGCCAGAACGGGCTCTCCTGGCTTGCCTTCGTCACCGGGAACCAGCGGCCGAGCGCGCCTTCAATATAGGGGCGGACGTTCTCCTCCTGGAGCAGGAAGCTGATGAACTGCTTGCCTTCCGCCTTGTTCTTGGCACTGGCGAAGATCAACCCGGTCTTGACGTCGGAGCGGTAGCGGATGGTCGAACCATCCGGCGCCTTCGGGAACGACGCGGTGATGATGTCCTCCTCATAGGCCTTCTTGCCGGCCGCGCGCTGCTCGTCGGTCAGCGCCGGGTTCTTGGAATCCTCGTTCCATTTCGCCGCGATCGAGATCGTGAAGTTGTGGGTCATCACGATCGTCTTGTTGTGGAAGGCGACGTTGTTGTCGGGGTCCTTCCAGGTCGTGGAGGAGGGCGGTGTGCAGCCCTTGATGTAGGTGTCGGTGTAGTCCTTCAGCGCGTGGATCAGGCCGTCGCGCACCTTGGGATCGTCGACCAGGAGCTTGCCGTCGTCGTCGACCAGCTTGATGTGATAGGCGTCCATGAAGGTGTAGAACGACTGGAAGGAGTCGGTGGATTCCACGCCCATCGGCTGGCCGACCGCGTACATCCGCGTGCCGGTGGCCTTGCGGATCGCCGGCTGCACCTTGTCGCACCAGAAGCTCCAGTAGCCTTCCCAGTCGGTCGGGATGTCGCTCTGCTTGAAGCCCGCCTTCTCCAGCAGGTCGCCCCAGATCTGGACGTGCATGCTCTGCTGTTTCAGCGGGAAGCCGTAATAGGCCTTCTTCTTGGCGACGTTGTCATAGAGCTTCGAGGCTTCCAGCGTGTTCGGCGCGAAGCGGTCCTGGATCGGCGTCATCACGTCCGAGAGGTCCTCGAGCTTGCCTTCATAGGCCCACTTGCCCTGCGCCTGGACGTCATAGGTGTCGGAATAGGCGACATCGGGCACGGTGCCGGCATCGAGCGCGGCCACCGTCTTCGGAATCATGTCCTGAATGGCGTATTGCGACAGCTCGACCTTGATGCCGGTCTTGGCTTCGAATTTCTTGATCGTATCGAGCAGCGCGTCGTCTTCGGACTTGTAGAAGCCCTTGCCCCACCAGACCGTGATGGTCTTCTGCTGGGCAAAAGCGGGCGCAGAGACGGCAAACAACCCGGCCGCGGCGACCGCGAGCGAAAGCGCTACCTTAACCTTGGATCTCACATCATTCTCCCTGGGATTGCCGATTTTTGTTAACCGGTTGGGTGAAACACTAGCCCAGCCGGCCAGCGCGATCTAGCCGCTTGTTGCTTCGACTGTAGGCTAAGTCGCCGCACCGGTAAGGATGAGCATCATTCCGGATCGAGCATCGATCGATGCTCGCTCCGCATCGATTCTAATGGCGTTTGGTTAAGCCGAGGCATGACAGCGGAGAAAGCGTGAAGGCTTCGTAGGGTGGGCAAAGCGAAGCGTGCCCGCCGTTCAAGAGACCGATCGCGATGGTGGGCACGCTGTGCTTTGCCCACCCTACGGAATCTGGTCATGCTTCAATATTCCCGCGGCACTCACGCGCCCGAGTCATGCATCATCAATGTCCCTCCGAAGAAGAGAGGGCGCAGGGAATGCCGGGTGTTCGTCGCACCCGCAGCCTTGCGTGCAGGTAAGAAAGCACGCAAGCAAGTCACCACAGGTACGCCGAAACATTCCGGCATTTCCCTGCGCGACGGTTTACGGCTTATAGCGTGCTCTCCTCGGTGAACCGGGCTTTGTTGCCACCGTCACCCCGCCGGCGTGTCGGGCCCGTTGGGGCCGACATCGCCTGTCTCGCGGAGCTTGATCCCAGCGTCGGGGGACCAGGACCACACGCCTTTACCGTCCGCCTCAGACCTCACTCGTCCGGTGAAGTCAAAGCGTCCATCGCATCCCGCTCCCGACACTCGTGACGATCGCGTAGCGCCCCTCTTGTGGGTGCGGGACGCGCGAAGGAAGGCCACTGACTTGCCCGACGGCGCAAGCGGAATTTTCGGGCGCAAGAGGGTGGATGGGTCGAAGCGGCTTGAACGAAAAAGCGAAATTAGTTTTTCCGTGCGCGCGGCCCAGCGTCGTTTCGATTCTGTTTCTAAACGTTGCCGACTCTGGTCGGTGAGGGCGATCGGGAATTGACCTGACCCACCATACTATGAATCATACAATAATGGATTCGCCGCTGCCTCGTATCGCCATCGCTGTTCCATCAGGTGACATGGTGCACGCCGACTTTGCCATGGCCTATGCGCAGCTCTGCATGGCCTCAGCGGGGCTCCCCCTGCGGCTGATCACCGCCAAATCGTCCATCGTGGCGGAAGCGCGCAATACCGGGGTCCACCGCGCCAGGGAGGCTGACGCGGATTTCCTCCTGTTCCTCGACAGCGACATGGTTTTTCCGCCGACTACGCTTTTGCGGCTCCTGCTTCGCAAGAAGGATATCGTTGGTGCAACATACACCAAGCGCGTCGCGCCGTTTGAAATCCTCGGCACCAAGCTTCCGGATCAGCCCACCCTTCTCGCGGGTGACCTTCTTGAAATGCAGCGCATGCCAACAGGTTGCTTGCTGATCAATATGCGTGTCTTCGACAAGCTCGCAAAGCCGTATTTCAGATTTGACGTCGACGCGCAGGGACAGATCGTCGGCGAAGACTACGTATTCTGCGATCGAGCGCGCGAGGCTGGATTTCAGATCTGGTGCGATGCTGTGCTCTCGCGAGAACTCGGCCATATCGGGCAAAGCATCCATCGTCTTCCATCTTTTATACCGCTCGAGGCCACGCCGCCGAAAGTCAAGCTCGCAGGATGACCACGCCGCTTGGAAGCGGCGCAGGCCAATTGGCTTTTATGCGCACGTGAATTCGGGTCACAAAATTAAGGGTGATGTCGGTCACGTTCAGGCGGATTGCGACGGGTTATGACGCACGTTTTCGCAGGTCGCGCGAGCAGGACTCGCCGCGCACCACATGTGGAGTGCCCGCATGGATCGACAGACCAAGTTCACGCTCTGGGTCGCGTTCCTGGTGCTGTTCACTTACGTCGGCTGGTTCTATCTGGACTGCGCGATGGACGAGACCTGTCATCTCGTCTGCCATTATGGCGGCCGCGGCGGCTGTTACACGCAGCGGAGCGCTCCGGCAGAGACGGATCACTAGGGCGCGATGGGATTAGATTGAATTGTCATCGCGCTCTAGATTCTTGTTTGAGCATGATCTTTTCGGAAAACCGCTTCACACTTTTCCGGATCATGCTCTAGGGCCGGTACTCACATCGCGATGTCCGCGATGGCGGACGAGATCGGTACTCCCCGGAACTCCATTGATTTAGATCAACGAAGGACACGCCAACTCGTCGCACGCCATGTTGTTCAAAGGCGATACGACAAGCCAAGCGCAGGGCTGCGCCGTGCAATCGAACGGCTCCCGTAGCCTGTTGGCCATTAATAGGAGAGTTTCATGAGAACCTTCAATTCGGTGGCGCTGTTGATACTTCTCGTCATGCCATCGGCCTCGACGCACGCTGCGGATTTGAACGGAGCCTGGACGAACGACGCCACGGCCTGCGGTCAGATATTTACCAAGGAGAATAACAAGCTTGCGTTCAAGCCAGATGCCGATCTCCATGCGGGCGGCTTGATCGTCCAGGGAAAGCAAATTAGCGGCACATTGCAAAAATGCACCGTCAAATCGTCGCACGATGACGGGTCGAATGTGCGATTGATCGCGTCGTGCTCGGACGGTGTCGCGCTCTCAGACGTCACATTCGACGTGAAAATCTCCGGCGAGAACAAGATCACACTCACTTCCAAGGAGGCGGGGGTGCCGGTGGAAATGTCGTATGTTCGCTGCCCGATGTGAAGCCGGCGGCGCACGCTTTGAGAAAACGCGGATGAACGATCCGGCTTTCGCCGGGATCGGCATTTGGGCCATTCGCGTGCGATAGGCGACATTCGTCGGCTTCGCGTTGGTTCCCCTCAGGCGAGGTTTCCACTAGCCTCTGGCCATCCAAATTCCAATCGGTGAGGGCCCCGCCATGCGAGCCTCCGTAACACGATTGATGTTTGCGTTCCTGACGACTTCGCTGCTGTGTTTGACATTGCTTGCGGTCGCGCCGCGATCGGCGCTTGCGGCCTATCCGGACAAGCCGATTAGAATCATCGTTCCGTTCGCGCCGGGCGGCGGCGTGGATATCATGGCGCGCTTGATTGGCGATTTCATGAGCAAGGATTTTGGCAGGCCCGTTATTGTCGAAAACAGGCCCGGGGCCGGAACGATCGTGGGGACCATGGCAGCCGCGAGCAGTGCCCCCGACGGCTATACGTTGATGCTGGCGTCCACGCCCTTCGCCATCAATCCGAGCATAAACGCCAAGTTGCCATATGACAGTTTCAAGGCTTTCGCACCTGTGGCTTTGATCGCGCGATCCTTCGATATCGTCGTGGTCAATCCCAAGCTGCCGTTCATGTCAATTCAGGACGTCATTGCCTATGCCAAGGCCAATCCCGGCAAGCTCAACTTTGGCTCCCCCGGCATAGGCTCGTCTCCCCACCTGGCCGGCGAAATTTTCAAGAGTATGGCGCACGTCGATATTACGCATGTTCCATATAAAGGCTCGGCTCCCGCTCTCACCGATCTGCTGGGCGGGCAGATTCAAATGATATTCTCCACCGTGCCCGCGGCAGCGTCCTATGTTCGCAGCGGACAGTTGCGAGCTCTGGCGGTCACCTCGGCACAGCGGTCCGCAGCCTACCCCGACCTGCCGACAGTTGCCGAGGCTGGCGTGACAGGTTACGTCGTCGATGGCTGGTACGGTCTCTATGCGCCGGCGGGAACGGCTCCGGACATCGTGAATCTGTTGAACGCGTCGGTAGCCAAAGCGATCGGGGCGGGTGTCTTCAAGACCATCGAGACCAACGAAGGCCTGATGTTCGCGCCCAGCACGCCGGAAGAGTTCGGTCGTTTCGTGCTCGAGGATGCAGCCCGCTGGCGGAATGCCGTGAAAGACGCAAATATCCAGGTGCAGTGATCGACCACTTGCCATCGTCCGCAGCGATCGCGACGTGGATCAGACATTTTCGCCGTGGCGCGTGCGTTCGCGTGCCGAAAATCGCTAGCAGAAACAAAGGGCAAGCGGACGATGAACGTTTTGCGTGACCACTGCCACTAAGCTCATGATGAGCGCCTGACCCCAGGGCGTTCACAGAGTTGGTGCTCTCATGAATCGTCGCGCGAAAGGCATTTTACTCGCCGCCAGTTTGACCGTGGCGGCCGTTGCGACGGTCGTCGTGCTGCCATCGCTGGCGCTCACAGCAGCAGTCACACGGAGCTTCCCTCATAATAGTTGCGGGATTGGTTTTCGAAACCTGATCATCGGTTGCACCTTCAAAGCGTCATGGGAGACCACCTCGACCCCGTCGAGTCCGCCAACCATCGATCAGCAGGGTTGGCATGCCCCGTCCGGGCCAGTCTCCGTCGACGAAACCTCGTGGGATGTTACGAACCATTGCCCCCTGGGCCCCATCGCCAAGCGCCTGCTCTGCGGTGAGGACGCGCCGCAGGCAAGCGACGATCTCGAGGTGGAGTTATCCAAAGCCACCGGTCTGCCGCTGCCCAAGGGCCGCCTGCTTACGACGGAGAAAAATTCGCCGCTCATCAAGTCGGTTCACGCCGAGATGCCACTCGATCTCGCTTCTGTGCTCCGCTTCTATCGTGTCGAGCTGAAGAAGCGCGGCTGGACGGAGAATGACGGCGCGGTCGTCGAGCCGGACCGGGCCGTGATCGCGTTCACGACATCAGACGGACCGGCGCTGCTCCGGCTCATCCATCAGGACAAGAAGACGATCGCCGACCTTTCGCTGCGCAAGCAAGATGCTGCCGAGTCCGCCGTCGCGAAGGCCGACATGCTGCCGAGCCCGGGACAGGTGAAGCTGATGCTCGGCAACACCACCGATGAAGAGGCCGTCATCGCCATCAACGAGCAGACCATCAGGTTGGCGGCGAAGGCCGCATTGCCGGACGGTCCGCAGATCGATCTGCCGCCGGGCAGGTTCAAGGTCACCCTGAAGGTGCCCGGCAACGCCGCGCAGAAGGGGGAGTTCGAGGTCGGTGCCAATGAGACCTGGGGCCTGCTGGTCGGTCCGGCCGGTGTCCCGCTCCCCGTGCACGTTTATTGAGACGCGAGGGTCTGCGGTGCACAGAGGCGGGCTTGGTCGCGCTCAATGTTCGACCCGGTAGAGCCGCCATCGCTCCGGCACGCCTTTGAGCTGGTGCAGGCCGCGATCGCTGAAGCGGATTCCGGACTGCGACACCAGATCCTTGACCGCGCTCGAGACCAGGACTTCGCCGGCACGCGCTTTCGCGGCGACGCGCGCGCCGATGTGAAACGCGAGACCGATCACCTCCGTCCCGCTTACCTTGTATTCGCCCGCGTGCAGCCCGACCCTGATCTCCAGTCCCAGCGTGCGCACGGCTTCGCGGATGGCGGTGGCGCAACGGACGGCGGCAGCGGGCGCGCCGAACGTCGCCAGCAGCCCGTCCCCCGTCGTCACGACTTCTTTCCCGCGCAGCGACTTCAGCTCTTTGCGGACCGCGGCGTAATAGTGATTCATCACCTGCGTCCAACGCGAATCGCCGAGCCGCGCTGCTTTTTCGGTGGAGCGGACGATGTCGACAAAGAGGATGGTGGCGAGCGCTTGCTTGAGCTCGGCGTCGCGACCAGCGGTTCGGCGGCGGCTCGCAATATTTCCGGTCAGCGGTTCATAGCGATGGTTGCGCCGCCGCGCGATGGCGGCCTTTGTGTAGTCCTGCGCACGTTGCACCGTGCGGCAACGAATGGTTTTATCCCTTGGCGGAATCGTCCAGTAGACCTTTCGCCCATCGCCGACGCCATGGACCTCCACAGCGCCCCACTTCAGCAAAACCGTCGAGCCGACCCGTCGAATGCACCACGCCTTTGACGTGTATCCGGAGACGTTCGACTGATGGACTCCGACGCGAAGGAATTTTGGCATGAGCGTGCGGCCGACCGAAAGACCGTTTGGACCTACACCGTTTGGACCTACTTGGCGTAAAGCGTAGCCAACCATTCCTGCGCTGACAACAGCAGTTCCAATCGAATAAGTGTCATTGCGCGCGACACGCCAGCACTTACCTCAATGTTGAGGCAGCAGTCGCCGAGTCCGGCCCGATGAACGCGGAGGGATGATGATGACAAGGCTTACGCTTGTGGGCGCAGTGCTGGCGCTCGCCGTCGGGATGACAGCCAGCGCGATCGCATCCGATCAGAAGTCCGGCAAAAGCGGTCATCACGTTGGACATTTCCAACATCACATCCGGCACAGCAGCCGACTTGCCGGCGTCCATGGCCCGGAAGGCTCGTACCCCGGCGGCGGTAGCCCGGCATACAACGGTGGTTTCATCGACCTCGGCCCGCTTGGGATGACAGCCGCTTGCGGCTCTTACGCCAATAGATACAGAAGCGACTACTGCGGTCCGCGCAACGGTGCGCCCATCGACGCGTGGGGCCGATAGGGGCGAATGGCCTGAGAATTATGCTTGGCCGCTCACCGCGACTCATGGTCGTTGGTGCCGAGTACAAGGCGATCCGGGAACGGCTTTAAGGAATGGACATCGACACGTCGTGGCGACGGCGATTCGCAT
>DATHMA010000232.1:0-37946 GCA_035487555.1 Bradyrhizobium sp. | reverse complement strand
GCAGCGTTGCCAAGCTCCGGAATGGCGGCGCCGGCGGGCACTTCCGCGGTAGCTGTTCCCATGACTTCGTCGGCTTCGAGATCGTAGAGCTCGCGGGCGATGTGCTCGGTCAGCGCCGACGGCGCGCCATCGAACACGACGCGGCCCGCCGCCATGCCGATCAGGCGGTCGCAATAGCTGCGCGCGAGGTCGAGCGAATGCAGGTTGCAGAGCACCGTGATGCCGAAGTGCTTGTTGATACGAAGCAGCGCATCCATCACGATCTTGGTATTGCGCGGATCGAGCGAGGCGATCGGCTCGTCGGCGAGGATGATCTCGGGTTCCTGCACCATGGCGCGGGCGATCGCGACGCGCTGCTGCTGGCCGCCGGAGAGCTGGTCGGCGCGCTGCGCGGCAAGCTGGGCCATGTCGAACTGTTCCAGCGCCGACATCGCCACCGCGATATCGTTCTCGGGCCAGAGCTGGAACAGCGAGCGCCAGGATGGAATGTCGGAAAGCCGCCCCATCAAGACATTGGTAAGAACATCGAGTCGCCCGATCAAATTGAATTGCTGGAAGATCATCGCCGAGCGCGCCCGCCATTTGCGCAAGTCCTTGCCTTTCAGCGCGGTGACGTCCTGCCCGTTGAAGAGGATGCGCCCGGATGTCGCCGGCGCAAGGCGGTTGATGGTTCGCAGCAGCGTCGACTTGCCGGCTCCGGAGCGCCCGATCACGCCGATGAAACCGCCGGGCGTAACCGAGAAGGACGCGTTGTCGACCGCGGCCTTCGTGCCAAAACGGCACGTCAAACCTTCCACCACCAGCATGCGATGCTCCGAGAACAGTTGAGGCCATCGCTATTCCCCGGATTCAACAGTTGTGTGACAGCGGCGCCGCAGTGCGGCATTCATCCACACGCTGTCGTCAGTTGCGCAAGTGTCATGAAGTTGTCATCAAGCTTCCCGATGACGTGCACGCCGATAATGTGTCGGCGTTGTTTTAGGCAGTTCGCATGGCCGGCAAGACGCTCTCGACCGAACCGTTGATCGATCCAAGTGCAAAGGTGCAGCAGGCAACGCTGGGTGCCTATTGCGAAGTCGGCGCACGCACCAAGCTGCTCGATGTCGCCATGGGCGACTACTCCTACGTTGTCAACGATTCGGAGATCACCTACACCACGATCGGCAAATTCTGCTCGATCGCGGCGATGACGCGGATCAATCCCGGCAATCACCCGATGCATCGGGCGACGCAGGCGCACTTCACCTACCGCGCCAGTGCCTATTTTCCAGGCGAAGCCGACGACGCCGAGTTCTTCGAATGGCGCAAGAGTTTTCGCATCCACATCGGCCATGACGTCTGGATCGGCCATGGCGCGATCGTGCTGCCGGGTCGCAATATCGGCACCGGCGCGGTGATCGCGGCCGGCGCCATCGTCACCAAGGACGTGCCCGCCTATACGATCGTCGCCGGCAATCCGGCGCGGCCGATCAAGCGGCGATTTCCGGAAGCTATTGCCGACCGCCTGGCGCGGCTTGCATGGTGGGAATGGAGTCACGACGCGCTCCGCGCCGCGCTGCCCGATTTCCGCAAGCTTGCGATCGAGGACTTCCTCGACAAATATGAATCCGCCTCCACTGCCCCCGCCACCAACGCAAGACGAAGTGCCGCATTGTGACTGACATCATCATCGAAGCCGGCCGCGCCCTGATCGACGGCGAATTCCAGGAAACCTCGCTGTCGATCGCCGGCGGCGAGATCCACGAGCTTGGCGCAGAGCACAGACGCGGCGCGCTTGCGCTTGATGCGCGCGACCTGCTGGTGCTGCCCGGTATCGTCGACATCCATGGCGATGCCTTCGAGCGGCAGATGATGCCGCGGCCCAAGGTAGACTTCCCGATCGACGTCGCGCTGGTCGATAGCGATCGCCAGGCCATCGCCAACGGCATCACCACGGTATTCCATGCTGCGACTTGGTCGTGGGAGCCGGGCTTGCGCTCCGGCGACAATGCGGAACAGCTTCTGGAAGCGATCGAGGCGTTGCGGCCGAAACTCGCCGCGGACACGCGCTTCCACCTTCGCCACGAGACCTACAATCTCGATGCGGAACAGACGATCGGCGAGTGGCTTTCCGATGGTCGCATCGACCTGTTCGCGTTCAATGATCACACGGAAAACACCGTCCTCCTGCTCAACAAGCCCAACAAGCGCAAAACGATGGTGGCGCGCACCGGGCTTTCGGACGAGGACTTCGACATTCTGCTGCAGCAGGTGCTTTCCCGCGCCGACGCCGTGCCGGGGTCGATGTCGCGGATCGCCAAGATCGCGCGCGAGGCGGATGTCCGCATGCTCTCCCACGACGACAACAGCCCGGACATGCGTCGCTCGTTCCGCGCGCAGGGGGTGAGGATCGCCGAATTCCCGATCAACGAGGAGACTGCGCGCGAGGCGGCGGCCGGTGGCGACGCCATCGTGTTCGGCGCGCCCAATGTCGTGCGCGGCGGCAGCCATACCGGCTGGACCAAGGCCTCCGACATGATCGAAAAGGGACTGTGCTCGGTGCTCGCCTCCGACTATTACTATCCCGCGCCGCTGCTCGCCGCCTTCCGGCTCGCGCATGACAAGGTGCTGCCGCTCGGCAAGGCCTGGGACCTGATCTCGGCAGCGCCGGCAGAGGCCGCCGGGCTTGCCGACCGCGGCAAGCTCGCCAGCGGGCAGCGCGCCGACATCCTCCTGGTCGATGACGCGATACCGCAGCGCCCACGCATCGTGGCGGTCATCGCTGCCGGCCGCCTCGTGCATCTTGCCGATGCCGGTCGCATCGCTGCCGCGCGCGCCCCGCGCGTCGAAGCGATTGCAGCCGAGTGAGTTTTCCGCAAATCTAATCCGATGGCCCCATTTCCACGCTACGCGATCTACTACGCGCCCGCGCAGGGTTCTTTCCTCGATCAGTTCGGCGCCGAGATGCTCGGCTATGACGCCTGGATCGGGGCCGCGCTGCCCTTCCCCGGCGGCGTCGTCGAGCAAATGCCCGACTGGCGCGAGCTGACGCAGGATCCGCGCAAATACGGCTTTCACGCCACGCTGAAGGCACCGATGTCGCTGAACGGCAGGAGGGAGTCCGAGCTGCACGCCGCCTGCGCCGATTTCGCGCGCCAGCCGCGGCTGATTCCGAAGATCACGCCCGTGGTCAACCCGATCAGCGGCTTCATTGCCGTGATCCCCGAGACCCGATCGGCCGAGCTCGAGCAATTCGCCGCCGACTGCGTCCGCGCCTTCGATCCTTTCCGCGCGCCCCTCACCGCGGAGGATCGCACACGCCGCAATCCATCGCGCTTGACGCCGCGGCAGGTCGAATATCTCGACCGCTGGGGCTATCCTTACGTCATGGAGGAATTCCGCTTCCACATGACGCTGACCGGCCGGCTCGACGAGACGCGCCGCGAGGCCGTGCTCGCGATGCTGCGCGAGCGCTTTGCGCGGCTTAACCTCACGGAGCTTGCCATCGACCGCGTCGCGCTGTTCAAGCAGACGGACGCGAAAGCGCGCTTTGAAATCATCGGCGACTGGCAATTGCGCGCAGCGTAAAAAGAAAAGTCTGGAACAATTATAAAAGCGCGGCGCAACTTGATCTTGTCGGCACGGCTTGAAGCGAATATGGCTCGCTCGCTGCTTATTTCAAGCGCCGTAAGCGTTTCACGTGAACCAACGCATCAACCCGCATTGTCCGGGCGGATGCTTTTGCTGGGGTTCTCGTGACCGACCAACTTTCTTCCTCTTCCGACGTTCGCAGCCTGCTCCGTCATCCGCCACTGCTGCTCTTCGTGGTCTCACGGAGCTTTTCGGAATTTTCCTGGCAGATCGCGACCGTCGCGGTCGGGTGGCAGATCTACCAGCTCACCGGCAGCGCGTTCTATCTCGGCATGGTCGGCCTCGTGCAGTTCATTCCGAGTGCGCTCCTCATCTTCATCGCGGGTCACGCCGCCGACCGCTATGACCGCCGGCGCGTCGTGCAGCTCTGCCAATTCGCGCAAGCGCTGGCGGCCGCCTATCTCGCCTGGCGCAGCTTCACCGGTTCGC
Source organism: Bradyrhizobium sp. (assembly GCA_035487555.1). GTDB lineage: Bacteria > Pseudomonadota > Alphaproteobacteria > Rhizobiales > Xanthobacteraceae > Bradyrhizobium. The sequence goes on along the minus strand of DATHMA010000232.1, from coordinate 33,887 downwards.
TGGCGGCTGGCGAAATCCTCATCGCGATCGTCATCTTCGGCATCGCCACCGCCTTCGAGAGCCCGGCGCTGTCGGCGCTGCTCCCCGGCGTCGCACCGGAAGGCGGCCTGCAGCGCGCCACCGCGCTCTCCTCCGGCGCGGGCCAGCTCGCGACCATCACCGGCCCTGCGATCGGCGGACTCGTCTTTGCAATCGCACCCGCCGCGCCATTTGCGATCATGACGCTGTTCTGGCTCCTCGCCGGTCTCGCAGCCGCCGCGATCCAACTCGAACGCACTGTCAAGCCGACGGAGCCGCCGACCTTCTCCGAGCTGTTCGCCGGCATCAGCTTCGTCCGCGACAACCCGGCGATATCAGGCACCATCTCGCTCGATCTGTTCGCGGTGCTGCTCGGCGGCGCCAGCGCGTTGCTGCCGATCTATGCTCGCGACATCCTGCATGCTGGCCCCTTCGCGCTCGGCGTGATGCGCGCGGCGCCCGCGATCGGCGCACTGGTCATGACGGCCTTTCTCGCCCGCCACCAGATCAAGCGCAAAGTGGGCCTGCGCATGTTCCAGGCGGTGATCGCCTTCGGACTTGCGACCATCGTGTTCGCCCTGTCGCAGACCATCTGGCTTTCGGTCCTCGCGCTGGCGGCGATGGGCGCGGCCGACACGATTTCCGTCGTCATCCGCGTCTCCCTGGTACAGCTTGCGACGCCCGACGAGATGCGCGGCCGGGTCGGAGCGGTCAATTTCCTGTTTATCCATGCCTCCAATCAGCTCGGCGAATTCGAAAGCGGCATCACCGCGGCACTGTTCGGCGCGATGCCCGCCGCGCTCATCGGCGGCATCGGCACGATTGCGGTGGCTTTGCTCTGGATGAAACTGTTTCCCTCCTTGCGCAGGGTCGAACGGCTAGAGTGACCTGTTACCGACCTTGATCGGCGCGGTCTCCGGCATCAGACTCATCGCGATCAGCCCGACGGCCGCGGCGAGCAGCAGATACCAGGCCGGCGCCAGCGGATTGCCCGAAATGTGCAAGAGCCAGGTCACCACGAGCTGCGCGGTGCCGCCGAAGCTTGCGATCGCCACCGCATAGACGGTGGCGAACACCCCGCCGCGGATCGATTGCGGCAGCGCCTCGGTGAAGGTGGCGTAGAACGCGGTAAACGGCACGGAGCCGATCAGCGACAGCATGCCGAAGCCGAGCAACAGCGACATTGGGCCGGGCGCATGCACGATCCACAGGAATGTCGGATAGGTAGCGAGCAGCGTCACAAGCTGCGGCCAGATCAACACCGGCTTGCGGCCATAGCGGTCGGCGAGCCAGCCGCCGAGCAACGCGCCGGCGATGCTGAGGCCATTGCTGACCAGTGATACGGTGAAGGCCAGGGTCGACGGCACGTGCAGCGTGTTCTGCGCATAGGTCGTCATGTATTGCGTCACGTAGGTCGCGATCGTGCCGCTCGCCAGGATCATCACCGCCAACAGAATGACGCGGATGTGCCGCCGCGCCATCACAAGATGGCTGGATCTCTCGACCACACGGGCGGCGGCGTCGCCTTGCGGGATCGTCTCCGGCAATCGCCTGCGCATCCACAGGCCGAACGGCAGACAGGCCGCGCCGATCAGGAACGCGATGCGCCAGCCGATGGTCTCTAACGCATCCGGCGTCAGCGTCTTGCTCAGGATCACGCCGACCAGCGCGCCGGTCGTCGCAGCGATCCCCTGGCTGGTCGGTTGCCATGACACCACCAGCGCCCGCCGCTCGGGCGAGGCAATCTCCATCAAATAGGCGGTGGTCGGCCCGACCTCGCCGCCCAGGGCAAAGCCCTGCACCATGCGCGCGATGATGACGATAACAGGCGCGGCAAGGCCGATGGCGGCGTAAGACGGCGTCAGCGCCAGCACCAGGATCGCGCCGCCCATCATGGCGAAGCTGAGCAGCATCGCCGGCCGCCGACCGACGCGGTCCGAGAAGATGCCGAGCACGACGCCGCCGATCGGCCGCGTCACGAAACCTGCTCCGAACGTCGCCAGCGAGAGCATCAGGCTGCCGTACTCGTTCTGCGCGGGGAAGAAGGTGTGGCCGATCTGGATCGCAAAGAAACTATAGGTGATGAAATCATAGAACTCGAGCATGTTGCCGATGGTGGCGGCAAAAGCGGCGCGTGCCGTGCCGATCGGTTCCGACTTCTCAAGGTTCTGCGACGTAATGCTCTGCGACAATTTTGCTTCCCGGGATTGATCCTTCGTTGGATTGAATATTCGACCCCTTTGCGGTGTTTAGCAACGCATGAGGAATACGTTGTCCTACGTTGTCATTACCCTTGCCGTCGCGGTTGCCATCTGGGTTGTACTGGGCTCGCCTTCGCCCTGGTGAAGGGTAGCCTGCCTGAAAGATAGTCTTTTTCTCATCCGCAAAATCGGCTTTGCTGACCCTGCCGGGATCAATTCGTGCTGGCGCCAGCGCGGCTCTTCGGGGAGGATCGGATGAACGGAGCTGTGATATGAACGGACTCGGCGGCCTCAACAAATCGCCTAACGGAGTCGTGATCGGGCTCGTTCAACTGCAACTGCCCGTCGTCGCCACCCGCGCCGATCTTGCGAGGCAGACCGAACGCATCGTCTGGATGGTCGGCAAGGCACGGCGCAACCTCTCGACCATGGATCTGGTCGTCTTCCCGGAATATTCGCTGCATGGGCTGTCGATGGACACCAATCCGGAGATCATGTGCCGGCTTGATGGACCTGAGGTCGCGGCCTTCAAGAAGGCCTGCATCGACAACAAGATCTGGGGCTGCTTCTCCATCATGGAGTTCAACCCGCACGGCAATCCCTATAATTCCGGGCTGATCATCGACGACCACGGCGAGATCAAGCTCTACTATCGCAAATTCCATCCGTGGATTCCCGTCGAGCCGTGGGAGCCCGGCGATGTCGGCATTCCCGTGATCGAGGGGCCGAAGGGCGCGAAGATCGCGCTCATCATCTGCCATGACGGCATGTTCCCGGAGATGGCCCGCGAATGCGCCTACAAGGGTGCGGAGATCATGATCCGCACCGCCGGCTACACCGCGCCGATCCGCGAGAGCTGGCGCTTCACCAACCAGGCCAACGCATTCCAGAATTTGATGGTCACCGCCAATGTCTGCATGTGCGGTTCCGACGGCTCCTTCGATTCCATGGGCGAAGGCATGATCGTCAATTTCGACGGCAGCATCCTTGCCCACGGCACCACCGGACGTGTCGACGAGATCATCACCGCCGAGGTGCGCCCTGATCTGGTACGCGAGGCGCGCATCAACTGGGGCGTCGAGAACAACATCTATCAGCTCTGGCATCGCGGCTATGTCGCAGTGAAGGGCGGCGCGATGGACTGTCCCTACACCTTCATGCAGGACATGGTCGCCGGCACCTTCCGCCTGCCCTGGGAAGATGAGGTCAAGATCACCGACGGCACCTCCTGCGGGTTCTCGGCACCGACGCGAATGTTCGGCAAGACCGCGAAGGCGGCTGAGTAAAGGCCGGCGCATCAACGATCCTTTCGAGGGCCTGAGACGCGATTCCGCGTTACCGCGGCACGATGTGCCCGGGTCTTGCGAAAGCGAGCCCTCGGAAAGATAGAGGGCGCAGGGAAGGCCGGGTGTTTTGCGCACCCGCAGCCGCGCGTGCAGTGTAGAAAGCACACGCGTTAGTCACTACAGGTCCGCCGAAACATGCCGGCCTTCCCCGCGCGATTGGTGTTAACGGCTTATTCGCGCGCTCTCCCCGGTGTCCGGGCTTGTTAGCCACCGTCGCCTTGAGGTCATCACTCAAGGCTTGATCCCAGCGTCGGGGGACCAGGACCACGCGCCTTCGCCGTCCGCGTTGGCCAAGCGTTCGTCTCACGCCAGCATCGCGTCCATCGCTCCCCGCAGCCAACGTCCGTGACGATCGCGATACGCCCCTCTAGCGGCGCGGGATGGGAAGGATTGAGGCCACTGATTTGCCCGACGGCGCAAGCGATATGACCTGCGACAGATTAACACGACGGGCAAAATGCGCATGGCGGGCATGCACCTGCTGCTCAAGAGGTCGTCTTCTGACCTTGCGCGACGACCAGCAGCACCTGCGCCTTCTGCCGTCCGATGCTCCGCACCTCGTGCGGAGTCTCGCCGGAGAAATACAGGCAATCGCCTTTCGACAGCGTCAGCTCCTCACCATCGAACCGGATCGCAATCCTGCCATTGATCACGAAGAGCACTTCCTCTCCGCCATGGGACGCGAGCGGCGCGGATTTCAGCGGCGGACTGAGGAGAAACGGCTCTATCATCTTGCGCTTGGGACCGGTGGCCATCGCGAGCAGCTCGAGCCCGCTGCCGTTCAGCGATGAGCCATTGCCATCACCATGTCGAAACAGCGTATAGCGTGGCGCCGGCGCGGATTGCGGTTCGAAGAATTCGGCGACGTTGACGTCGAGCGCCGCCGCCATGCGCAACAGTGCCGCGACCGAAGGCACCTTCAATCCGCGCTCGACCAGCGAGATATAGCCCCTGGTCAGCTGGCTCGACGCGGCCAGCCGGTCGAGCGTCAGGCCCTTGGCCACACGCAGGTCGCGGATATTGGGCCCGACGCCTGTCGGCTGGGTGACGTCAAGCAAGTTCGCGTTCTCTTCGGCGGATCATGGGCTATGGCAGCGTTATATATCTTCGGATATAAAGCCTCTCGCGGCGGGCACGTCAATCCGGCGTGAGCGTCGGAAACGGCCGATATCGACGTCGGGCACGACGCTGTAATCTTCGCGGGCCAGAACGAAGAGGGATGGAAAATGGACTATGTGAAGTTCGGCAGGACGGGCTTACGTGTATCGCGGCTCTGCATCGGATGCATGAGCTACGGCATCCCCAATCGTGGCCCGCATCCCTGGACGCTGGACGAGGAAAAGAGCCGCCCCCTGATCAAGCAGGCCCTCGATCTCGGCATCAATTTCTTCGATACCGCCAATGTCTATTCCGACGGCACATCCGAGGAAATCGTCGGCCGCGCGCTGAAGGATTTCGTCAAGCGTGACGACGTGGTGCTCGCGACCAAGGTCAACGGCCGGATGCGGCCGGGGCCGAACGGCGCCGGCCTGTCGCGCAAGGCGATCTTCGCCGAGATCGACAACAGCCTGAAACGTCTCGGCACCGACTTCGTCGATCTCTATCAGATCCACCGCGGCGATCCGACCGTGCCGGTCGAGGAGACCATGGAAGCGCTTCACGACGTGGTGAAGGCCGGCAAGGCCCGCTATATCGGCGCATCCAACATGCACGCCTGGCAGTTTGCCAAAGCGATCTATACCTCGCGCCTGCACGGCTGGACCGAGTTCGTCAGCATGCAGGACCACCTCAATCTCATCAATCGCGAAGAAGAGCGCGAGATGCTGCCGTTCTGCATCGATCAGGGCATCGCCGTGATCCCCTGGAGTCCGATGGCGCGCGGCCGGCTGACGCGGGCGTGGGACGAGAGCAGCAACCGGATCGAGACCGATGAATACGGCAAGACGCTCTACAACGACTTCCCGGATTCCGATCGCGCCGTGATCGAGGCCGTCGGCAAGGTGGCCACCGCGCGTGGCGTGCCGAGGGCGCAGGTTGCACTCGCCTGGGTGGCTCAGAAAAAGGGCGTGACGGCGCCGATCGTCGGCGCCTCCAAGGCAGAACAACTGACTGACGCCGCGGCGGCGCTGTCACTCAAGCTCACCGACGACGAGATCAAGATGCTGGAAGCGCCCTATGTGCCGCATCATCTGACGAAGTTCTGATGATAGGATGCTGACGGCGGACGAGCGGCTGAGCTGTCAAGCGCGTTTCCGCACGGCATCCACCACAGGAACGCAATCAACATGAAAAGCGCGATCGTTACGGGAGGAAGCGGCAAGGCCGGCAAGGCGACCATCCGGGAGCTGCTGGCGCATGGCTACCAGGTCACGAATGTCGACACCGCGGCGCCAAGCGAGCAGCTTTGCCACTTCATGAAGACCGATCTCAACGATCTCGGACAGACGGTCGATGCGCTCCGCCTGATGACGGGCACCATCGACCGCCGCCGGATGGCCGTCGGCGATCCGCCTGCCGTGATCCATCTCGCCGGCATCCCGGCGCCCGGCCTCGCGCCTGACGCGACGGTGTTCCAGAACAACATGATGACGACCTACAACGTCTTCAGCGCCGCGGTGCGCGCGGGGCTAAAACGCGTGGCCTGGGCATCCAGCGAAACCACCTACGGCATTCCCTTCACCCGCAGCCCGCCACAATCCGCGCCAATCACCGAGGAGCATCCGCTCGCGCCGGAATCAGGCTATGCGCTCGCCAAGGTGCTCTGCGAGCGCGCGGCGATCGAGATGAACCGCTGGAATCCAGCTACCACCTTCGTGGGCCTGCGCATCTCCAACATCTTCGAGGAAAAGGACTACGCCGCCATCCCCTCCTATTGGGACGATCCGGCGTTGCGCCGCTGGAATCTCTGGAGCTGGGTCGACGCGCGCGACGTGGCGCAGGCCTGCCGCCTTGGGTTAGAGGCGGATATTTCCGGCGCCGATGTCTTCACCATCGCGGCCGCCGACACGCTGATGAAGACGCCGAGCCGCGAGCTGATGGCGGCGCATTTTCCGAACGCGAAACTCGACGGCAAGCTCGGTGAGTTTGAGACGCTGCTCTCGATCGAGAAAGCCCGCCGCGTACTCGGCTATTCGCCGAACCATGGCTGGCGCAAGTAACGAGGCAAACAACGCCGTGAGCCGCCCATGATCCTGTTCCTTCTCGCCTATCTCGGCGGCGTGCTGACCATCGTGAGCCCGTGCATCCTGCCGGTGATTCCGTTTGTGCTGGCGCGCGCCGACCGTCCGTTCCTGCGGAGCGGCCTGCCGATGCTGATCGGCATGACGCTGGCATTTGCCGTTGTCGCAAGCCTTGCGTCGGTCGCCGGCGGCTGGGTGGTGTCGGCCAATCAATATGGCCGCGTGGCTGCGCTGATCCTGCTGGCCGTGTTCGGGCTCACGCTGCTGTTTCCGGCTCTCGCCGATCGCCTGATGCAGCCATTGGTCGCGGTCGGCGCACGCCTGTCGCAATCAGCCGAACAAACCGGCGAGGAAACGCTGCTTGCGCCGTTATTGCTTGGCATCGCCACCGGCTTTCTCTGGGCGCCCTGCGCCGGCCCCGTGCTCGGCCTGATCCTGACCGGCGCGGCGCTGAAGGGCGCGAATGTCGGAACGGCACTGTTGCTGCTTACCTACGCCGCGGGAGCCGCAACATCGCTGGCGCTGGCGCTTCTGGTCGGCGGCCGCGTGTTTGCCGCGATGAAGAAGTCGATCGGCGCCGGCGAATGGATCAGGCGCGGGCTCGGCGCCGCGGTGCTGGTCGCGGTGGCCGCGATCGCGCTCGGGCTCGACACGGGCCTTCTCACCAACCTGTCGCTCGGCAGCACCAATGCGCTGGAGCAAAGCCTGCTCGACAAGCTTCATCCCAATCAAAAGACGGCGGCATCCGCGCCCACGACCAAGCAGAACCAGCCGACCGGACAAGCCGAGGCGGCCTTGCCGGTCGAAGAGTTCTCGCCTTCGCTCGACGGCGCGCAGGAATGGCTGAACTCGCCGCCGCTCAGCGTCGAGGCGCTGAAGGGCAAGGTCGTGCTCGTCGACTTCTGGACCTATTCCTGCATCAACTGCCTGCGCTCGATCCCCTATATCCGCGCCTGGGCCGAGAAGTATCGCGATCATGGCCTCGTCGTGATCGGCGTGCACGCGCCGGAATTCGCCTTCGAGCGCAACGTCGACAATGTGAAGAACGCGATATCGACGCTCAAGATCGGCTATCCCATCGCCATCGACAACGAGTACAAGATCTGGCGCTCGTTCGACAACGAATACTGGCCGGCGCATTATTTCATCGATGGCAACGGCAAGGTCCGCCATCACCATTTCGGCGAGGGTGAATACGCGGAATCCGAGCGCATCATCCAGAAGATGCTCACTGACGCCGGCACCAAGGACGTGCCTGATGGCATCGTCGCCGTGAATGCATCCGGCGCGGAAGCCGCCGCCGACAAGGCCGATGTCAATTCGCCCGAGACCTATATCGGCTATGACCGCAGCGAGCACTTCGTGTCGCCGGGCGACGTGGTGCAGGACGAAAGCCATGTCTATGCCGCTGGAGAGCCGCAGCTCAACGAGTGGTCGTTGACCGGCAAATGGACGATCGGAGAAGAGCGCGCGCAGCTCGACGAGAAGGACGGCAGCATCGTCTACCGCTTCCATGCGCGTGACCTGCATCTCGTGCTGGGACCGTCGACGCCGGGAAATAACGTCCGCTACCGCATCACCATCGACGGCAAGCCGCCCGGCGACGCGCACGGCATGGACACCGATGCCGACGGCAACGGCGTGGTGACGACGCAGCGCCTGTATCAGCTCGTGCGTTCGCCGGGAGCCGTCGCGGATCACACCTTCGAAATCCGCTTCCTCGATCCGGGCGTGCAGGCCTACGCCTTCACTTTCGGCTGAGGAAGGTCCCTCAGTCCGAGCTGGTGAAGCCAGGCACTGAAGACATGGTCCGCGCGCTGCGCGAGGCCGTCTCTGTGCTGCTGCGCCGCCGCCCTCAAATCCGCAATCGAGACCTTCGCGGCCGCAAGCTCGACGGTATGGCCGACATACCATTCCTCGAGCTGACGCGGATCGGCCTCGAGATGAAACTGCAGCGCGAGCGCGTTGCGGCCATAGGCAAAAGCCTGGTTCTCGTAATTCGCGTTCGAGGCCAGCCGGGTGGCACCTTGCGGCAGATCGAAAGTGTCGCCGTGCCAATGCAGCACGACGGCGTCGTCACCTTGCAGCGCCTTCAGGCAGGATGACCTGCCCTCCTCGGTGAGATCGATCGTGCCCCAGCCTATTTCCTTGACCGGTCCCTTGAACACGCGGCTGCCAAGCGCCTTCGCCATCAACTGGCTGCCGAGGCAAATCCCGAGCGTCGGCAGATCGCGCGACAATCTGTATTCGATCAGCGCGAGCTCCGACGTCAGGAACGGATAATCATCCGTCTCGTACACTCCGATCGGCCCACCCAGCACGATCACGAGGTCGGCGTTCCGGATCGAGCGGTGGCTGAGATCATCGACCGCCGCCTCGCAGAAGGAAACGTTCCATCCCTCGCGCTCCATGATCGGCGCGAGCAGCCCCAGATCCTCGAAGGCGACATGACGCAAAGCCACGGCGGATCGTCGGGAGAACATCACCGGTTTCCAGTTTTCCGGATCATGCTCTAGTTCGGCACGATCCGCGTCTGATAGGGACCCTCGGAGGCCAACGCCGCGGCCAGCTTCTGCTGCAGATCGACCTGCATCGAGAAGCATACGGAAAATCCATCCGTGGTGCACAACGTCACCATGCCGGTCCTCGGATCGGACGAGCGTTCCACCGTCCAGGAGTCGAGCGGATAGGCGTATCGCAAGGAGTGATCGCCGTAACGCAGCCGTAGCGCCTTGGTGATCAGGTCGGGCAGCGTCATGGCGAGCCCGCCGACCTGGTTCAGCGACAGCCTGATATTGGCTGGTGTCCCCTGGCTGTCGGTGAAGCCGAGGACGACACTGTTGCCATCAGGCGCGACTTCGCAGGTGGTGAGCGACTGAGCTTCGGTTTCCATCGCAGGACCTGTCTTTTTCGTTGTATTCTCACGCGTTATATTTTTACAAATATAGCGCATTCCGCAAAGCGCCGTCCAGCCCACCCCTTGCCCAGCCCTTGCATCATAGGCAAAGCCTATCGGCCGATAGCATGAACCTGATCGAGGAATTCCTTGACGGTATGGACGGCGCCGGTGCTCGTCGCCTCATATCCGGGCAGCGCCGCCACCGCCTTGTGGAACTCCCTGCCCTTCATGATGTCGAGCACGCGCTGCATCGGCTCCGTCTCCAGGAACGCCTGCCGGCAGACGAAGAAATAGTCCTCGGTGAGGATGCGGACGAAATCGAGCCCGAACTGCCGCGCCGCGGCCTCGACGCCGAAAGCGACATCCGCCATGCCGCTGGCGACATAGGCGGCGACCGCCGCATGCGTGAACTCGATCTGCTGCGCGCCGTTGATGCGCGCCTCGTCGATGCCATGCAGGGCGAGCAGCTGGTCGAAAAGGAGACGCGTTCCGGAATCATGGTCGCGGTTGACGAAACGGGCTTTCTTCCTGGCGATATCCTTCACCGAGGCGATCTTCAGCGGATTGCCCCGCTTGACCATCAACCCCATCTCGCGCGTGACAAAGCTGATCACGCGATCCTGGCGCGGATCGAGCCAGTCCTTGCAGGCCTGGATGCCCTGCGCCCGCAATTCGCCGCGCGGCAGGTGAACGCCGGAGAGATCGCAGGCGCCTTGCGCCAGCGAGACCAGCGAATGCTGGTTGCTGACATAGCGCAGATCGACGCCGATGCCGGGCTCGCGGTCGAGCAGCTCGCGCAGCTTCGAGACTGCAAAACCGTGGCTGGCATGAACGCGGATCACCGACGGACGTTGATGCAGGAACGGCTTGATTTCAGTGGCGAGTTCCTGCGCCAGGTTTTCGAGCTGCGGCCCGAGCCGCGCCTGCATCCGCTCGCCGGCCCAGACCAGCTTCTCGCCGAATGCGGTGAGCCGCGAGCCCTTGCCGCGCTGGGTCTCGACCAGCGGCACGCCGAAGAACTGCGACCAATGCTCGATCAGGTTCCAGACATGGCGGTAGGACAGATGGGCGTCGATGGCGGCCGCAGTGATCTTGCCGGTTTTGCGGATCTCGTTGAGGACGCCGAGCATCACCACGACGTTTTGCGGGCTGCCCTCTTTACGAAATCGCCACACGGTTTCGATCTCGATCTGCAGCATGTTCCCGCCCTGATTTATGAAGTTTAGTTCATATATAGCTGAACCATAGGCATACAATATCATATTTACTGCTGGAAATATCCTCTTACCTTGGATGACATGCTACGGAGGAAATATGATGTCAATTGCATATGACTTGGCACCTGAGACGGCAGCGGCCGAACTTCTTGCAAAACCCCAGGGGCTCCTGATCGACGGCAAGCGTGTCGCCTCGGCCTCGGGGCGCATGTTCAAATCGCTCAACCCGGCGACCGAAGAAATCATCGCCACCATCGCCGAAGGCAATGAGGCGGATGTCGATCGCGCGGTGGCTGCCGCCCGCCGCGCCTTCGAAGGTCCCTGGCGCACGATGCGCGCCGCCGAGCGCGGCCATATCCTGCTGAAATGGGCCGAGCTGTTGAAACAGCATGCTGACGAGATCGTCGAGATCGAGAGCCTCGACGCCGGCAAGCCGATCTCCGCGACGCTGCGCCAGGACTTTCCCGCCGCCGTCGACACCCTCACCTACTACGCCGGCTGGGCCGACAAGATCAGCGGCGACGTCGTTGCCACACGCGATGATGCGCTGACCTACACCGTGCGCGAGCCCGTCGGCGTCGTCGCCGCCATCGTGCCCTGGAATTTCCCGCTGATGATCGGCATGTGGAAGCTGGCGCCGGCGCTCGCCTGCGGTTGCACCATCGTGATGAAGCCCGCCGAGCTGACCTCGCTGTCGGCGCTGCGCATCGGCGAGCTGGCGCTGGAAGCAGGCCTGCCGCCGGGCGTGTTCAACATCGTTACCGGCCCCGGCCGCACCGTCGGTGAGGCGTTGGTCAATCACCCTGATGTCGACAAGGTGACATTCACGGGCTCGCCCGGCGTCGGCCGCGGCATCATGAAGGGCGCCGCCGGCAACTTCAAACGCGTCTCGCTCGAGCTCGGCGGCAAGTCCGCCAATGTGATCTTCGAGGACGCAAACCTCGACGCCGCCGCCAAGGCCGCCGCGGCCGGCATCTTCTTCAATGCCGGACAGGTATGTTCGGCCGGCTCCCGCGTGCTGGTGCAGGAGAAGGTCTATGACGAGGTGGTCGAGCGGCTCGCTGCCCGCGCCAAGTCGCTGCGCATGGGCGATACGCTCGATCGCGGCACGGCGCTTGGCCCCGTCATCTCCGAGAAGCAGATGAAGTCGATCCTCGATTATGTCGACATCGGACAGAAGGAAGGCGCTGATCTCGTCACCGGCGGCGAAAAGGTCGGCAAGCGCGGCTATTTCATCAGCCCGGCGGTATTCGCCAATGTGAAGCACGAGATGCGAATCTCGCAGGAGGAAATCTTCGGCCCGGTCGTCAGCGTCATCAAGTTCAAGGACGAGGCCGATGCGCTGCGGATCGCCAACGGCACGGCCTATAGCCTCGCCGCCGGCGTCTGGAGCCGCGACATCGGCCGCGTGCAGCGTTTTGCCAAGCGCGCCCGCGCCGGCACGGTCTGGATCAATACCTATGGCTATACCGATGTGCGGTTGCCATGGGGCGGCGAACGCGATTCCGGCCTCGGCCGCGAGCACGGCACCGCTGCGATCGACAATTTCACCGAGCCGAAGGCGGTCTGGATGAACCTCAGCGTCTGATGCGAGCGAACAGACGGGCTCCGCCGGGATTTCGGCGAGCCCGTCGCCTCTCCGAAATTTCCGCTGCGTTTTACCGATTTGACCGACGCCTCCGGACCGCGTCAGGCGCGTCCACGCGATGCATTTGGCCCACTTGAAAAAGGCCGGCCGAACGTGTCTTGTCCGCGCGGCGGAGGAAGCCTTTCAAATCGGAGAAAAGTGCAATGAACTACCCGAATGTGCAGTTGTTTATCGACGGCAAATGGCGTCCCGCCGCGTCCGGACGGACCATCCCCGTGCTCAATCCCGCGACTGAAGAAAACGTGGGCACGGTTGCCCACGCCGACAAATCCGACCTCGACGAGGCGGTGGCCGCGGCCGAGAAGGGCTTCAAGGTCTGGCGCGCGATCTCGTCCTATGAGCGCTCCAAGGTGATGCGCAAGGCGGCCGACCTGATGCGCGAGCGCGCCGAGATGATCGCGACCCTCATGACCATGGAGCAGGGCAAGATCTTCGCCGAAGCCAGGATCGAGACCATGGCGTCCGCCGACATCATCGAATGGTTCGCCGAGGAAGGCCGCCGCACCTATGGCCGCATGATCCCGGCGCGCGTGCCCGGCGTCTATCAGATGGCGATCAAGGACCCGGTCGGCGTGGTCGCGGCCTTCACGCCCTGGAATTTCCCGATCAACCAGGTGGTGAAGAAGATGGCCGCTGCGCTTGCAGCCGGCTGCTCGATCATCGTCAAGGCGCCGGAAGAGACCCCCGCTTCTCCCGCCGAGCTGATCCGGGCCTTTGCCGATGCCGGCGTGCCGGCCGGCGTGGTCAACCTGGTCTATGGCGTGCCCGCCGAGATCTCGGAATACCTGATCCCGCATCCGACCATCCGCAAGATCTCCTTCACCGGCTCGACCAAGGTCGGCAAGGATCTCGCGGCGATGGCGGGCCAGCACATGAAGCGCGTGACCATGGAGCTCGGTGGCCACGCCCCGGTGATCGTGTTCGACGACGCCGATGTTGAATCGGCCGCAAAGATCATGGTCGCCGCGAAATACCGCAACGCCGGCCAGGTCTGCATCTCGCCGACCCGCTTCCTGGTGCAGGAAGGCGTCTACGACAAGTTCGTCAAGCAGTTCGTCGACGGTGCCAAGGCGCTCAAGGTCGGCAACGGCCTCGACACGACCTCCACCATGGGCGCGCTCGCCAACGACCGTCGCGTCACCGCGATCGAAAGCATGGTCCAGGACGCCGTCGGTCACGGCGGAAAGGTCCAGACCGGCGGCAATCGCGTCGGCAACAAGGGCTACTTCTTCGAGCCCACCGTCGTCACCGACGTGCCGAAATCGGCACGCGCGATGAACGAGGAGCCGTTCGCACCGCTGGCGCTGATCTCGCCGTTCTCGAAGTTCGACGACGCGGCCGAAGAAGCCAACCGTCTGCCGTTCGGTTTGGCGTCCTACGCCTTCACCAAGTCCGCCAAGACCGCGACCGCGATCGGGGCTGCGGTGGAAGCCGGCATGATGTCGATCAATCACTTCGCCCTGGCGCTGCCCGAGACCCCGTTCGGCGGCGTCAAGGATTCCGGCTACGGATCCGAAGGCGGCACCGAAGGCATCGACGCCTATCTCAGCACCCGCTTCATCACGCAGACCGGCGTCTGAGGTTTTTGAAGTCAAAGAGCGCGGCAACATCGGTAGCGATGATGCCGCGCTCTTTTCATTTGAACACCACCTGATCATTTGAACCGTCAAAGCAGCTCATCGCATGGAGCACGGCTTCATAAGGGGCGCGATTCAGTGTTCCCGCGGCGCGAAGCGCCCGAATGTTGCGGAAGCAAGGCCCTCGAAAACAAGAGGGCGCAGGGAATGCCGGATGCTGGCCGCACCCGCAGCCTCGTGTGCAATGGTAGAAAGCACACGAGTCGTCGCCACAGGTACGTCGAACAGTCCGACATTCCCTGCGCAATGGTTTTAACGGCCTGTAGCGCGCTCTCCCCGGTGTACCGGGCTTTTTAGCCACCGTCGCCTCGCGGATCATCACCGCAAGGCTTGATCCCAGCGTCGGGGGATCAGGACCACACGCCTTTGCCGTCCACGACAGGCCGCGTACGTCTTACACAGCCATCGCGTCCATCGCATCCCGCGTCCGACGTCCGTGACGATCGCGATACGCCCCTTGCGGTCGCGGGATGGCCCGAACTGAAGCCACTGATTTGCCCGACGGTGCAAGCGCGCCTCCCTGCGACAGATTAACACGACGGGCAAATTGTGCATAACAGGTCTCCCAATTTCTGGGAGCCACGCAAGCCGCGTTGCTGTCGGATTGACTTTGCAAAAAGCGGTACTGGCCTATTTCCGACCGCAGTGGCCTGGTTTGAAAGCCGCAGTGCCCTATTTTGGATAGGCACGGTTTGGTCTGGACTCGGTATGCGTGTAAGGTCACGCTGGAACATCACCGCCCTAGCGTAGCCACACTCAGGAATGATTGCCGTGCGTGCACTATCTCCCTCAACCATTCGACCTCCCCTGGCACGATACAGCCACGGGATCGCCGTGCCGGGCGGCTACCGGCTGGTGATCACAGCCGGGCAACTCGGCATTGGTCTTGACGAAAGCATCCCCGCGGACAGCGAAGGACAGGCCAATATCTGCTTCGCAAACATTGCAGCGATTCTGGCCGAAGACAGAATGACGATGGCGGACATCATCCGCCTCAGCGTTTACGTAACGGCCCGTGAGCACATGGATGGCTACAGGCGGGCGCGCGACCGGCATTTCCCCGGAACGCCGCCAACGACCACGCTGATAATGGTTGCCGGCTTGGTGCGGCCAGAATTTTTGATTGAGATCGAAGCCATTGCGGCTGCGGCTCCCTGAGGCCTCCCGGCGTCTGACAGCAGGCGCCTCTAACTGACGCCATAGGCCGCCTGCTCGGTGGAACTATGGGTTCACAACCAAATCTGCCGTGACGAGTATTCTCAAGCGCGAGAAGAAATTGTGCCCCTGAACAAAACGATCGCTTTGCTGCTTTTGGGCATTGCGGCGCTCGGGACTAACGCAGCGGCCGAGGACCGTTCCATCACGGTTGCCTCGACAACCTCGACCGAACAGTCCGGCCTGTTCGGTTACCTTCTGCCGCGCTTCACGGAGGCGACCGGCATCGCGGTGAAGGTGGTCGCCGTCGGCACCGGACAAGCACTCGACATCGGGCGGCGCGGCGACGCTGATGTCGTGTTCGTGCATGATCGGCCGGCCGAGGACAAGTTCATGTCCGAGGGTCAGGGCGTGAAGCGGTATGACGTGATGTACAATGATTTCGTCATCGTCGGCCCGAAGGCCGATCCCGCGCATATTGCGGGCGACAAGGATGTCGCCGATGCCTTGCGCAAGATCGCCGCGGCAAAGTCTCCCTTCATCTCGCGCGGCGATCGCTCCGGCACGTACGAAGCCGAGTTGCGGCTATGGAAGGTTGCCGGCATCGATATCGCCGGCGCCAAGGGCGACTGGTATCGCGAGATCGGGCAAGGCATGGGACCCGCGCTCAACATGGCGTCATCGTCGAACGCCTATCTGCTGTCGGACCGCGGCACCTGGTTGTCATTCAAGAACCGGGGCGATCTTGCCATCCTGACCGAAGGCGACAAGCGGTTGTTCAACCAGTATGGCGTGATGCTGGTGAATCCGGACAAGCATCCGACCGTGAAGACGAAGGACGGTCAGGCCTTCGTCGACTGGCTCATCTCGGACAAGGGGCAGGAGATCATCGCGAGCTACAAGGTCGGCGGCGAGCAGCTATTTTTCCCCGATGCGTTCCACTAGAAGAAACGCCACCGTTGAGACCGCCACGCTCAAGGCAAGCAGGATCAATCCGAGCCCGAGCGCCAGCGGTAGGTCGCCCTTGCTGGTTTCGAGCGCGATTGCGGTCGTCATCGTGCGGGTGTAGTCGCGGATATTGCCGCCCACGATGATAATGGCGCCGACCTCGGCTATGGCGCGGCCGAACGCAGCAAGAAACGCGGTCAACAGCGACGATCGGCCAAGCGCGAACAACAGGCCAATGCTGCGCAAATTCGAGAGCCCGTCGGTGCGGGCAAGATCGGCATATTCGCTCCACAACAACGAGGCCGGGCGGTGAACCAGCGCCACGACGATCGGCGTCGCCAGTAGCGTTTGCGCAATGACCATGGCCGATGGCGTGAACAACAGACCGGCTGCGCCGAGTGGACCGGAACGCGACAGCAGGAGATAGAGTGCGAGACCGACTACGACCGGCGGCAGGCCGAGCAGAGCGTTCGTCAGCACGATCACCGCATGTCGGCCGGGAAACCGGATGATCGCAAGCCACGCACCAAACGGCGCGCCAATCACGAGCGCAAAGAGGCTTGCGGACAGGCTGACGCGCAAGGACAAACCGACGATGCCGAGCAATTCGGAATCGAGGCTGCCGATCAGCCCGAGCGCGGCGCCGACGGATCGCGCAAAATCGTTCATCCCCGCCTGCGCTGCAAGGCCCGGCTAAAAGCCTCGGAGTCCGTGAAGACGGCATCGCCTGCAAACTTCAGAGACTCAATGGAGCGCTGCGCGGCTTCCGCGTGCCCGCTGCCGCAGGCATCCTCGATGATCACGGGGACGATGCCGAGATCGGCGGCGTGTCGTGCCGTCGGCTCGATGCCAATCTCCATGGCGACGCCGACCAGCGCCACCGCGGTGATGCCACAGTCGCGCAGCGCGATCGATAGCGGCGTTCCCTCCAGCGCGGACATGGTGATTTTGTCGAAGATCGCCTCGCTCGGGCGCGGCGCCAGTTCCGGCGTGATCGCAAAGCCGGGCGAATCGCGCAGGAACCACGGATTGACCTTCTCGGGATCATCGGTGCGCTGCCAGGCCATTGCCATGCGGTAGCTGAACGCGCCCATCAATTCCCTCGGCAGCGACATGTGCCGCATGAAGAAAGTGCGGACCCCTGCCCCGCGCGCCGCATCGAGCACACGCGCGACCTTTGCCACGATCGCCTCGGGATTCCTGATCTGCGTCAGAATGCCGATCTGCATATCGTAGACCACCAGCGCGAGCCGCTCCGGATCGCAGATATCTTCCAGGGTCTGGGGGATGTCGAGGCCGTGGACACGTTTCATGTTGGGGAACCTGCAAGCTGAGGGGCACGAGATGCAGCGGCCCGGCCGCGTTCCGTAAGCACGCGCCGGGCCTAGCCGGGACGAGGTCAAGGCTGCTGATCAGTCGTTCGACCGGTGCAGAGCTTAGGCCAAGAGATGATTGGGCAAAACCCCTTTTCAACCGCCAAAGTCACGCTTCACGACTTCGACACGGTGTGTGATGGTCGCCACGGGAGGAGCGATGGCTCTTTCCGGATTTCGGCTGCTGCTCGCAGTCTTCAGGATTGGTCACCGTGCTCGCACTTCTGTTCGGCGCGATCTCGCTGCTTTACGCCACTGTCGGCCAGGCGGGCGGCACTGCATTTCTTGCCTTGATGGCGTTTGCCGTTTTCCCGTCCTCCGAAATGCGTCCAACAGCCCTCGCCCTCAACATCCTTGTCGCAGCGTATTCGACATGGGTGTTCAACCGCGAAAGGGTCGTGGACTGGGGCAAGCTCAAGCCCCTCTTACTTTCATCGTTGCCAACCGCCTTTGTCGGCGGACTTATCGTTCTGGATGAGCATGTCTACAAGACCACGACGGGTGTCGTGCTGCTTCTTGCTGGCGCCATCATGATCTTGCGCCGCGAGCGTGCGATCGGACCGGACCATCAACCCCCGCTTTTGGGCGCAACACTCCTTGGCGCAGTGATCGGCCTGGTGTCCGGTCTTACCGGTGTCGGCGGCGGAGTGTTCTTGGCGCCGACGCTTATTGCGCTTGATTGGGCTTCGCCGAAACAGACGGCCGCGCTTTCCGCGCCCTTCATCCTCTTGAACTCGTTCGTCGGCCTCGTGGGCGCATTGTTTGTGGGCCAGTTACCTTCCTCATCCTTTGCGTGGTACGCTGCCGCTGCACTTGGCGGGGCCGTCGTCGGAACGGCCATCGGCCTGAAATTTCTATCCCAAGCAGCCACTCGATACGTGCTGGCCGTCATCTTGTTGGCGGCCGGTCTGGAGCTTCTGTTTTGATTTGGCCGTTCTCAAAGTTCGACGCCGCGGGCACGGCTCGCTCGAGTGCGTCATGCGATGGGCGAGCTCAAAGGGCTCGCCCATTTCATTGCGCAGCTACTTCGACAGCGCCACCGGTTGAAGATTGAAGGGACCCGGATCCTTTCCCTTGTTCTCGCCGATGATGTAGGAGAGCTTGCCTTCGGCGACCCAGCCGGTATTGCCGTGGACCGTCACCGACACCGGCTCGGCAAGACCTTCCTTGATGGTCTCGATCTGCGCTTCGTCGCCCTTGACGGTGACCTTGTCGAGCCGGCCGGCGCCTTCGATCACCAGCAAGCCGTCGCCATGGGCGCGCAGCGCATCGGCATGATCGAGCACGCGCGAGGTCTTGAGCTCGGTCACCTCGCCGGCCTTGCCGTCCTTCATTGCAATCTTGAACAGCTTTCCAGGGATGAAGGTCGTGACATAGAGATTGCCGTCGGCGCCGATCGCGATGCCGTCGAGGCCAACGCCGTCCTTGCCGACCGGCGCCAGGGCAGGACTGGTCGCCCACACCTCGAGCGCCGTGCCGCCCGGCTTCAAGCTATACACATTCGGCGTGAAGGAGTCGCTGACATAGGCCGTTCCGTCGCTGCCGACCACGATGTCGTTGCAGAGCGACTTGGCGTCTGCGAGTGCAAAGCTGCCCTTCGGCGCGCCGGTCTTGAGATCGAAGGTCTTCAGCCACGCGCCCTTGGTCGAGCCGGGACCAGGAACACCAAAGCCGCTGATGTCGTTGGAGCAGACATAGAGCGTTCCGCTCTTTTCGTCGGCGAGCACGCCTAGCGTGGAGCGACTGTCATTGGCGCCCGCTTTGACGAACTCTTCCGGCTTGCCACCCGGAGCAACCTTGGTGACGCCGCCATTGTTGAAGCTGCCGACATAGAGCGTTCCGTCGCTGGTCGACGTCACGCTTTCCGGAAAGCTCTTGTCCGGTACGCCGACCGGCGCCTGCGCCTGCGCCGCACCGGCGAGGATAAGAGCGGACACAAATGTAACCCCGGCGACCCAATGCGCCGACACCTGTACTTCTCGTTTCATGGATGTTTCCCCTGGATCAGGCGGCACGTGCCGGAGGGCCGGCCGCTTCTAGTTCGAGAACTTCTTCATCAGTGAAAACCCGGCTGCGCGTCAGGAACCTGACGCCCTCCGGGGCTTCGGCGGAAAACCCGGAGCCGCGCCCCGGGACAACATCGATGATGAGCTGGGTGTGCTGCCAATATTCGAACTGCGCCGCGCCGATATAGAAATCGCAGCCGGCAACCTTGCCCAGCAACACGTCCTGCGGGCCGACCCTGAAGTCGCCCACCGGATAACACATGGGTGCGGAACCATCGCAGCAGCCGCCCGATTGATGGAACATCAGTGCGCCGTGTTGCGTGTTGAGACGCTCGACGATCTCCACTGCCTTGTCCGTGATCTCGACCCTGT
The DNA here is from genome assembly GCA_035487555.1 of Bradyrhizobium sp. Lineage (GTDB taxonomy): Bacteria > Pseudomonadota > Alphaproteobacteria > Rhizobiales > Xanthobacteraceae > Bradyrhizobium. Next base: position 13,888 of record DATHMA010000232.1, on the reverse strand, counting down.
TGACCATATTCCGGCTCCGCCCAGCATTGCATGGCAGGCGCGGACGAAGCCCACGCCCGCCAGCACGACACCCCCAACTCAGAAGAAGCCGAGTGCCTTGGTCGAGTAGCTGACCAGGATGTTCTTGGTCTGCTGGTAATGATCGAGCATCATCTTGTGGGTCTCGCGCCCGATGCCCGATGACTTGTAGCCGCCGAAGGCGGCATGCGCGGGATAGGCGTGGTAGCAATTGGTCCAGACGCGGCCGGCCTGGATCGCACGGCCGAAGCGGTAGGCCCGGTTGCCGTTGCGGGTCCAGACGCCGGCGCCGAGGCCATAGAGCGTGTCGTTGGCGATCGACAGTGCATCTTCCTCGTTCTTGAATTTCGTGACCGACACCACCGGTCCGAAAATCTCTTCCTGGAAGATGCGCATCTTGTTGTTGCCCTCGAAGATGGTCGGCTCGACGTAGTAGCCTTCCGCCAACTCGCCATCGAGCCTGGCGCGCTTGCCGCCGGTCAGCACCTTGGCGCCTTCCTGCTTGCCGATGTCGAGATAGGACAGGATCTTCTCGAGCTGGTCGTTGGAGGCCTGCGCACCGATCATGGTCTCGGGATCGAGCGGATGGCCCTGCTTGATCTTCCTGGTGCGGGCGACCGCCTTCTCCATGAACCTGTCGTAGATCGTCTCCTGCACCAGCACACGGCTCGGGCAGGTGCAGACTTCGCCCTGGTTCAAGGCGAACATGGCAAAGCCTTCCAGCGCCTTGTCGAGGAAGTCGTCATCTTCCGCAGCAACGTCGGCAAAGAAGATGTTTGGCGACTTGCCGCCGAGCTCCAAAGTCACCGGGATGATGTTGTCGGAGGCATATTGCATGATCATGCGCCCCGTCGTGGTCTCGCCAGTGAAGGCGATCTTGGCGATGCGCTTGTTCTGCGCCAGCGGCTTGCCCGCCTCGATGCCGAAGCCGTTGACGACATTGATCACGCCAGGCGGCAGGATGTCGGCGATCAGCTCCATCACGACGAGGATGCCGAGCGGCGTCTGCTCCGCCGGCTTCAGCACGACGCAATTGCCGGCCGCGAGTGCGGGCGCGAGCTTCCAGGTCGCCATCAGGATCGGGAAGTTCCAGGGGATGATCTGGCCGACGACGCCGAGCGGCTCGTGGAAGTGATAGGCGACCGTGTCGTGGTCGATCTCGGAGATGCCGCCCTCCTGGGCGCGCACGACGCTGGCGAAATAGCGCCAGTGATCGACCACCAGCGGCATATCAGCGTGGGTGGTTTCCCGGATCGGCTTGCCATTGTCGAGCGTCTCGACCAGCGCCAGCAGTTCCAGATTGGCTTCGATCTTGTCGGCGATCTTGTTGAGGATGCGGGAGCGTTCCTGCACCGAGGTGCGGCCCCAGGCGTCCTTCGCCTTGTGCGCGGCATCCAACGCCAGCTCGATATCGGCGGCCGAGGAGCGGGGAACCTGGCAGAGCCGCTTGCCCGTGATCGGGCTCGGATTGTCGAAATATTTTCCTTCCGTTGGTGCAACCCACTTTCCGCCGATGAAATTATCGTAGCGGTCGCGGATCAATACCTGCTTGGAAACCTGATCTAAGGCCTGCTGATACATGGCATTTCCTCCTGTTGTGGCGGCGCCTTTTTGACGTCTCGCTTTGGCTTGATGGGCTTTAAGTTCTATTCGTGCGCGAGCACCCTCCCCCTCAATCGGGACGGGCAATGAAGCCGGCAGAATTGGCGGACGTGGATTCGCGACATGCTCGGATTGTTCCCGGGCGAACCGACAACCAGTCTGCGCCCGGCCTCGGCCCGGCGTCAACGTTATATTCGTTGGAATATTTCGCCTTCGTGTCGGGAAAAAGGCTGGACGCAAGCCGAGCGCGGAGTTCAAGATAGCGAAATGCCGCAGACGTGACCGCTGTCGCCCTCCGAGGATGCCAACCGCTGCGACGGGAGCTGATGCATGAAACCAGAAGCAGCAAGCGACCAGCCCGCCTTTGCGGTAGCGAGCGGACAGCACCGCTGCATCTCCTGCGGCGGCGCGATCGACGTGCCGCCGGATCAGGATCCCGGGCTCGGACTGAACCTCCGGCTCGGACTGGTTTCGGACGAGTGTGCGCTGATTTGCGACGGCTGCACGGCACGTCTCATGGCTGCGAGGCAAGCACAGAAATCCGTGGCGCCGGACCGGCGCCGACGCTAGTACACCGCTGCGAAATTACTCGCTCGATGAATTTCAATGAAGCTGTTCATGTTCTATGTCGGCGGCGACTGCGGCAACGCCAATGTCGAGCTGCACGACGTCCGCTTCTCGATCGGAGAAACGGCCGAGGACTGCTTCGACGACCTCAGGCGACAATGGTGGGGCGAGCCGAAGAGCCTGCATCTGGACTGCTGGGGCGCTGTCGAACAGGCGGACGGCTACGATATCGAGCTTTCCGCCGAGCCGCCGGCCGGCGCGCAAGAGCGGCTCTTCTTCGTCAATCTCGGCGGCTACGATCCGTCGGAATTTGCCGAGCTGCACCGGAATGTCCTGATCGTCGCCGCCGATGACGTAGCCGCTAAGGCAAAGGCCAAGGCGCAGATCAACCACTGGCACAAGCCGCACCGGGATCGCCTGTTCGAGATCGAAAAGATGCTCGATCTCACCACGGCGATGCAGCGGCACGGCTTTCATCTGGTGCTGTCGCCCGCGACCAGTGAAAAGCCGTTCCGCTTCCAGTGCGACTACCGGCCGATCGGCACCGACTAATCACATCATCTTGTGCGAGACGTTCTTGGTCACCGTGTAGCACTGCAGGCCTTCGGTGCCGCCCTCGCGGCCATAGCCGGAGTCCTTGACGCCGCCGAACGGCGTTTCGGCCAATGACGCAACGAAGTGGTTGATCGAGAGGTTGCCGACCTCGACATCGTTGGCGAGGCGGTCGGCATTCTGCGCGGATCGGGTGAAGGCGTAGGCGGCAAGGCCGTAGGGAAGCGAATTGGCCTTTTCGATCGCCTCATCGAGACTGCGCACGGGATTGACCAGCGCCAGCGGCCCGAACGGCTCATCGCGCATGGCGCGCGCGTCGTCGGGCACGTCGGCGAGCACGGTGAGCGGGAAGAAATAGCCGCGGTTGCCGATGCGCTGGCCGCCGGCCAGCACCCTGGCACCCTTCGACTTCGCGTCCGCGACGAAATTCTCCATGGCGTCGATGCGGCGCGAATTGGCGAGCGGCCCGAGCTGCGTCGAGGGATCGAGGCCGTTGCCGACCTTGAGCTGCGCGGCCTTCTCCGCAAAGGAATCCGCGAAGCGCTGGTAGATCGCCTCCTGCACGAAGAACCGCGTCGGCGCCACGCAGACCTGACCGGCATTGCGCGACTTGCCCATCACCGATGTCGCGCCCGTCGCTACGGGATCGACATCGTCACAGACGATGACGGGGGCATGTCCGCCCAGCTCCATGATCGCGGGCTTCATGTAGCGGCCCGCCATTTCCGCAAGCGACTTTCCGACCGGGATCGAGCCGGTGAATGTGATGAGCCGGATTTGCGATTGCGGAATGAGATGGCCGGAAATCTCGGCCGGATTGCCGAACACGAGATTGAGCACGCCCGGCGGCAGGCCGGCATCGTGGAAGGCGCGCACCAGCTGTACGGCGCCGGCCGGCGTCTCCTCGGACGCCTTGAGGATGATGGAGCAGCCGGACGACAGCGCGCCGGCAACCTTGCGCGCCGGCGAGCTCATCGGGAAATTCCAGGGCGAGAACGCCGCGACCGGGCCGATCGGCTGGCGCAGCACGGTGTGGCGCATGCCGTCCTCGCTCGGGATCACCCGGCCATACATGCGCAGGCCCTCGGTCGCGTCCCATTCGATGATGTCGCAACCGCGCACGATCTCGAGTCTCGCCTGCTCGATCGGCTTGCCCTGCTCCATGGTCATGGCGACCGCCATCTCGTTGACGCGTTCGCGGATCAGGCTGGACGCCTTCAGGATGATCTGCGTGCGCTTGGCCGGCGAGGTCTTGCGCCAGACCCTGAAGCCACGCTCGGCGGCAGCGATCGCATCGTCGAGATCGGCGATGGTGGCCGCCGAGACCGTGCCGAGCACCGACTCATCGGCCGGATTGAGCACGGGCTGGCCATCCCGCTTTTTCCAGTGGCCGTCGACATAGAGCTCGATGCTGGGATAGCCGGTCATGATGTTTCCTCTGCCGAAACGGCGATTTTGGCTTCGTTATATTCAGGATTATATAAAGCATCTCTGCGACGAGGGCGTCAATCTGGTGAGCCCCTCGCGAAAGGCAGCTATCGCTTTCGCGCATGCCGGGGCATCACTTTCGATGACTTTTCGCGCCGTGCGGATGGACATGGCCATGCCCGACATGCGGCTCGATCGGCATCATCACGACATGGCCGTGACGCACGCCGCGCTCGGCGATGACGTGATCAGCGAATGCCTTCACTTCGGAGCCGCGCCCTTTCAGCACCGTGACCTCGAGGCAGCTGTCGTGGTCGATATGCACATGCAGCGTCGCCTGCGCGAGGTCGTGGTGTTCGTGATAGTCGTTGGTCAGCCGCTTGGGCAATTCGCGCGCGGCATGGTCGTAGACATAGCTCAAGGTCGCGATGCAATGCCGGTTGGGCGAGGCATCGCCGCCGGTGTGCTCGAGGCCGGAGCGCAGCAGATCGCGAAATGCCTCGGAGCGATTGGCATAGCCGCGCTTTTCGATGAAGTCGTCCACCTCGGCCACGAGGTCATCGTCGATGGTGATCGTCAGGCGCTGCATGTGTGGCCTCCCGGCATCAATGGCTTGGAGGGCACTATGGCGCATTCCGAATTTCCCGGTAAATCGGTCATTCGGGCCGGTTTTCGGTCGCCACATGGGGCGGAAACTGGCACGCTTGTTGCTCGGGTTTTTGCCATCCATCGGGGGAGCGAACATGGCAACCATCACCACCACCACGGCGCCTGCGGAACGAAAGCCGCTTTACGCCTCACTATTCGTGCAGGTCCTGGCCGGCCTGATCCTCGGCATCGTGCTAGGCGTGACTGTTCCGGATTTCGCCGTCAGCCTGAAGATCCTGAGCGACGCCTTCCTGAAGCTGATCTCGATGATCGTGGCGCCGATCGTGTTCTGTGTCGTCGTGCACGGCATTGCCGGCGCCGGCGACCTCAAGAAGGTCGGGCGGGTCGGCGTCAAGGCGCTGGTCTATTTCGAGACGATGACCACGGTCGCCCTCGTCGTCGGCCTTCTGCTCGCCTATCTGTTCGGGCCCGGCCACGGCATGAACATCGACGTATCGAAGCTCGATGCAGGAGCGCTCAGCAACTACGCCGGCAATGCGAAGAAGCTGCAGGGCGAAGGCATCGGCGCCTTCCTGATGAACATCATCCCGACCACCTCGTTCGATGCGTTGTCGCGCAACGACGTGCTGCAAGTCTTGTTCTTCGCGATCCTGTTCGGCGTGGCGCTCGCGCTGGTCGGCGGCGAGAAGGGTGAGAAGATCTCCTCCCTGATCGACGCGGTCTCCACCGTGCTGTTCCGCACCATGGGGCTGATCGTGCGCGTCGCGCCGCTCGGCGTGCTCGGTGCGGTCGCCTACACCGTCGGCAAATACGGCATCGGCTCGCTGAAGCAGCTCGTCTCGCTGGTGCTGCTGTTCTACATCTCGGTTGGCATCTTCGTGCTCGGCGTGCTCGGCACGGTGATGGCGCTTGCCGGCATCAACATCCTCAAATTCCTCAATTACCTGCGCGAGGAATTGACCATCGTGCTCGCGACCGCCTCGTCGGATGCGGTGCTGCCACAGATCATGAAGAAGCTGGAGCGGATGGGCGTCAAGGATTCCGTGGTCGGCCTCGTGATTCCGACCGGCTATTCCTTCAATCTCGACGCGTTCTCGATCTATCTGACGCTCGCCGTCGTCTTCATCGCGCAAGCCACGAATACGCCGCTGTCGCTTGGCGATCTCCTGCTCGTGCTCGGCGTATCCCTGATCACGTCGAAGGGCGCGCATGGCGTGCCGGGCTCGGCGATCGTGATCCTGGCCGCGACCCTCAATGCGGTGCCGAGCATTCCCGCGATCGGGCTGGTGCTGGTGCTTTCGGTCGACTGGTTCATCGGCATGGCGCGTGCGGTCGGCAATTTGATCGGCAACTGCGTCGCCACCGTCGTCGTCGCCGCCTGGGAAGGCGACCTCGACCGCGCCAAGGCGCACGAGGTGCTCGACGGCGGGGAAATGGTGGATGTGACAGCGGGGTGAATACCACCGCGTCCGGCTTGACGCGGACAGAGGCGACCACTATATTCTAGCCAGAATTTCTGGCTAGAAAGTATCAACCATGGCCAAACGTGATTGGTCTGTGCAGGATGCCAAGAATCGCTTCAGCGAAGTCGTCGAGGCAGCACGGCGCGCGCCGCAAACCGTGACCAAGCACGGCAAACCTGCCGTGGTCGTGGTCGACGTGACGGAGTACGAGCGCCTGCAGCGCCTTGAACGGGCACAAGCCCCCTCCTTTGCCGACGTGCTGCTCACCATGCCGCAGGACAACGGCGAGTTCCCACGCGGCAAAGTCCGGATGCGCGATCCAGAACTCTGATGTTCCTGATCGACACCGTCACGCTATCCGAACTGCGCAAGCGCGAGCGCGATCCGTCGGTCGTGAAGTGGTTCGAGCGGCAGCGAACAAGCGACCTCTACCTCAGCGTCATCAGCATTGGCGAAATTGAGCGCGGTATCGCCCGGCAGCGCACGACAGATCCGCGCTTTGCTGTCGCGCTTGCTGATTGGCTGGACCGGGTACTGTCCGTTTACAGTGACAGGATCGTGCCGTTCGAGCTCAGGGCGGCGCGGCGTTGGGGCGTTCTGAGCGCCACGCTCGGCAATGATAGCGTCGATCTCATGATCGCGGCCACGGCGCTCGAAAACGGGCTCACCGTGGTTTCGCGCAACGCATCCGATTTCGAGCCAACCGGAGTGCCAGTCCTCGATCCATTCAGTCGCCCGCCGACTCGCAAGCGATAGATAATCCCTATTCCTGCGCCTTAAAATTCTCGATCAGCCGCAGCAGCACCCGCGCGCCGGCGTCGGCATCCGCGAGCTCGACATGCTCGTCGGGGTGATGGCTGATGCCGCCGCGGCAGCGGACGAAGATCATGCCGACGTCGGCGATGTCGATCATCGCCATACCGTCATGCCCTGCCCCGCTCGCGAGTTCAAAGGGCGCAAAACCCTCCGCGGCGATGGCCTCTGCGATTTGGGCCTTCAGCCAGGGCGCACAGGGCACGGTGCGGCTCTCGTGGGTGACATCGAGCTGCAGCGCCAGGTCACGGCGCTTGGCAATCGCCTCGATCTGGCGGACGATATCGGCAACCGCGCGCTTGCGATGCATATCGGTCGGCGCGCGGATGTCGATCGTGAACGAGACCTGCCCCGGAATGACATTGGTGGCGCCCGGCATGGCGTGGATATAACCGACGGTGCCGACCAGGCCGTTCTCGTCGGTCCGGCAAAATTCCGCGATCGTCGTGATGCATTCGGCAGCACCCACCAGCGCGTCGCGCCGCAGCGCCATCGGCACCGTGCCGGCGTGACCGGCCATGCCGATCAGCCGCGCCGCCATCCGCGTCGCACCCGCGATGGCCGTGACTACCCCGACGGGAAGATGCCTTGCTTCCAGCACCGGCCCCTGCTCGATATGCAGTTCGAGATAGGCCAGCAACTCGCGGCGGGCGCGGGCGGCCGCGCCGATATGGTCGGGGTCGAGACCGAAATTCTTCAGCGCGTCGCGCATGGAGATGCCGGCCTCATCGCGCCCACTGAGCACGCTTTCGTCAAAGGTGCCGGCCACCGCGCGGCTGCCGAGCAGCGTGGAGGCGAAGCGCACGCCCTCCTCGTCGGCAAAGCCGATCACCTCGATCGCAAAGGGCAGCCGCTTGCCGCGGCGGTTGAGATCGGCGACGCAGGAGATCGCGGTGATGACGCCGAGCGGCCCATCCCATTTGCCGGCGTCGCGCACGGTGTCGTAATGCGAGCCCAGCATCAGGCATGGCTGGTTGGGCGAAGTGCCCTCGTAACGGCCGCAGACATTGCCGATCGCATCGAGATGCGCGCTCATGCCGGCCTCGCGCATCCAGTTGAGGATCAAATCGGCCGCGAGCCGATGCTCCGGGGTGAGGAAGATGCGGGCGAGATGTTCCCTGGTCTCGGAGATCGCGCCGAGCTCGTTGATGCGGCCGACGATCTCCTCGCCGAGCGCCAATTTCTCTGGGCCAGCCGTGTCCACTTTCATCCCGTCTACTTCGCCTTCCGGCTGCTCGATACAAATGTGATGCCAGCGATAATCTCGCGCGACCGCGAAGTCGATGGGGTTCGCTCCGGCGCCCACCAACAACGGATCATCCTTCCGAGGCGAGCCGCGGGATGCTCAACTCGCTTGCATACAATACGAAAGTTATGCGTATTTTTTAATCAACCGAGCGATTGCACAAGATTCGTTCGCCGCGCGTAAGCCGATAATATATCAGTAAAATCAAAACCATAAATCGACATGCTCAGCAAAAAAGCTCTGGCACGAAGCTTGCGACAAAGCCCTCAAGGCTCCGCCGGTCCGGGCGGAGCCGCGGGATCAGCGGCGGAATGCCGCCAGAGGGAGCAGGCAGATGGATTTTGGCAGGATTTCACGACGGCGTCTGTTGCAGGGAAGTGCTGCGCTGACACTTGGTTCGGCACTGGGCGCTCGCCCGGCCGCGGCGGCGGACACCACGATCGGCTTCATCTATGTCGGCTCGCGCGACGACTACGGTTACAACCAGGCGCATGCCGCCGCCGCCGCCGCGCTGAAGAAGATGCCCGGCATCAAGGTGGTCGAAGAAGAAAAGGTGCCGGAGACCGACGCCTGCGAGAAGACGATGGAGTCGATGATCAATCTCGACGGTGCGACGCTGCTGTTCCCGACCTCGTTCGGTTACTACAGCCCGCACATGATCAAGATGGCCACGAAATATCCGAAGCTGCGCTTCGAACATTGCGGCGGCCTGTGGAGCGACAAGGACCCGAAGAACGCCGGCAGCTATTTCGGCTACATCGACGAGGCGCAGTACATCTCCGGCATCGTCGCCGGCTATTCGAGCAAGAGCGGCAAGCTCGGCTTCGTTGCGGCCAAGCCGATCCCGCAGGTGCTGCGCAACATCAACGCCTTCACCCTCGGCGCAAGGCTCGCCAACCCCAAGACGACCACACAGGTGATCTTCACCGGCGACTGGTCGATGCCGGTCAAGGAAGCCGAAGCGACCAACAGCCTGATCGACCAGGGCGTGGACGTGCTGACCTGCCACGTCGATGGACCGAAGACGATGGTGGAAAACGCTGCCCGCCGCGGCGCGATGGTTTGCGGGTATCACGTCAACCAGTCGCCGCTCGCGCCCGAAGCCTATCTCACCGGCGCGGAATGGAATTGGGAAGCGCTCTACCCGAAATTCCTCAAGATGAACGCCGCCGCCGAAGGCATTCCGAATTTCTACCGCGGCGGCCTGCAGGAAGAGATCGTCAAGGTCTCGCCCTACGGCCCGAAGGTGTCCGAACAGGCGCGCAAGCATGCCGATGAGGTCAAGGCCAAATTCCTGGCCACGGGCCTTGCCATCTTCAAGGGCGGGCTTGTCGACAACAAGGGCAAGACGGTGATCGCCGCCGGCACCGACCGCGGCCAGAAGGACCCTGAACTCGAGAAGATGGACTACCTGGTGGAGGGCGTGATCGGAGCGACTTCGTGAGCTCCGACGTGGCGGATTCGGCGGACGCAGTCGCGGTTGCTCCGGCTGCGGACGCCGGATTCCTCCAGCGCCACGGTACGACCATCGAGTACATCCTGATCCCGGGCGCGGCGCTGGCCGCCGCGCTCGTGGTGTTCGGTATCTTTGTCGCGCTGTTCGGCAAGAACCCGCTCGACCTCTATTTCTACATGTATTACGGCGCGTTCGGCACCTGGTTCTCCTGGCAGAACACGCTGACTCGCGCCGCACCCCTGGTCCTGACCGCGCTGTGCACGGCGCTGCCGGCGCAGCTCGGCATGGTCATCATCGGCGGCGAAGGCGCGCTTCTGATCGGCGCGCTGTCGGCAACCTCGATGGCGCTCGCGATGCCCTGGGCGCCACCGTTCGCCGTGCAGATCGCGATGGCGGCAGCCGGCATGGTCGGCGGCGGACTGTGGATCCTGCTCTCGGGCGGCTTACGCCAATATCGCGGGGTCAACGAGACGATCTCGAGCCTGCTGCTCGTCTACATCGCGCTCGCGATCCTCAATCATCTGGTCGAAGGACCGATGCGCGATCCCGCGAGCCTCAACAAGCCCTCGACGCGCGAGATCGGCGCCGCCAACATGATCGGCTCCATCCCCGGCACCGATGTGCATTGGGGCCTGGTGTTCGGCCTGATCGCCGCCGTCCTCGCCTACATTCTCATCTATCACACCACCTTCGGCTTTGCCGCGCGGGTCGCCGGCGGCAATATCCGCGCCGCCAAGATCGTCGGCCTTTCGGTCGGCAAGCTGATCCTGACCATCTGCTTCCTCGCCGGAAGCTGCGCCGGCCTTGCCGGCATGGTCGAGGTCGCGGCCGTGCAGGGCCGCACCAACGCCAATCTCGCCGCCGGTTACGGCTTTACCGGCATTCTCGTGGCTTTCCTTGCCCGGCAGAATCCGCTTGCGATTATCCCCGTCGCGATTCTGCTTGGCGGCATCAGCGCGTCCGGTGGACTGTTGCAGCGGCGGCTCGGCCTGCCGGACGCGTCTGTGCTGGTGCTGCAAGGCATCATCTTCGTGTTCGTGCTCGCGAGCGACGCGATGTACGGACGGATCGGCTTCCTGAAAGGAAAATCCTGATGGCGGACGGATCGATCGGGCTCTGGACCGTGCCGCTCGCCGTGTTCGGCGGCGCCATCCGCGTCTCCACGCCGTTTCTTTTCGTCAGCCTGGGGGAATGCATCACCGAGCGTTCGGGCCGCATCAATCTCGGCCTCGAAGGCACGCTGGTGATGGGCGCGATGAGCGCCTACGGCATCTCCTATCTCACGGGATCGCCCTGGCTCGGCGTCCTCGCCGCAGGGATCACCGGCGCGCTGCTCGGCGCGTTGCACGCCGGCATCTGCTCGTTGCCACGCGTGAATGACGTCGCGGTGGGCATCGCGCTGATGCTGTTCGGCACCGGCCTCGCCTTCTATCTCGGCAAGCCCCTGATCGAGCCGACCGCCCCTCGCCTGCCCGCGATCGATTTCGGCTGGTGGAGCAGCATCCCGCAGGTGCAGGCGGCGCTGCGCATCAATGTGCTGTTCCTGATCGGCGTGGTGCTCGCGCCCGTGCTCTACTGGGCATTCCGTACCACGCGCTGGGGCCTTCTGATCCGAACCGCCGGCGAAAGCGCCGATGCTGCGCGCGCCATGGGGCACTCGGTGCTGCTCATTCGCCTGCGCGCCACCATGGTCGGCGGCTTCCTCGCGGGCATCGGCGGCTCATTCTTGTCCTTGTTCTATCCCGGAAGCTGGAACGAAGGCCTGTCTTCGGGACAGGGCATCACCGCGGTGGCGCTCGTGATCTTCGCGCGCTGGGACCCGATGCTGTGCCTGTGGGCCTCGCTCGCCTTTGGCGGCGCCGCGGCGCTGGGACCGGCGCTGCAATCGGTCGGCGTCACGTCCGGCTATCACCTCTTCAACGCCGCGCCCTATATCCTGACGCTGGCGATCATGATCATCACCTGCTCGCCCAAGCGCACGCTGACCGGCGCGCCGGCGGAGCTTTCGATCACAAGGTAACGCGCGAGAGAGAAAATGCCCGAGCGCTATGTCAAGTCCGAGCCCTACGCCTGGCCCTACAACGGCGACCTGCGGCCTGAGAACACCGCGCTCATCATCATCGACATGCAGACCGACTTCTGCGGCGTCGGCGGCTATGTCGACAAGATGGGCTATGATCTCTCACTGACCCGCGCCCCGATCGAGCCGATCAAGCGCCTGCTCGCCGCCATGCGCGACAAGGGCTATACCATCATCCACACCCGCGAGGGTCATCGTCCCGATCTTGCCGACCTCCCCGCCAACAAGCGCTGGCGCTCGCGGCAGATCGGCGCCGGGATCGGCGATCCCGGCCCCTGCGGCAAGATCCTCGTGCGCGGCGAGCCGGGCTGGGACATCATTCCCGATCTCTATCCGAAAGCCGGCGAGCCCATCATCGACAAGCCCGGTAAGGGATCGTTCTGCGCCACCGATCTTGAACTGCTGCTGCGCGTGCGCGGCATCGAGAACATCGTGCTGACCGGCATCACCACCGATGTCTGCGTCCACACCACCATGCGCGAGGCCAATGACCGCGGCTTCGAATGCGTGCTGGTCGAGGATTGCTGCGGCGCGACCGACAAGAGCAACCACGACCATGCGCTGAAGATGATCAAGATGCAGGGCGGCGTGTTCGGCGCAGTGGCGAAGTCAGACGATCTGATCGGAGCGATTTCGTGATCATCGGCGAACCGCCCGCACCATCAGGCGCTTTCGGCATCGACGCCATCGCCATGACCATGCGCTTCGGAGATTTCCTCGCGCTCGACAATGTCGAGCTGAAAGTGCGTCCCGGCACATTTCACGCGCTGCTGGGCGAGAACGGCGCCGGCAAGTCGACCCTGGTCAAATGCATCATGGGCTATTACCACGCGACCGAAGGCGATGTCGTCGTCGGCGGCCGCGAGCAGGCCATTGCCAACCCCAAGGACGCGCATGCGCTCGGGCTCGGCATGGTCTACCAGCATTTCACCCTGGTGCCGGCGATGACGGTCGCGGAAAACCTGGTGCTGGCGCGCGACGACGTGCCGGCCGTGGTCGACTGGGCGAAAGAGAAGAGGGAGCTGGAGGCGTTTCTCGCACGGATGCCCTTCAAGGTGCCACTCAACGCCAAGGTTTCGGACATCTCCGCCGGCGAGCGGCAAAAGTGCGAAATCCTCAAGCAGCTTTATCTGAAACGCCGCTTCCTGATCCTGGATGAGCCGACCTCGGTGCTGACACCGGGTGAAGCCGATGAGGTGCTCGGCATGCTGCGCGACATGGTGATCAAGGGCGAGCTGACCATCCTGATGATCACCCACAAGTTCCGAGAGGTGATGGCGTTTGCCGATGAGGTGACGATCCTTCGCCGCGGCAAGCTCGCCGGCAAGGGACTGGTGAAAGAACTCACCCCTGATGCCATGGCGCGGACCATGATCGGCGCCGAGGAACTGACCATCCAGCCCGCGCGCTCGGGTGAGTCCGGCGGCGTGCGGCTGGAATTGACAAAACTGCGCGCACTGGACGATGCCGGTGCGGTTGCGGTGCATGACGTGTCGCTTGCCGTGCGTGGCGGCGAGATCGTCGGCATTGCCGGCGTCTCCGGCAACGGCCAGCGGCAACTGGTCGAGGTGCTGGCCGGCCAGCGCGAGGCCGAAGCCGGCGAAATCAAGGTCGCTGGCGATGCCTACCACGCCCGCCGCGAGGAGATGCGCCGCCACAAGATGTCGCTGCTGCCGGAGGAGCCGCTGAAGAACGCCTGTGTCGGCGGCATGAGCGTCGCCGACAACATCGCCTTTCGCGAATTCGATCGCGCGCCCTTTGCGAGCGGCGGCTGGTGGCTCAACAAATCGGCCTTCCGCGATGATGCCGAGAAGAAGATCGGCCAATACAAGATCAAGACCCGCGGCCCTGATACGCCGATCTCGGCGCTGTCCGGCGGCAATGTCCAGCGCGCGGTGCTGGCACGCGAGCTCGGCGGCGACGTCGAGGTGCTGATCGCCGCCAACCCCTGCTTCGGGCTCGATTTCGCCGCGGTGGCGCAAATCCACGCCGAGATCATGGCGGCACGCAACCGCGGCGCCGCGGTGCTATTGGTCAGCGAGGATCTGGACGAA
>DATHMA010000231.1:0-10901 GCA_035487555.1 Bradyrhizobium sp. | reverse complement strand
CAAGGTGAGCTGGTCGAGGAAGGCCGCAAATTGCACGACACAAACGTTCCACAGCATGTCGGAAAACGCGAGCGGAAGCTCGTAGGTCCATTTCCGCCACCACTTCTTCACGTTCACGTCCATTCCCCTATTTTTTGCGCACTTTTCGGATCATGCGCTAATGCCGCACCACCAGCACCGAGCATTTGGCGTAGCGCACGACATGCCCGGCATTTGACCCCAGGAAATAGGTGCGCATAGCCGGCCGGTGCGAGGTCATCACGATCAGATCGGCTTTGACGGCGGCGGCTTCCTCCAGGATCTCGTGATAGATGCCGCCCTGGCGCACAATGGTCGAGATGCGCCCCTGGTCGATGCCGGATTCGCGGGCGACGATGGCGAGTGCCTCCTCGGAAGTCTGGCGCTGCTGTTCATCGAAATCGGCGGGCACATATTCGGCGAGCATCACCGGCGTCATCGGCAGTACGTTGAGGAGGCGGACGATGCCGGCCCAAGTCTGCGACAGCGTCGCGGCGGTGGCAATCGCGGGCTTTGCCAGATCGGTATCGGACAGATCGATCGGCACGAGAATGGATTTGAACATCGGCGCCTCCCCGTCAGGTTGGATCATCATGGCGCTTTAGCTTCTTTTGTTGGGCGTGATCTGGAAAGCGTCGTCGCGCTTTCAAGACCGCGCCTTGAAGTCACTCCCCAGAGGTTTGCTTGATCAGCTTCGGGCTCACAAACAAAACCAGTTTGCCGCGGCGGAATGCCACGTCGTTCCAATCCTCGGTCGCAAAGTCGAACACCGCAAGGCCCGACGTCGGCAAATTGTCGGCAAGCGCGGCGCGGCCCGCGGCATCGCCGCTACCGGTGAGCATCAGGGCCAGCTCATGCATGCCGGGATTGTGGCCGACCACCATCAGACGCTTCGGGGCGGTCACGGATGCGGTGCGGATGATCTCGAGCATCTGCGCGGGGTCGGCGCCGTAGAGGTCCGGCAGGAACTCGACCTGCGGCGCTGCAACGCGTTCCTTCATCGCCTCGAAGGCGAGTTCCCAGGTCTGCCTGGCCCGAACGGCGGGCGAAACCTGCACGAAATCGGGAAAGGGCGGGTGCCGGGCGATCCAGGCGCCGATCTCGGTGGCATCCCTTCGGCCCCGTTCGTCGAGACGGCGGTCCTGGTCGCGGCCCGATGGCGCATCGGTTTCGGTCTTGGCGTGACGCAACAGCATCAAACGGCGCATGGGGGCCAGTCTCGATTCGTCTTAATATTAGTCTACAGGGTCACGCTTAGGGCAAGGTGACAACTACACCAAGTCTTCGTAAGAGTGTGAGGCCTTCGCAAGATAGTGCGTCGCAAGAAAGTGGCATGATCGAGACCCCAGCAAACATGACCGATGGAGCCGATGCCGCGTCCTCGCACGAGCGGGCGCGGCTGACCTTTGATCTCGATGTCGATATCTGCATCGTCGGCGCGGGCCTTGCCGGCCTGACCGTGGCGCTGGAGGCGACGCGCATGGGCGCCAGCGTCGCCGTGCTCGAAGGCCGGCATGTCGGATGGAATGCGTCCGGCAACCAGCTCGGCACGGTCATGCCCGGCTACTCGCTTCCGATCGGCGAATTGATCGAGCGCGTCGGCTTCGAGGATGCCAAGGAATTATGGACGCTGTCGAAACAGGGCGCCGACTATGTCCGCGCTGCCGCGACCGAAGAGGCAATGCCCGGCATCGCCTTGAGCGACGGCGCGCTCGAAGTCTCCAATGTCGATGTCGGCGACCAGCTGATCAGCCGCCTGCAAACGCTCTCGGAGGATTTCGAGACGGAGGTGGAGGGCTGGCAGATCGATCGCGTGCGCAGCGAATTGAAGACCGACCGCTATTTCCACGGCGTCTATTTTCCCAAGGCGTTCCAGATCGACGGCCGCAAATATGTCTACGGCCTGGCCGCACTGGCACGGCGGGCCGGCGCCCGGATTTTCGAGGACACGCCGGTCGTCAGCATCGACTCGTCAGGCATTCGCAAGCGCATCGTTACGCCGTCGGCGCGGTTGCGTGCCTCCCACATCGTGCTTGCCGGTAACATCCATCTCGGTGCGCCGCTCCGGCGGCTGTCGGACACGCTGCTGCCGGTCTGGCGCTATGCCGGCGTCACCGCGCCGCTGGGTGACCTGCTCGATGAGGTCATCAGCTTCAAGGGGTCGGTGAGCGACACCGACGGCATCGACCATTTCCGCGTCATCGATGGCAACCGGTTGATGTGGGCAAGCCCCGAGACGACCTGGGCGGGGCGGCCGCGGCGCTATGCCGGCGCCATCGCCACCCGCATCCGCACTACCTTTCCGAAGCTCGGCCGGGTCGAGATCACGGACACGTTCGGCGGCGCGATCGGCCAGACCGTGCACGGCATGCCGCAGATCGGCCAGTTGCGAAAGGGGCTGTGGGTGGCGAGCGGCTTTGGCCGTCAGGGCCTCAACACCTCGGCGATGGCGGGGCAGTTGATCGCCCGCAGCATCCTCTGGGGTGATGAGCGCTGGCGGCTGTTCTCGCCATTTGAGCTGGTATGGGCGGGCGGCCCGGTCGGCCGGGCCGCCGGCGTTGTCGTCGGCCTGTGGAACAGGGGCAGCTATGCCGCCGCCGGTGCGCTTGCCCGGCACCGCGAACGCGTCCGCATCCAGGAAGGCGTCCGCGAAGCGCGGCTTGCCGAAGCCAACCGCCAGGCGGGAACGCGGCCAGCCGTGGCACGCCGTCCGCCGCCGGGTCGTCCGCGCCCGGTGCGGCCGCAACCGCCTCCGCCGCGCCCGCAAGCCGAGCCGGCGCAAGCCGGTCAGCCGCCGCAGGCCCATCCGGAGCCGCCGATTCCGGTCGATCACGGCGAAGGCGAGGGAATCTGAACTCCCGCGCTCGCATTTAGTTGAGAATAATCTTCGCGAAGCGGTGTAACTTCCTGAAGTGAGTTCCGTAATTTGGGCGAACAGTCACGGAGACCATCATGATTGACCGCCGTATCCTGCTTGCCTCTGTTGCCAGCCTGCTTTCCCTCGTTGCCTTCCGCTGGCTGAAGGTTTCGCCGGCCAGGGCCGCCGAGAAGTTCGAGGTCGAGAAGACCGATGCCGAATGGCGCGCACAGCTCACGCCGCAGCAATATGAGATCCTGCGCAACCAGGGCACCGAGCGTCCGAACTCCAGCCCGCTCTTGAAAGAGCACCGCAAGGGCGTGTTCGCCTGTGCCGGCTGTGACCTGTCGCTGTTCTCCTCGGAGACCAAGTTCGAAAGCGGCACCGGCTGGCCGAGCTTCTACCAGCCGCTCGAGAATGCGGTTGGCACCACCTCGGACCGCACCTTCGGCATGCTGCGCACCGAGGTGCATTGCCGCCGCTGCGGCGGCCATCTCGGCCACGTCTTCGACGACGGCCCGAAGCCAACCGGCCTGCGCTACTGCATGGACGGGTTCGCGCTGACTTTCCATCCGGCCGGCCCACAGGCGAGCTGAAGGTTTCGCCCGGCAATTGTTGCCCGCCCGGCAATTGTGCCCCGGTCATCCGACCGGGGTTTTTTGTTTAAGTAATTGATATATCTATGTTTTGTCTGTTGGCATAACGCTTGCGACAGTTTCCGCGACGAATTGCGGCCAAGGCCCCGCCCGGCTGGCCGAGCCAATCGTAGTGGAGACAATGTTATGGGTATCTTCGACGCGCTGACGACGGCGGTGAGTGGCCTTTCGGCTCAGTCTTTCGCCTTGCAGAACATTTCAGGCAACATCGCGAACGCCTCGACCGTCGGCTACAAGGGCATCGATACCACCTTCGAGGATCTGATCCCGAACGCGACCGTGGCCAACAAGCAGGTCGCCGGCGGCGTGACGGCCTTCTCCTCACAGACCATCACCACCCAGGGCACGGTGTCGAATTCGACGGTTGCCACCAACATGGCGATCAACGGTGACGGCTTCTTCTCGGTGCAGAAGCCGTCCTCTGTCTCCGACAACGTTCCCGTGTTCTCCGGTGTCACCGACTACACCCGCCGCGGCGACTTCCAGGTCGACGCCAACGGCAACCTGGTCAACGGCGCGGGCTACTATCTGATGGGCGTCGACGTCGACCCCAAGACCGGCAACCCGACCGGCAACGTGCCGCATGTGCTGCAATTCCAGAACAACTTCATTCCGGCGCAGGCGACGACTGCGATCACCTACGCTGCGAACTTGCCGACGACACCGAAGACGACGGCAAGCACAGGCGCCGCCGCCAAGACGATTACCGCTGACGGCGGCCTGAACCCCAACGACTTCTCGGCCAATCCGACGGTGGTCGGTACGGCGGCGCCTTCCGTCGACGCTCTGAGCGTCGGCGCTGCCGCCACTAGCCAAAATTTGAGCGCGATTTCGAGCGCAACAGCGCTCTCAGGCACCAGCGGAAGCGACTCGCTAACCACCGGATTCGCTGCTGGCGACACCATCACGGTCGACGGCACCATCATTTCGTTCGTCAGTGGTGCGACCAATCTCTCTGCCAACCAGATCAGTATCACCGACAACGTCGGCACGCTGATGAGCGCGATCGGCAATATCACCGGCGTCACGCCGACCATCGCCGCCAATGGCGCTATTACGCTGCACACCGGCACCGCCAGCAACCTGAGTATCACCACCAGCGGGACCAACGCAACGAACGCTCTTGGGGCGATGGGCATCACTGCCCCGGTCACCAAGCCAATGGGTGTCGGCACCAACACCGGTCAGGGCTACGTTGCCGGCAGCGACGTCACGACCTTCACCAACGAATCCATCTCGGGTGGTGCGGTGACGGCCTACAACGCGGCAGGTACGCCGGTGAACGTGCAATTGCGCTGGGCCAAGGTCGACAGCGCCTCGCTCGGGACTGGGCACCAGGACGTCTGGAATCTCTACTATCAGGCCGACACTACTGCGACTGCCAGTAACCAGCAGGCCTGGGTCAACGTTGGCACGAACTTCGTATTCAACGCCAACGGTTCGCTGTCGTCTCCAACCGGCACTTCACTCACCATTCCCAGCGTAGCCGTGGATAATCAACAGCTCGGCAACCTGACCATGAACATCACCTCGGGTGCATTGACGCAATTTGCCAGTTCCAGCGGTGCGGCCACCATCAACGGCCTCACGCAGAATGGCTTCGCCGCCGGCCAGCTCCAGTCGGTTGCCATCAACAACAGCGGCATCGTGGTCGGCACCTTCTCCAACGGCCAGAACATCGACCTCGCCGCGGTGACGCTGTCGCACTTCAACGGCACCAACTACCTCAAGGCGCTCGATGGCGGCGCCTATGAGGCGACCGATCAGTCGGGCCCGGCGATCATCGGTGCCTCCGGCACCATCTCCGGATCGTCGCTGGAAGGGTCGAACACCGACATCGCCGACGAGTTCACCAAGCTGATCGTGACGCAGCAGGCCTATTCGGCCAACACCAAGGTGATCACCACGGCCAACGACATGGTCCAGTCGCTTCTGGCTGTGCTGCGCTAGGTGGCGCGGCACGGAGTGAATCAGTAAAGGCGGGCAGATAGCATGGGTTTGAGTTCCTCCCTTGCCACGGCAATGGCCGGCATCCGCGCCAATCAGGCGGCGCTGTCGATCATCTCGTCGAACGTCGCCAACGCGAATACGCCTGGCTATGTCGACCAGAGTCCGACCCAGATCGAGGTCGCGAGCGGTACCACCGGCTCGTCGGTCATGGTCACCGGCGTCAACCGCCAGCTCGATACGTTCGTGCAGAACCAGTTGCGCACGGAAACGTCGGGCGGCGCCTATGCCGACCAGATCTCGAACATCCTTTCGCAGTTGCAGAGCGTCTACGGCACGCCGGGCGGCGAGGGCACGCTGGAAACTTCGCTCAGCAACTTCACCACCGCGCTGCAATCGCTGTCGAACAATCCGAGCGATTCCTCGGCGCAAGCCGTCGCCTTATCGGCGGCGCAGACGCTTGCGGGCCAGCTCAACACGACTACGCAAGGTATCCAGTCGCTGCGCTCCAATGTCGAGCAGGATATCGGCAATTCGGCCAACCAGGCCAACGCCGATATGAGCACGATCGCACAGATCAACACCCAGCTCCAGGGGCTCAGCTCGAACGATCCGCTCGCGGCGACGCTGATGGACCAGCGAGATAGCGCCATCAGCGATCTGTCGAAGCTGGTCGACATCAAGGTCACTACGGACTCCTCGAATC
This sequence comes from Bradyrhizobium sp., assembly GCA_035487555.1. GTDB lineage: Bacteria > Pseudomonadota > Alphaproteobacteria > Rhizobiales > Xanthobacteraceae > Bradyrhizobium. Next base: position 4,717 of record DATHMA010000231.1, on the reverse strand, counting down.
AGACCAACATCTTCACCAATTCAGGGATGCAGCTCGTCGGTGCGGGCCTGGCTTCGAGCTTCACCTACACCGCGCCGGGCTCGCTGAACGCGACCGACCTCTACAGCACCAATCCATCGCAGAACGGCGTCGGCACGCTGAACCTCAAGCTGCCGAATGGTGCCGCGGTCGACGTCGTCGCCAACAACCTGCTTTCCTCGGGCCAGATCGCGGCCGACCTCAAGCTTCGCGACCAGACACTGCCGCAGGCGCAGACCCAGATCGATCAGATGGCGGCGACAATGTGCTCGTCGCTGTCGGACGTGACCACCGCGGGCACTGCCGTCACCACTCCGGCGGCCGGGTTCAGCGTCGGCACTTCGAACGTGCTGCCGGGCAATACGATCAACCTGACCTATACGGACGGGGCGGGTACGCAGCACCAGATTTCGATCGTCAATGTGACCGATCCTAATGCGCTGCCGCTGAAGAACGCCGCCGGTGCCAATCCGCTACTGGTCGGCGCGAACTTCTCGTCCACTTCGCCCGATCTCGCGACGCAGCTCGCCACGGCGCTGGGCCCAAGCGGCCTGAACTTCTCGCTCTCCGGATCCGGATCGGCGCAGACGTTGAGCATCACCTCGGCATCGAGCGGGGTGACGGTCAACGCGGTCTCGTCGACAACCACCAACACGGCGACGGCAAGCGGCGTCCCGCAGTTCGCGTTGTTCACCGATGCGGGGACGGCCTACACCGGCCAGTACACCGCGGCTGGCAATGAGATGACGGGCCTTGCCGGCCGTATCACCATCAACCCCGCGGTCCTCAATAACCCGTCGATCCTCAGCAACTACCAGGGTTCTTCGACCGCGGCCGGCGACAATACGCGCTCGGACTTCATGTTCACGCAGCTGACGTCGGCGTCCTTCAGCTATTCGCCGTCGACCGGGCTCGGCTCCGCTGCGCAGCCGTTCAAGAGCACGCTCTCGAACTACCTGCAATCCTTCATCAGCCAGCAGGGCAACGCCTCGACGCTCGCCACGCAGTTGCAGCAGGGGCAGGCGGTGGTCGTCAACACGCTGCAGCAGAAATTCGATTCGACTGCCAAACCCAACATCGACACCGAAATGTCCAACCTGATCCAGGTGCAGAACACCTACGCAGCCAATGCTCACATCATGTCGGTGGTTCAAAGCATGATGCAGACGTTGCTGCAGGCACAAGTATAGGGCGCGTAAATGTCAATCAGCAGCATCAACTACGCCAATTCTCTGCTCGGCCTTTCCGTTCAGAACCTCTCCAATCAGCTCTCGAACCTGTCGACGGAGCTGTCGACCGGGGTCAAGTCGACCAACTACGCCGGCATGGGCGTCAACGAGGGCTTTGCGATCGCGGCGCGCTCGCAGCTCGCCAACATCTCCGCCTTCTCGACCACGATGACCAACGTCAATACCGACATCAACTCGGCCAACACCGTGCTGCAGTCGTTGTCGACGACCATCGGCGACGTACAAAGCGAAGCGTCTTCCTCGCCGCAGAACCTGACCTCCACCGGCCAGACCATCGGCCAGCAGAACGCGACGTCCGAGTTCTCGGCGCTCGTCGGCATGCTCAACACCCAGGTCGGCACCCGCTATCTGTTCTCGGGCTCGGCCATCAACACCCAGGCGGTCGCCTCCGCCGACGACATCCTCAACGGCACCTCGACCCAGGCCGGCCTGAAGCAGGTGATTTCCGAGCGCCAGCAGGCCGACCTCGGCGCCAACGGCATGGGCCGGGTCACCGTCACTCCGCCGGCGCCGGCAATACCGCCGCCGACCCTGCCGGCATCGTCGACATTGACGACGCTTTCCGAAGATTCCGCGCTCTCGCAGTTCGGTCTGAAACTGAACGCGATCTCTACCACCTCGCAGGTGGCGGGCGTGGTGAGTGGCCCGTCCGGCTCGCCGGCGTCGGTCTCGGTGGATTTCAAGAACGGCCAGCCCGCCTCCGGCGATACGTTCAGCGTCAAGTTCAACGAGCCCGACGGCACCACCGATTCCATCACCTTGACGGCGACCAGTGCCAATCCGGTGCCGGCCGGCAGTTTCGCCATCGGCGCGACGCCGTCCGACACCGCGGCCAATTTCAGTACCGCCTTGACCTCGGCGATCTCGACACTTGCCAACACCTCGCTGGTGGCGGCCTCCGCGGTCCAAGCCGGCGACAATTTCTTCAACACCGACAGCTCGGCGATGGGGACCTCAGCGGTCAATAACCAGGCCGTTCCGCCGGCGCCCATCACGGGGGCGACTGCGTTGTCCGGCACGTCCGGAAGCGACTCGCTGTCGCCAGGATTCGCGGCCGGCGACACGATGACGGTCAACGGCACGACGCTGACTTTCGTCACCGGCAGCCCGACCAGCCCCAACCAGATCAGCACCACCGCCAGCGTGCAGACGTTGCTGTCGAAGATCGATTCGATCACCGGCACCACCACGCCCTCGACGGTGCATGGCGGCGTCGTCACCATCAACACGCCCAACGCGTCGACGTTCGCGATCTCGACCTCGCCTGCGAGCGCGATCGCTGCGCTGGGCTTTCCGAGCGGGTCCACCGTGACGGCGCAGCAGCCGCCACTGCGGGTCTCCGGCTCGCCGTTGTCCGGGGCAACCCAGCTCACCAATGGCTCGGCCAACACCGTGCAATGGTACACCGGCAATTCCGGGCCCGGCTCGGCGCGCTCGACTGCCACGGTGCGCATCGATTCCTCGGAGACGGTGCAATTCGGCGCTCAGGCCAATGAGCAGGCGATCCGCCAGGCGCTGCAGTCAGTCGCAACCTATGCGGCGGTGACGTTTTCGCCGACCGGCACGAATTCGGCGGGAGCGTCTGCTGCCCTCAGCCAGCGCATCGCGGCCAATCTGACGCCGGCGCCGGGTTCCCAGACGATCTCCGACATCCAGACCGATTTCGCCACGGCCCAGACCGCGATGCAGGACGCCCAGTCGCGCCAGACCCAGACCCAGACGGCGCTGCAAAACCTCGTTACCTCGACCGAGGGCATCAACCAGAGCGAGGTCGCGAGCGAGCTCCTGGCGTTGCAGAACAGCCTGCAGGCGTCCTACCAGACCACGTCGATGCTCTCCCAGCTCAGCCTGACCAAGTTCCTGCCGGCGGGTTAACGGGGGGAGGGGCCGCGTTAGGTTTTCGTTAACCACGTCTATTTACTAATTGGTCAGAAGTCAGGCGTCGCCTAGCCGCTTCGGAGCCAATCTCATGACCGAACAGTTTCATCTTGTGGTCGCCACGCCCTGCTTCGGAGGGCAGGTCTCGAGCATCTATGCCAGCTCGCTGTTCGCGTTGCAGCGGGCAGTGCATTCGATGTCGAATGTCCAGCTCAAGGTGCATTTGCGCGACGGCGATGCCTTGATCACGCGGGCGCGGGCGAACCTGGTCACGCTGTTCCTTGACGATCCCGCCGCCACCCATCTTCTCTTCATCGATGCCGACATCGGATTTACGCCCGACCAGGTGTTCCGCCTGATCGAATCCGGCGCCGACGTCGTTGCCGGCTGCTATCCGATCAAGCGGGTCAACTGGGAGAAGGCCAGGCGCGCGATGGCCGCGGGCCGGACGGACCTCGCCGCGAGCTCGCTCGACTACGTGCTCGAGATCGACAATCCCGATGAGGTGAAAGTCGTCAACGGCTTCACCCGGGTGCGCTATGCCGGCACTGGCTTCCTGATGATCCGCCGCCAGGTGCTGGAAAAAATGTGCGCGCATCCTCCTTACGCGCCGCTGCAGTTCCAGCGCGAACACTCGCGTGATGCGCTGGCCGGAAGCCCGAACCGCTTTGCGCTGTTCGAATGCATGATCGATCCGGCCACCGGCACCTATCTCAGCGAGGATTTTGCGTTCTGCAAGCGCTGGACCGACATCGGCGGGGAGATCTGGGCCGATCTCGACAGCCGCCTCGACCATGTCGGGCCGTCGGTGTTCCACGGCGATATCGCCTCGCAATTCGCTTCCGCGCCGAACGCGGCCGACGCAGCCTGAAGAAGAGCACCCATGACCTTCGCCGCGCCCCGTTTGACGCTCCTGGAGGCTCCCGGGTTCCCGGCGTTCAACGGCAGCCTGCGCGATCTCTTTGCGACGCTGGATGATCTCCTGGCCTGTGGTGGCGATCCCCGGCTGACGCTCGACCCGATCAGCCGCCTCAATGATTATGGCTGCGGAGCATCGCCGCTGCCGCAGACGCTCAGCTTTGCCTCGAGCACGGCTTCCACCATCTCCGAACGCGGCTATGAGCGCGCCGGCCTTGCGCGCGAGGAGCTGATGCGGCTCGCGATCGCAGTCGGCCTCGAAGAGGCGCTGGAGACGCGCATGGAGGAGATGCGCGAGGAGTTGAAGTCGTATCTTTCCCTGCCGTCGAAGGCAGTCGATGTGGTGTTTTCGCCCTCCGGCACCGACTCGCAGCTTCACGCACTCGCGCTCGCCCATTCGCTGCTCGGCCCCGGGCTCAAGACCATCGTCGTCGGCGCCGATCAGACCGGCAGCGGAACGAGCTTCACCGCGCGGGGGCGCCACTTCAACCGCTTGACGGCGAACGGTGCCGTTGTTCGCAAGGACACGCCGATCGAAGGTCTCTCTGGCGCTGCCATCGCGCTGCCGCTTGCCGATGCAAGCGGGCTCACGCTGCGGGGCGATGCCGACGCCGTGGTGCTGGCGGCGGTGGAAACGGCGGTTGCCGATGGCG